>NZ_JBHXTV010000005.1:0-451260 GCF_042671585.1 Streptomyces sp. NPDC127129
CGCCCGGTTACATTCCGAACCCGGAAGCTAAGCCTTTCAGCGCCGATGGTACTGCAGGGGGGACCCTGTGGGAGAGTAGGACGCCGCCGAACAATTTTTAGCCTCAACCCCCGGACCAGGTCCGGGGGTTGAGGCATTTTTGCGATCAGCTACTTTTGGCCAAGAGTTGACCGGGCCATGACATCTCATGATCGTCGTGTCACCCTTCGTGGCGCACTCCGAATCCGGGCGGCTCCGCCAGGCGACTCGGGTTCCCCCCACCCACAACGCAGTGGCAAGGAGGAGCGACATGAAGTACACCCCCACACTGAGTGGACTGGCCGCGCTGGTGATCGCGGCCGGCATCGGTGCGTCCACATCGGCGTATGCCGACACCACCGCGGACCTCAAGGTCGACGGCGTGATCGTCGTGGCTGGCAACACCTGCAGCTGGACCAATGCCAGCAGCAGCGCCAACCCGCCGAGCGCGCTCACGGTCGACCGGGCCACGATCAACAAGCCGGGCGGCAATTTGGCCTGCGGCGGGGGCATCACCGCCTCGCTCAACAACAACCCGGCCTTCACCTTCGACGATGCTGCCGGTACCGCGACGACCGACGCCATCGACATCACCGGAAAGCAGTCGTTCGTCTCCTGTCGCTACAAGGCGACCAACATCGTCTGGAACCGCGACGGGGCGACCAGGAAGTATCTGAACAGGCCGTTCACGGCGAGCAAGGTCTCGGGCTCGTTCCTCTGCCCGGGCTCCTTCAGCGCGGCGGCCGGGGAGGCCTCTGTCCTGTTCCGCTGATCCGCGGAAAGAATCGGTGGCCGGTCGCCGGGTGCTACAGGCGGCCGGCCGCCTTGAGCGCGAGATACGCGTCCGCCAGGGCCGGTGGGAGGTTCTCCGGGGTGGCGTCGACGACCGTGACGCCATGCCGGCGGAGCTGGTCCGCGGTGCGGTGGCGCTGGGTCTGAGCCTGGGTGGCGGCTGCCGCCTCGTACACGGCGTCGATTGTGCCGCGGCCGGCGGCCATGCGGTCGGTGTGCGGGTCGGCGACGGATGCCACCAGGACCGTGTGGCGCTGGGTGAGCTGCGGGAGGACCGGGAGAAGGCCCTCCTCGATCGGGGCGGCGTCGAGGCTCGTGAGCAGGACGAGGAGCGAGCGGCGCGGGGCTCGGGCCAGGGCCGTGGCCGCGAGGCCGCGGGCGTCCGTCTCCACGAGTTCGGGCTCGACGGTGGCGAGGGCGTTCACCACGGCGGGCAGGACGTCGCCTGCGGAACGGCCCTGTACGTGGGCGCGGAGACGGCGGTCGTAGGCCAGGAGGTCGACCCGGTCGCCGGCCCGTGAGGCGAGGGCCGTGAGGAGAAGGGCCGCGTCCATGGCGGCGTCGAGACGGGGCACGTCTCCGACGCGGCCGGCCGACGTGCGACCCGTGTCGAGGACGATCAGGATGTGCCGGTCGCGCTCGGGGCGCCAGGTGCGGACGGCGACGGTGTTCTGGCGTGCGGTGGCCCGCCAGTCGATGGAGCGGGTGTCGTCGCCCGGGACGTATTCGCGGAGGCTGTCGAACTCCGTTCCGTCGCCGCGGGTCAGGACGCTGGTGCGGCCGTCGAGTTCGCGGAGGCGGGCCAACCGCGACGGCAGGTGCTTGCGGCTGGTGAACGGCGGCAGGACGCGGACCGTCCACGGCACCGTGTGGTTGCCCTGGCGGGCGGCCAGTCCGAGGGGGCCGTACGAGCGGACGGTGACGCGTGCGGCGTGGCGGTCGCCTCGGCGCGTGGGTCGGAGCGCTGTGGTGAGCGCCCGGCGTTCGCCCGCTGGGACGGTCAACCTCTGTCGGGAGGCGGTCTGTTCGGTGCCGGGGAGCCAACTGCTGGGCGGCCAGGCGTCGCGGAGTTGGGCGCGGAGGCGTCGGCGGGACGGGTTGGTCACGGTGAGCTGTACGAAGGCGCCGTCACCCAGTCGAACTGTTGTGTCACCACTTCGGGTGAACTGGAGCTTTCGCACTGGCGCGGCCATCACGTAGTCGCACAGAATTGCGAGTGAGAGGGGCGCGTTGACCGCGAGCATCCCCGTCCAACTGGGGACGAGGATGCCCACGGGGAGCGATCCGAGGGCGGCGAGCAACGCGGTTCGTCCGGTGAGGGCCATGGGGCGCCGTTCTCAGCGGGGTACGGGGACGTGGGCGAGGATCGAGTTGATGACGGAGTCGGCGGTGACGCCCTCCATCTCGGCCTCGGGGCGCAGTTGGACGCGGTGGCGGAGAGTGGGGAGCGCCAGGGCTTTCACGTCGTCCGGGGTGACGTAGTCCCGGCCGGTGAGCCAGGCCCAGGCGCGGGCGGTCGAGAGCAGGGCGGTGGCGCCTCGGGGGGAGACGCCGAGAGTGAGCGAGGGGGATTCACGGGTGGCACGACAGATATCGACGACGTAGCCGGCGATCTCGGGAGAGACCGAGGTCTTGGCGACGGCATCGCGGGCGGCCTCGAGTTCGGCGGGGCCGGCGACCGGTCGGACTCCGGCGGCCTTGAGGTCGCGGGGATCGAAGCCGTTCGCATGCCGGGTCAGGACGTTGATCTCGTCCGCACGGGAGGGCAGCGGGACCGTCAGCTTGAGCAGGAAGCGGTCGAGTTGGGCCTCGGGGAGGGGATAGGTGCCCTCGTACTCGACGGGGTTCTGGGTGGCGGCGACGAGGAACGGGTCGGGCAGGGGACGGGGGGTTCCGTCGACGGTGACCTGACGTTCCTCCATGGCCTCGAGGAGGGAGGCCTGGGTCTTGGGGGGCGTGCGGTTGATCTCGTCGGCGAGCAGCAGGTTGGTGAAGACCGGGCCCGGCTGGAAGGAGAACTCCGCGGTGCGGGCGTCGTAGACGAGGGAGCCGGTGACGTCGCTCGGCATCAGGTCGGGGGTGAACTGGACGCGCTTGGTGTCCAGTTCGAGCGTGGCCGCGAGCGCGCGGACCAGCAGCGTCTTGGCGACGCCGGGGACGCCTTCGAGGAGGACGTGGCCCCGGCAGAGCAGGGCGACGACGAGTCCGGTGACGGCGGGGTCCTGGCCGACCACCGCCTTCGCGATCTCGGTGCGCAGGGCCTCCAGGGAGGCGCGGGCGCTGTCCGAGTTCGTGGCGGTCTCGGGGGTCGGGGCGCTCATGAGGTGCGTACCTCTCTTTCGAGGGCGTCGAGTTGGTCAGCCAGGCGGATGAGAGCGGCGTCGTCGGCGGGAGCCGGGCCGAAGAGAAGGTCCCTGGCGTCCGTGGTGGTCCCGGAGAGCCGGGCCGAGAGTGCGGGGAGCAGGGTCTCGGGCGCGTGGGCGTCCTGAGCGGCGACGCCGAGAAGAGGGGCGACCCGGGTGCGGGTCGCGGTGCGCAGGACGGTGGCGGCGCGGTCGCGCGCGTTGCCCTTGCGGTAGAGGCGGGCGCGGCCCTCGGTGGCTTCGGATGCGCGGACGGCCACCGGGAGGGGTTCGGTGACCAGCGGGCCCAGGCGTCGGCCTCGCCAGACGGCGACGAGGACGGCGGCGAGGGCGAGTTGGAGTGTGCCCCAGAGCCAGCCCGAGGGGACGAGTGCGAGGAAGCCGCCGGTGGTGCCCTCGGGGGTCTCGCCCTCGGTGGCGGAGGCATCGGAGAGGGAAGGGAGGTACCAGACGAGATGAGGGCGGGAGCCGAGGAGTTGCAGGGCGAGCGAGGCGTTGCCCTGCTGGTCGAGACGCTCGTTGAAGAGGATGTCGGGGGAGCCGAGGAGGACGGTGTCGCCGCCTTCGGGGGCCGGGAGGACGACCAGGGTGGCCAGGCCCCCTCCGGGGTAGCAGGCGGTCGCGCCGGTGGCGTCCGTGATGTATCGCTCGCCGCCGATGTCGACGGGGCCGGCGCTGACGGCGGCGGGGAGGGCGCAGGCGGGTTCGCGGCTCGTCACCGATGTGCTGGTGTCGGCGGTGACGCCGGGAGCAAGGGTGTCGAGCGAGGGACGGCCGGCGCCGACGAGGACGGTGCGGCCGTCGGAGGTGTTCATGGCCTGGCGCAGTGTGGACTGCTGATGGCCGGTCAGCAGGTCCGGTGTCGTGACCAGGAGGGTGCTGTCGCCTCCGGTGGCGGCGGTGACCTCGTCGAGGGTCGTGACCACCTGGAGGGTGACGCCCTGGGCCTTGAGGATCTCGGCGACGGCGCGGCTGCCGTTGGGGTCCGCGGAGCGGGGATCGAGGTGGCCGTGGTGGTCGGTGGAGCGCACGGTCGCGAGGATGACGCCGCCGATGACGACCAGTCCGAGGATGAGGAGGACGACGCGGGCCCGGCCCCAGATCTGGCGGGGACCGAGCGAGGTCGATGTGGTGCTCGTGGGCGGCCGGCTCATGCGGGGGCTCCCGCGGCGTCGGTGTCGAGGGTCGGCCTGGTCCGCTCCAGGGCGGTGTCGAGTTCCTCGACGCGGCGGTACGCGGACTCGTCGGCGGTCCGGCCGCCGTATGTGACGTCGTCGAAGGAGCGGGCCGCGGCGCGGAGTTCGTCGGTGTGCGAGGGCAGGCTGCGTGCCGCCTCGGCGGCTGCCTCGTCGGCCGTGCGGCCGGGGCGGGGGTCGAGGAGGGCGCGCTCCTCGAGGGAACGGACGATCGCCCGCATCCGCTCCTGGAGCGCCTGGTTCCAGCGTCCGGCGGCGGCGTGCCGGGCGGCGCTCGTCCGGTGCTCGTCGGCGGTGCGGGGGCCGTCGTCGAAGAGGGAGTCGCCGGTGGAGGATGCGGGCTGCGGGGTGCCGAGCCGCCACCACAGCGCACCGACCAGGGCGAGCACGACGACGACGATCGCGAGAAGCCCGAGCAGGCCGCCCGGGGTTGCCCCCGAGGCGGCGTCGAAGAGCCCGCCGACCCACTTCCAGAAGCGGTCGAGGCCCCGTTCGAGCAGGCTCGGGTCGTTCTCGTGGTACATCGGCTTGGACAGTTCCCGCTCCGCCGCCTCCCGGGCGGGGACGCGAGGTACGTCCACCGGTACGTCGTCGGCGCCGCGTAGCGGCAGCCGCGCCGTGGTCGTGCCCCCCGTGTGGATCACCCCGTCAGCCTCCGGTGGCGGGGTCGCCGGGGGCGGGTCCGTAGCCGGGGACACCGGCGGCGCGGGCGAGTTCGAGGTCCAGGGCTTCGCGGCGGATGCGCTGGTCGATGTAGAGGAGGACGGTCACCCCGGCCGAGATCGGGTACGCGATCGCGTTGGTGATGACGCCGCCGATGCCGGTGACGATCAGGAAGGTCCAGCCGAACTCGGGGGTGGAGCCCGAGACCAGGCCGCTGAATCCCTGGCCGTCGGCGGCGATCCCGATGATCGCGAACGGGATCGCGATGATCATCGCCATGATGAAGAGCAGCAGCTGCGTGAGCAGCGTGATGCCGAAGATGCGCCACCAGGAGCCCTGGACGAGCTTCGCCGAGCGCTTCAGGGAGGAGACGATGCCCTGCCGCTCCAGCATCAGGGCGGGGGAGGCCAGGCTGAAGCGGACCATCAGCCAGACGACCGCCACCAGGCCGCCGAGAGCGCCGAGGGCGACGAGCGCGCCGCCGGCCTCGTCACCGAGCAGGGTGCCGGGCAGCAGTGCGACGAGCATGACGGCCGCGCCGATCAGGGGCAGCAGCAGGGTCAGCCCGAACAGCTGGAGCAGCCGGGGGCGGGCTTCCCGCCAGGCGGCACCGATGGAGACCGGCCGGCCGAGGACGGCGCGGCTGATGACCACGGTGAGCAGGGCGGCGCTCACGAGGGTGGCCATCAGAAGGATGAGGATCGCCGGGACGGAGGCGATGAGACTCGTCTGCAGCGTGTCGCCGAGCTGAGCCATGGCCTCGCTCGGGCTCGCGTCCGGGTTGATCTCGGGCGGCGTCGGGACGAGGTAGCGCTGGGCGAGGATGTCGGCGACCTGGGAGATCACCGCGACGGTGACCGTGATCGTCAGGACCGTGCGCCAGTAGGTGCGCATCGTGGAGACCGCGCCGTCGAGGATCTCGCCCAGGCCCAGGGGGCGCAGGGGGATCACTCCGGGCTTGGCGGCCGGCGGCTTGCCCCAGTTCCCGTACGGCGGGCGGCCGCCCCAGTTCTGGGCCGGTCCGGGGGCGGGCGGTCCGCCCTGGCCGGGGACGGGGGCGGTCGGCGGGGACCACTGGCCGGCGGGCGGCTGATCCTTGGACCACTGGGGGGCGGAGCCGTTCGCGTCACCGGGCGTGGTGGGCCGGGGGACCCCGGAACCGTCCTGGCCGTCGGAGGGAGCAGATCCGGGCGAGGTCCAGCCCGGAGTGTCGTTCACGGTCGTCCACCTCGAGGAATGGTCGCGGGGCCGGCTCGGAGAGCCGGCGCGGTCTCAGTGGCCGATCCCCGTGCGGGGCGGCGGGCCGTGAGCCATCGTGCCACGAGGGGCCCGCCGGTGGGCCGGGGCCGGTACCACCTTCTGACCTTGGTTTCGGGAGGGCCGGGGCGCAGAAGGGGCGGATGGCCGGTCAGTGCCACAAACGGGGCGCGGAACCCGCCTTTCGGTGGCGGTGAGGGGGTGGGGCCGGATTCGGTCATGGGCCAGGGGAGGGTGCTCGGGGTACGGTTCAGGACGGCCGACGGGGGCTACGGGTCCATGTCTGACATCAACGCCCACGCACAGGGGTGACCTGCGGTGGACGATCACCGACGTTGCCGCTGGTCAGTGAGGTATCTCACCAGCCGCCTTGAGACTGATACGGAAATGGGATGATGTCGATATGAAGGGACGCGTTCTCGTCGTCGACGACGACACCGCACTGGCCGAGATGCTCGGCATCGTGCTGCGGGGTGAAGGGTTCGAGCCGTCGTTCGTTGCGGACGGCGACAAGGCGCTCGCCGCATTCCGCGAGGCCAAGCCGGACCTGGTGCTGCTGGACCTGATGCTGCCCGGCAGGGACGGCATCGAGGTGTGCCGGCTGATCAGGGCCGAGTCCGGCGTGCCCATCGTCATGCTGACCGCCAAGAGCGACACCGTCGACGTGGTGGTGGGGCTCGAGTCCGGGGCCGACGACTACATCGTCAAGCCGTTCAAGCCGAAGGAGCTCGTCGCCCGTATCCGGGCGCGGCTGCGGAGGTCGGAGGAGCCCGCGCCCGAGCAGCTCGCCATCGGCGACCTGGTCATCGACGTGGCCGGCCACTCCGTGAAGCGGGACGGGCAGTCCATCGCCCTCACGCCGCTCGAGTTCGACCTGCTCGTCGCCCTGGCCCGTAAGCCGTGGCAGGTGTTCACCCGTGAGGTCCTGCTCGAGCAGGTCTGGGGCTATCGGCACGCTGCCGACACCCGGCTGGTGAACGTGCACGTCCAGCGGCTGCGCTCGAAGGTCGAGAAGGACCCGGAGCGGCCGGAGATCGTGGTGACCGTCCGCGGTGTCGGGTACAAGGCGGGGCCGAGCTGACATGAGCGTTGGCAGTACTGCTCCGAAGCCCGGGGACCCGGGAGTCCGGACGGGGCGGGCTGCCGGACCGGGACGGGGGGGCTCGCGATTCGGCCGTCTGCTTCAGGACGCGGCGCCGGGTGGGTCCGCCCTCCGGCTCCTCGCGCGTTGGGTGCGGCGTCCGCTGCTCCCCGCCGTACGGCTGTGGCGGCGGAACATCCAGCTCCGCGTCGTCGCGGGCACCCTGCTGATGTCGCTGGGTGTCGTGCTGCTGCTCGGCCTGGTCGTCATCGGCCAGGTGCGTAACGGTCTCCTCGACGCCAAGGAGAGGGCCGCCCAGAGCCAGGCCGCCGGCGGGTTCTCCGCCGCCCAGGACAAGGCGGCGACCACGCCGTCCGGGCCGGGCGGGCAGGAGGGCGGGCGCGCGGGTTCCTCGCTCACCTGGCGTTCCACGCTGGTCGAGCAGCTCGCCAGTGGTGGCCAGAGCGCGTTCAACGTGGTCGCGCTCTCCATGGAGGACTCCGACGGGCCCGCGAGCCGTGGCGCGCGCGCCTCCGGCGAGGTCAACCCGGACACCAGCATCCCCGGCGACCTGCGGCACTCCGTCGCCCAGGGCGCGGGCACGTTCCAGAAGTACACGCGGATCCACTACACCAACGGCAAGGAAGCCGAGTCCGCGCTGGTGATCGGCAAGCGGCTCAACGACGCCGAGGGCACCCAGTACGAGCTGTACTACCTCTTCCCGCTGGCGCAGGAGGAGGACTCCCTCACCCTGGTCAAGGGCACCCTGGCGACCGCCGGGCTCTTCGTGGTCGTCCTGCTCGGGGCCATCGCCTGGCTCGTGGTCCGCCAGATCGTCACCCCCGTGCGGATGGCCGCAGGGGTGGCCGAGCGGCTCTCCGCGGGCCGGCTGCAGGAGCGGATGAAGGTCACCGGCGAGGACGACATCGCCCGGCTCGGTGAGGCCTTCAACAAGATGGCGCAGAACCTTCAGCTCAAGATCCAGCAGCTGGAGGAGCTGTCGCGGATGCAGCGGCGGTTCGTCTCGGACGTGTCGCACGAGCTGCGCACGCCGCTGACGACGGTCCGGATGGCGGCCGACGTCATCCACGAGGCCCGCGTCGACTTCGATCCCGTCACCGCGCGCTCCGCCGAGCTCCTCGGCGACCAGCTGGACCGGTTCGAGTCGCTGCTCGCCGATCTGCTGGAGATCAGCCGCTTCGACGCGGGGGCGGCGGCCCTGGAGGCCGAGCCGATAGACCTGCGCCAGGTGGTACGGCGGGTGATCGGCGGTGCCGAGCCGCTCGCCGAGCGCAAGGGCGGCCGGATCGTCGTCGTCGGCGACGAGCAGCCGGTCGTGGCCGAGGCCGACGCCCGGCGGGTCGAGCGGGTGCTGCGCAACCTGGTGGTCAACGCGGTCGAGCACGGCGAGGGCCGGGATGTGATCGTCAAGCTGGCCGCGGCCGGCGGGGCCGTCGCGGTGGCCGTGCGGGACTACGGGGTGGGACTCAAGCCGGGCGAGGCGACCCGGGTGTTCAACCGGTTCTGGCGGGCCGACCCGGCGCGGGCGCGTACCACCGGCGGGACGGGCCTCGGCCTGTCGATCGCGGTGGAGGACGCGCGGCTGCACGGCGGCTGGCTCCAGGCCTGGGGTGAACCCGGTGGCGGCTCGCAGTTCCGGCTCACCCTGCCGCGCACCGCGGACGAGCCGCTGCGCGGATCCCCGATACCCCTGGAGCCGGAGGACTCGCGGCGCAGCCGTGAGCAGGCTCAGGTCCGGACCCCGGCCCAGGGGCGGACCGAAGGGCGGACGGGGGACGGCGACCGGCGTCAGGTGGCGCTGCCGGTGCAGACCGCGGGCGACCGCCCCGCCCTGCCCGTACCGCCGCGGATGCCGCCGGTGCCGCGGGCCACGGCGGATCCGACGGCGCTGCCGGGCAGTGGCGCCCGGGTCGTCGCCCGGGCGACGACCCAGGCGGAGAGCAGCAGCGAGGCGAGGGCGTCGACGCACGCCGAGGGGGAGGACGGGACACGTGGGCGCTGACTTCCGAGGAGAGCGGAAGGCGGCCGTCGACAGCGGGGCGGCCGCTGCCGCGCGCTCGTCCGCCCGCCCGGTGCGGACGAGCCTGCTGCTGGCGTGCGGGGGGCTGCTGGTGGCCGGCTGCGCGACGATGCCCGACAGCGGGGACGTACAGCAGGTGAAGGCGTCCAATCCGGGCGACTCGCAGGTCCGGGTCTACGCCGTGCAGCCGCGGGAGAACGCGCAGCCCGACGAGATCGTCGACGGCTTCCTGGAGGCGATGACCAGTGACGATCCGGGTTTCGCCACGGCCAGGAAGTATCTGACGAACCAGGCGGCACGGGCCTGGAAGCCGGAGCAGAGCATCACCGTGCTGACGACCGCGCCGGACCGTGAGCAGGCGGACCGGCTCGCCGACGCGGAGAACGAGGGCCGGTCCTATCCGATCCGCGGCCGGCAGATCGCGACCGTGGACGCCCGGCACGCCTACCAGCCGAGGAACCCGGCCGAGTACAAGGACTTCATCCACGTCGTGCAGCAGCCCGCCGCGGACGGCAAGGGCCGGGAGTGGCGCATCGACCACCTGCCGTCCGGGCTCGTCCTCAGCGAGGCCGACTTCCAGCGCAACTACCGTTCCGTCAACACGTACTACTTCGCCTCGGGGGAGGACTGGGTCGTCGCCGACCCGGTGTACATCCGGCAGCGGCAGGACCCGGTGACCCGGATGGATCCGGTGACCCAGACGGTGAAGGCGCTCCTGGAGGGGCCGACGAACTGGCTGAAGCCGGCCGTCGATTCACGCTTCCCGTCCGGTACGGAGCTGAAGGAGGGCGTCACCACGCTCGCGACGGACGACCAGTCCACGCTGAAGGTGCCGCTCAACGCCAAGGCCGACCGGGTGGGCGGGGAGGTGTGCCGGCGGATGGCGGCACAGCTGCTCTTCACGCTCGGCGATCTGACGTCCGTACGGGTCGAGCAGGTGGAGCTCCAGCGGGGTTCCGACGGCGGGCGGCTGTGCGTGCTCTCCAAGGCGCAGGCCGAGGAGTTCGCGCCGGTGCGCGATTCGGGCCTGGCGGAGAACCCGTTCTTCGTCGACGAGCACGGCTCGCTGAAGACGCTGCCGGTCGGTGGCAAGGAGGACGCGGAGGCGGACGTGTCGCCGGGGCCGTTCGGGAAGGGCGCGACGCCGCTGCGGTCGGTCGCGGTCGACCGGGACGAGAGCCGCGCGGCCGGGGTCGGCAAGGACGGGCGCGAGCTGCGCGTGGCGTCGATCCTCACCGACCACGAGCTGCGCCCGGCGCTGGTGACCAGCACCGCGGCCCGGCCCGACGACCGGCTGTCCGCGCCGAGCTGGGACGGCCGCGGGGACCTGTGGGTCGCGGACCGCAACCCCGTGAAGCCGCGGCTGTGGATGGTGCCGGACGGCGAGGGCACACCCGTGGAGGTACGGGCTCCCTGGCTGACGGACGGCGCGCGCGTCCAGTCGCTGCGGGTCTCGGCGGACGGCGTGCGGATGGCCCTCGTCCTGAAGGAGAAGGACGGCAGCACCGCGCTGAAGATCGGGCGCGTGGAGCGCGAGGCCGACGGGGCGGGGGTGACCGTGTCGGTCGCGGACCTGCAGCCGGTGGCGCCGCGCATGGAGGCCGTGACGGCCGTGTCCTGGGCCGGGCCGAGCAGGCTCGTGGTCGTCGGCAAGGAGGCCGGCGGGGTCCAGCAGGTCCGGTACGTCCAGACGGACGGGGCGACCTCGGCGACCTCGGTGCTGCCGGGGCTCAACGGGGTGACGGCGGTGGCCGCGCCCAACGACGACAAGGCCCCGGTGGTGGCCGACTCCGGCAACGACGGCATCGTGCGGCTCGTGCCGGGCGCGAACTGGCAGCGACTGGTCAAGATCGCGGGTTCCTCGCCGGTCTACCCGGGGTAGTCGCCCGACCGGGTGAGCCCGGGGAAAGCCGCACCGTGCCGTGCGTGCGGCACCGTGCCGCCCCTTGTCCACAGGGGGCCGGGGCCGTTGTCCACAGGGGTGGCCGGGCCGGTCCCGCAGGAGGACAGTGGAGCCATGCGGGGGTGGTGGCGCGAGATCGCCGGACTGGTGCTGCCGGTCGCCTGCGGAGGCTGCGGCAGGCCCCGTACGGAGTTGTGCCCGTCCTGCCGGGCGGAGCTGACCGGCCGGGGGCCGCGCCGGGTCCGTCCGCTCCCGGAGCCGGCCGGGCTGCCGCGCGTGCATGCCGCCGCTCCGTACGCCGGCGCCGTGCGTTCCGTGCTGCTCGCGCACAAGGAACGTGGCGCGCTCTCCCTGGCGGGACCCCTCGGGTCCGCGCTCGCGGGCGCCGTGGAAGCCGCTGCCGGGCACTGTGACGGCCCGGGGGCCCTCCCCCTTCTCCTCGTACCGGTGCCCTCGTCCCGTCGCTCGGTGCGGGCGCGTGGCCACGATCCGACCCGGCGCATCGCGCTGGCCGCCGCAGGCCGGTTGCGCCGTCGGGGGCGGGCCGCTCGGGTGATTCCCGTGCTGCGCCAGCGCCGCGGAGTCGCGGACCAGTCGGGGCTCGGCGCGCCTGCGCGGTTCGCCAACCTGGCCGGGGCGCTGGAGGTCGTGGCGGGCGGCGCGCGGCTCGTCGAGCGCGGGCGGGTGGTTCTGGTGGACGATCTGATGACCACGGGAGCCTCGTTGGCGGAGGCGGCGCGGGCACTCGGTGCCGTACACCCGCCGTTCATACCGGGTTTGGACGAAGGCGGAACGGAGAGCCGATTCGTACGGCCCGCGGCCGCGGTGGTCGCCTGTTCGCCACTGTCGTTCGATATAAACCGGAACCGACTGGCGAGTTGCATCGTTGCAGGTGATGAGAGGTGAAAACACCCGTACGGAGGTATGTGGCTGCAGCGGGTGCCGACACCCGACCGAACGAGCTATGTTCGGTTGTGAGGAGTGGCGAATGCTACGCCTCACCGAATGCACGGGTGCGCCTTCAGGACAGGAGTTCAGGGCGAATTAACCTCAGATTGGTGGGGTGGGGATCTCCCCGGCTGGGGAGGAGGAGGTGAACGTCGCCAAGTCCGAGGCTCCGGCATTCACCGGAGTCTGGTGCAAAGGGAGAAGCTCAGCGGCCTAGGAGCCGATCTGAGCGATCCGGGAACGGAGTTCTGCGTGGACATCGTCGTCAAGGGCCGCAAGACCGAGGTGCCCGAGCGGTTCCGCAAGCACGTGGCCGAGAAGCTGAAGCTGGAGAAGATCCAGAAGCTCGACGGCAAGGTGATCAGCCTCGACGTCGAGGTGTCCAAGGAGCACAACCCGCGGCAGGCCGACCGGTCCGACCGTGTGGAGATCACCGTCCATTCCCGAGGCCCGGTCATCCGGGCGGAAGCGGCGGCAGGCGACCCGTACGCAGCGCTCGACCTCGCCCACGGCAAGCTCGAGGCGCGACTGCGCAAGCAGCACGACAAGCGGTACACGCGCCGCGGCAACGGAAGGCTGTCCGCGGCCGAGGTGGCCGACGTGGTGCCGGGCGTGGCCCAGCTCAACGGGAACGGCCAGCTGGTCGCCGAGGAGACCGGTGAAGTGCCCACCACGATGATGGGCTCGATCGAAGTGCAGGGCGAAGGCCCCCTGGTGGTCCGGGAGAAGACGCACAGGGCCGCCCCGATGACCCTCGACCAGGCGCTCTACGAGATGGAGCTCGTGGGACACGACTTCTATCTGTTCGTCGACTCCGACACGAAGCAGCCGAGTGTCGTCTACCGGCGGCACGCGTACGACTACGGCGTCATCCATCTGGAGAGCGACCCGCTCGCCGAGGGTGGCGGCGCCGGTGGTGCCCTCGGCGGCTGACCCACAGCCGCAGGACCACACCCATATCTGTCCGTCACGGTGCCCCTGGAGCGCCCCATGCGCCCCCAGGGGCACCCCCGTGCTCCCACGGGATCACCGCGTCGTCGCCCGGGCATGAAATCATGGCGTGCACGCCAACCTCTGGTCCGAGAGCAGAGGTTGAAGGACCGAACACGAATTCAGGCCACGGCCTTCAGGGGGAGGAACGATGGCGGACAGCTTCGGGCCGGTGCACAGCGGGCGGGAGTCCGATGGCGCGGCCATCCCCGGGGGATCGGAATCGGACAGCGGGGAGTCCCGCAAAGAGCCGATCCGGGTCCTTGTGGTGGACGACCATGCCCTCTTCCGCCGGGGCCTGGAGATCGTCCTCGCCCAGGAGGAGGACATCCAGGTCGTCGGAGAGGCCGGTGACGGGGCCGAAGCCGTCGACAAGGCGGCGGATCTGTTGCCCGACATCGTCCTGATGGATGTCCGGATGCCGAAGCGGGGCGGCATCGAGGCCTGCACCTCCATCAAGGAGGTGGCTCCCAGCGCGAAGATCATCATGCTGACGATCAGCGACGAGGAGGCCGATCTCTACGACGCGATCAAGGCGGGGGCGACCGGATATCTCCTGAAGGAGATTTCCACCGACGAGGTCGCGACCGCGATTCGCGCGGTGGCCGACGGGCAGTCGCAGATCAGCCCCTCGATGGCGTCCAAGCTCCTCACCGAATTCAAGTCGATGATCCAGCGCACGGACGAGCGCCGGCTCGTCCCGGCGCCGCGGCTGACCGACCGCGAGCTGGAGGTCCTCAAGCTCGTCGCGACCGGGATGAACAACCGGGACATCGCGAAGGAGCTGTTCATTTCCGAGAACACGGTGAAGAACCACGTGCGGAACATCCTGGAGAAGCTGCAGCTGCACTCCAGGATGGAGGCCGTCGTCTACGCGATGCGGGAGAAGATCCTCGAGATCAGGTGAGGGCCGCGGTCAGGGCGGGGGTCAGGTCCGGGCGGTTCGTGCGCTCGATCCGTACGGCGTCGCAGCCCACCCACTCGGCCGCCTCGCGCAGCGCCTGCGCCATCGGGCCGACCGCCTTGGGGGTGTCCAGCGACACCTGGCGGGCCACCAGCGTGCTGCCCTCGCGCGCGGGGTCGACCCGGCCCAGCAGCCTGCCGCCCGAGAGCAGCGGCATCGCGAAGTAGCCGTGCACGCGCTTCTGCTTCGGCACGTACGCCTCCAGGCGGTGCGTGAAGCCGAAGATCCGCTCCGTCCGCGCCCGCTCCCAGATCAGCGAGTCGAACGGCGACAGCAGCGTCGTACGGTGCCGGCCGCGCGGCTCGCTCGCCAGCGCAGCCGGATCCGCCCAGGCCGGCTTGGACCAGCCCGCCACCGCGACCGGGACCAGACCCGACGCCTCCACGACCCTGTCGAACTGCTCGCTCTTCAGCCGGTGGTAGTCGGCGATGTCCGCGCGCGTGCCCACGCCCAGCGCCTCACCCGCCTGCCGTACCAGGCGCCGGAGGCACTCGGTGTCGTCCAGGTCGTCGTGGAGCACGGCGCCCGGGATCGCCCGCTCGGCCAGGTCGTAGACCCGCTTCCAGCCGCGCCGCTCGGTGCACACCACCTCGCCGTACATCAGCGCCCGCTCGACGGCGACCTTCGACTCGGACCAGTCCCACCACTCGCCCTTGTTCTTCGCGCCGCCGAGCTCCGTCGCCGTCTGCGGCCCCTCGGTCCGCAGCTGCTTGATCACCGCGTCGTAGGCACCGTCCGGGAGGTGGTGGTACCACTGCGGACGGGAGCGGTAGGCGCGGCGCCGGAAGGCGAAGAGCGGCCACTCCTCGACGGGCAGGATGCAGGCCGCGTGCGACCAGTACTCAAAGGCGTGGACGTCGGTCCAGTACGCCTTCTCGACCGTCGTACGGCCCACGGCGCCCAGGCGGGCGTACGGGATCAGCTCGTGCGAGCGCGCCAGGACGGAGATCGTGTCGAGCTGGACCTGACCCAGGTGGCGCAGGACGCCCCGCACTCCCGCGCGGCGGTCGGGGGCGCCCAGGAATCCCTGGGCGCGCAGGGCGATCCGGCGGGCTTCGTCCGCGGACAGTTCGGCGACGGGCGGCGGCACAGTGGTCATGATCCGCACCCTAGAGGGCGGCACCGACACTCGGGCCCGGACCGGACAGGTCCGGGCGGGCCCGGGGTGGCGCTCAGGCCTCGGAGCGGGCGGCCGGCAGGTAGGGCAGGGGGCTGGGGAGGCCCAGGTCCGAGGGGAGGAGAGCGCCGACCCAGGCGTCCCTGAGGACTCCCTTGTTCGGCAGCGCGGACCGCAGGACGCCCTCGATCCGGAACCCGGCCTTCTCGGCCGTCGCCCGCGAGCCGGTGTTGCCGACCTCGGCCCGCCACTCCAGACGCGTACAGGCCAGGTCGGTGAAGGCCCAGCGGGCGAGGGCGAGGACGCTCTCCGTCATGTAGCCGCGGCCCCGGTGCTCCTTCGCCGTCCAGAAGCCGACCTCCCAGCTCCCCGCGCGCGGGTTGTGCAGGGAGATGGCGGCCAGGATCGGGCCGCCCTCGTGCAGCCGCACGGCGAAGGGGTACTCGGTGTCGTTGCGCCAGCCGTCCGGGACCATGCGGTTCAGGAAGAACTCGGCGTCCTGGAGCCCGTACGGCGACGGAATCGTCGTCCAGCGCTGGATGTCCGGGTCCTGGCAGATGGCGTGGACCTCGGCGGCGTCCTCCGGGCCGAACGGGCCGAGGGTGAGGCGTTCCGTGGTCAGTGTCGTGGGCTCCATGGACGAATTTTGGCCTCGGGGCCCCCATGGGTCGAACACTTTTCGCATCCCGGAAGTCCCACGCCCGGAGCGGACACTTCCGGATCCCGGATACCCGGACCCGCAAACGAACGCTTTTCGGGCCCGGCGGCACCTTCGGAGCGTCTCGTGCGTTCTCATTCCGGGCAGCGGTGACGCTCCGGCCCTTCGGGCCTCCCGACGCGGCGGCGGTCTCGCTTACGATGGCCGTTGCGGTGGGGACCACCTGCCGTGCCCGCGCCCGAGTCCATCACACGACCCAGTGCCAGGCCCGACCGGCAAGGAGACCAGCCTCAGTGTCCGTCTTCAACAAGCTCATGCGTGCAGGCGAAGGCAAGATCCTGCGCAAACTGCACCGCATCGCGGACCAGGTCAACTCCATCGAAGAGGACTTCGTCAACCTCTCCGACGCCGAGTTGCGGGCGCTCACCGATGAGTACAAGCAGCGGTACGCCGACGGTGAGAGCCTCGACGACCTGCTCCCCGAGGCCTTCGCGACCGTCCGCGAGGCCGCCAAGCGCGTCCTCGGCCAGCGTCACTACGACGTGCAGCTGATGGGCGGCGCCGCCCTCCACCTCGGCTACGTGGCCGAGATGAAGACCGGTGAGGGCAAGACCCTCGTCGGCACGCTCCCCGCGTACCTGAACGCGCTGTCCGGCAAGGGCGTGCACCTGATCACGGTGAACGACTACCTGGCCGAGCGCGACTCCGAGATGATGGGCCGCGTCCACAAGTTCCTGGGCCTGAAGGTCGGCTGCATCCTGGCCAACATGACGCCGGCCCAGCGTCGCGAGCAGTACGCCTGCGACATCACGTACGGCACGAACAACGAGTTCGGCTTCGACTACCTGCGCGACAACATGGCGTGGTCCAAGGACGAACTCGTCCAGCGCGGCCACAACTTCGCCTGTGTCGACGAGGTCGACTCCATCCTGGTCGACGAGGCCCGTACGCCGCTGATCATCTCCGGCCCGGCCGACCAGGCCACCAAGTGGTACGGCGACTTCGCGAAGCTGGTCACCCGCCTCTCCCGCGGCGAGGCCGGCAACCCGCTCAAGGGCATCGAGGAGACCGGCGACTACGAGGTCGACGAGAAGAAGCGGACCGTCGGCATCCACGAGTCCGGCGTCGCCAAGGTCGAGGACTGGCTGGGCATCGACAACCTCTACGAGTCGGTGAACACCCCGCTCGTCGGGTACCTGAACAACGCCATCAAGGCCAAGGAGCTGTTCAAGAACGACAAGGACTACGTCGTCATGGACGGCGAAGTCATGATCGTCGACGAGCACACCGGCCGTATCCTCGCCGGCCGCCGCTACAACGAGGGCATGCACCAGGCGATCGAGGCGAAGGAAGGGGTGGACATCAAGGACGAGAACCAGACGCTCGCCACGATCACCCTGCAGAACTTCTTCCGCCTCTACGACAAGCTCTCCGGCATGACCGGTACGGCCATGACCGAGGCCGCCGAGTTCCACCAGATCTACAAGCTGGGTGTCGTCCCGATCCCGACGAACAGGCCGATGATCCGCAAGGACCAGTCGGACCTGATCTACCGGACCGAGGTCGCCAAGTTCGCCGCCGTCGTCGACGACATCGCGGAGAAGCACGAGAAGGGCCAGCCGATCCTCGTCGGTACGACGTCGGTCGAGAAGTCCGAGTACCTCTCGCAGCAGCTCTCCAAGCGCGGCATCCAGCACGAGGTGCTCAACGCCAAGCAGCACGACCGTGAGGCGACGATCGTCGCCCAGGCGGGCCGCAAGGGCGCCGTCACCGTCGCCACGAACATGGCCGGCCGAGGCACCGACATCAAGCTCGGCGGCAACCCGGACGACCTCGCCGAGGCGGAGCTGCGCCAGGCGGGCCTGGACCCGGTCGAGCACGTCGAGGAGTGGGCTGCGGCCCTTCCCGGCGCCCTGGAGCGTGCCGAGAAGGCCGTGAAGGCGGAGTTCGAGGAGGTCAAGGACCTCGGCGGGCTGTACGTGCTGGGCACCGAGCGCCACGAGTCGCGCCGGATCGACAACCAGCTGCGCGGCCGTTCCGGCCGTCAGGGCGACCCGGGCGAGTCCCGCTTCTACCTCTCCCTCGGCGACGACCTGATGCGGCTGTTCAAGGCCCAGATGGTCGAGCGCGTCATGGCCATGGCCAACGTGCCGGACGACGTGCCGATCGAGAACAAGATGGTCACGCGCGCCATCGCCTCCGCGCAGTCCCAGGTCGAGACCCAGAACTTCGAGACGCGTAAGAACGTCCTGAAGTACGACGAGGTCCTCAACCGCCAGCGTGAGGTCATCTACGGCGAGCGTCGCCGCGTCCTGGAGGGCGAGGACCTGCACGAGCAGATCCAGCACTTCATGGACGACACGATCGACGACTACATCCGCCAGGAGACCGCCGAGGGCTTCGCGGAGGAGTGGGACCTCGACCGGCTCTGGAACGCGTTCAAGCAGCTCTACCCGGTGAAGGCGACCGTGGACGAGCTGGAGGACGCGGCCGGCGACCGCGCGGGCATCACGGCCGAGTTCATCGCCGAGTCGGTCAAGGACGACATCCACGAGCAGTACGACGCCCGGGAGAAGTCGCTGGGCTCAGACATCATGCGCGAGCTGGAGCGTCGCGTGGTCCTCTCCGTGCTCGACCGCAAGTGGCGCGAGCACCTCTACGAGATGGACTACCTCCAGGAGGGCATCGGCCTGCGCGCGATGGCGCAGAAGGACCCGCTGGTCGAGTACCAGCGCGAGGGCTTCGACATGTTCACCGCGATGATGGAGGGCATCAAGGAGGAGTCCGTCGGCTACCTGTTCAACCTGGAGGTCCAGGTCGAGCAGCAGGTCGAGGAGGTCCCGGTGCAGGACGCGGCTCCCTCCCTCACCAAGGACGCGGTGCCGGCTCCCGCCGGACGTCCGGAGATCCGCGCCAAGGGCCTGGAGGCTCCGCAGCGCCCGGACCGGCTGCACTTCACCGCGCCCAAGGTGGACGGTGACGGCAGCGTCGTCGAGGGCGACTTCGTGAGCGAGGACGCCGGCGCCGGAGACGGGCTGACGCGCGCGGAGCGTCGCAAGGCGCAGAAGAGCAGCGGCGGGCGTCGCCGCAAGAAGTAACCCCCCTGGTGGGGAGGAGGGGCCGGGCACCTGGTGAGGTGGCCGGCCCCTTCGTCTTGGCCGGGACGGTCATCGACCGGCCGTCCGGGACTGGGCGGGCACGCGCGCGTGGAGGCCGTCCAGTTCGACGGCGGCGCAGCGCCAGCGGCGGTCGGCGCCGAGTTCGAGGCGGAAGGCCATGGCGCGTACGCCCCGGTCCGTGGCGATGCTGGCGAACGCCTCCAGGGCGTCCTGGGCGGGCTGGGCCCGGCAGCTGCGGAGCACGGGGCGGATGCCCGGACCTCCGAAGGGGGTCGTGGGGGCGAGCTGGACCAGCTGCTCGTACGCCTCTCCCACGGTCTGGCCCAGCATCCAGTGCACGGGCCGCTGACCGCTCAGGACGAGCAGCAGGCGCTCGGCGAAGTGGGCGTGGGTCGGGAGGACGCGCGGTGCCGTACGGGCGGGTGGGGACGCCGTTCCGGGGCGGGTGCCGGCGGCGCCGCGGGGGCGGGTGCCGGCAGGTCCGCGGGGTGCGGAGCGGGGGCGGGGCGTCCGGGGGCGGGTCGCGGCCAGGGCAGTGGCCAGGGCCGTAGCCGGGGCCGTAGCCGTAGCCGTAGCCGGGGCCGTGGCCATGGTCGTGGCCTCGGGCGTACGGGTCGTCGTGGTGGCGATGTCCATGAGTGGTCCCCGATCCCTCGCGCCCGGTGTTCTACCGGGCGGTAACTTCTGTTGGGGATCTTGTACGGGTGCGGTTCGCGGCCTCGCAAGGCGGCGGGGACGTCCGCGCGGCCGTTCGGCGGATTCACCTATCAGAGTGAGGGAGCGGCTCTCCGGGTCTTCCGGCGCGGGGTGCGGGGATGCCTCGGGTGGACCGGCGAGACGGCCTCCTGGGGACCCCGAAGGGGGACTCCGCACGTATCCTGAGGGCGTTTCCGACTACGAAAGCGGCCAGCCATGCGCGTGTACGTCCCCCTGACCCTCCCCGGTCTCGCACAGGCGCACAAGGCGGGCGAACTGGGCCCCGGCCCGCTGACCGCCTACGCCGTGACCCCCGCGCTGCGCGAGTGGTACGTCTCCGACGACATCGAGGAGCTCGAGTACGCGGCGCTGAGCCGGGCCGCGGCCGCATCGCTGCGGCAGCTCGCCGGGGACCCCTCGGCCGCGCGGCGCCGGATCGTCGTCGCCGTCGACGTGCCGGACAAGGACGCCGTCGTGGACCCGGACCGCGGGCTGGACGCGAGCTCGCTGGGCGAGGTCCGCGTCGCCGGAGCCGTACCGCTGGCCAAGGCGGCCGCCGTGCACGCCGACGCGGACGACGCGGAGGCGGACGTCTCGGCGGCGGCGGACGCGCTGGGCGCGGCGGACCAGGGCGACGACGACGCTCAGTTCACGGTGGACGGGGCCGAGGACCACGAGCTGCTCTGGTTCGGGATCCAGGAGATCCCGGGGCTGCTGGGCTGAGGCCGGACCGGGGGTTCTGTCGGTGGGGCCCGGTACCGTCTTGGCATGGGGAAGCACGGGAAGCACCTGGTCTGGGACTGGAACGGCACGCTGCTCGACGACATCGAGGCGGTCATCGGCGCGACGAACGCGGCCTTCGCCGAGCTGGGGCTCGAACCGATCACGCTGGCGCGGTACCGGGATCTGTACACCGTTCCCGTGCCGAAGTTCTACGAACGGCTGATGGGGCGGCTGCCCACGGACGCCGAGTGGGTCCTGATGGACGGCGCCTTCCACCGGCACTACTGGCAGCGGGCCGAGGCGTGCGGACTGACGGCCGGGGCGGCGGAGCTGCTGGCCGCGCGGCAGGAGTCCGGGTTCACACAGTCGCTGCTCTCGCTGGCGCCGCACGCGGAGCTGGTCCCGCTGGTGCGGAGGCACGGGATCGAGGCGCGGTTCGTGCGGGTGGACGGGCGGATCGGGTCGTCCACGGAGGGGAAGTCGGCGCACATGGTGCGCCACCTGGCGGCGCTCACGGGCGTGCCCCCGGAGCGGGTCGTCGTCATCGGTGATGCCGCCGACGACGCGCGGGCGGCGGCGCACGTGGGGGCGCGGGCGGTTCTGTACACCGGGGGGTCGCACAGCCGGGCGTCGCTGGAGGCGGCGGGGGTGCCGGTGGTGGACTCGCTGGCGGAGGCGGTCGCGGTGGCGGAGGAGCTGGTCTAGGGCGGCCGGATGGGCTGCGGGGGCGCGTGACCGCCCGGTGCGGGTGCGCCCGGCCTTTCGGCCGGGCTGATCGCTCCCACCACCCTCACCACCCGCAGCCCTCCCGCGGGCCGGTCTGCGGTCAGGCCGTCTCGCGCAGGACCTTCAGGAACTCTCGCATCCAGGCCGGGTGGTCCGGCCAGGCCCGGGAGGAGATCAGGGTGCCGTCCACGACCGCCTCCGTGTCCTGGAACGTGGCGCCCGCCGCCTGCATGTCCAGTTCGAGCGCGGGGTACGACGTGACCCTGCGGCCCTCCAGGCCGCCGATCGCCGCCGTCAGGAGCGGACCGTGGCAGATCTGGGCCACCGGCTTGTCCGCGTCGAAGAAGGACTTCAGGATCTTGCGGAGCTCCGGGTCGTTGCGGAGGTACTCCGGCGCCCGGCCGCCGGGGATCACCACGGCCACGTAGTCGCCCGGGTCCACCTCCGAGAACGCCAGGTCCGCGGGCCAGCTGTACCCCGGCTTCTCGGTGTACGTGTCGTAACCCGGCTCGAAGTCGTGCACCACGAACCGCAGCTGCTTGCGCGCCGGGGCCGCGATATGGACCTCGTACCCCTCCTCGAGGAGGCGCTGGTAGGGGTACATGACCTCCAGCGACTCCGCCGCGTCCCCGGTCACGATCAAGATCTTTGCCATGGCGACTCCCGGATCTCGGATCTCGGCTCCCTGCCACAGGACACTGTGTCGCTGTCCATAACGTCAAACTTCCACCCCCTCTTTTGTACACATACGGACCATGACGATCGGGGGGGCGGGAGCGATAGGCTTTTCCCGTGATCAGCGCGATACGCCGAGGGGGCAGCGAAGCCCCCGGCCATCGCCCGGAGCGCCACGGCGTCCGGGCGGACATGGCGTTCGCCGATTCTCCCGTCCTGGGCACGGCGCCAGAAATGGCCGATAACGGCTCGGACATCTCTCATCGCGGCATAACGTCGACTCCGACCGGTAACACCGCGTCGTGGCGTTGTGTCCTTTCTTCCACCGACGTCACGCAACGGCGCGCGACAGGAGCCAGAGGACATGCAGACCAAGCTGGACGAAGCCAAGGCCGAGCTGCTCGCACGGGCCGCCCGGGTAGCTGAGACCGGCCCGGTCGGGGGGCAACTTCCGACGGGGCCCGAGAACGGGAAGCGCCCGGACGGGGACACCGTGCTCGACTACCTCCAGCGCTACTACCTGCACACCGCGCCCGAGGACCTCACCGACCGGGACCCGGTGGACGTCTTCGGCGCCGCTCTCTCGCACTACCGGCTCGCGGAGACCCGACCCCAGGGCACCGCGAACGTCCGCGTCCACACCCCGACGGTCGAGGAGAACGGCTGGACCTGCAGCCACTCCGTCGTCGAGGTCGTCACCGACGACATGCCCTTCCTCGTCGACTCCGTGACGAACGAGCTGTCGCGCCAGGGCCGCGGCATCCATGTCGTGATCCACCCGCAGGTCCTGGTCCGCCGCGACCTGACCGGCAAGCTCATCGAGGTCCTGACCACCGAGCCCAAGGGCGATCTGCCCCACGACGCGCTCACCGAGTCCTGGATCCACGTCGAGATCGACCGCGAGACCGACCGCGCCGACCTCAAGCAGATCACCACCGACCTGCTCCGCGTCCTGAACGACGTCCGCGAGACCGTCGAGGACTGGGAGAAGATGCGCGACGCCGCGCTGCGCATCGCCGAGGAGCTCCCCGGCGAGCCCACCGCCGACGATCTGCGCCCCACCGAGGTCGAAGAGGCCCGCGAGCTGCTGCGCTGGCTCGCCGCCGACCACTTCACCTTCCTCGGCTACCGCGAGTACGAGCTGGTCAACGGGGACGCGCTGGCCGCCGTCCCGGGCACCGGCCTCGGCGTCCTGCGCTCCGACCCCCAGCACGGCGGCGACGAGGTGCACCACGCCCCCGTCTCGTCCTCCTTCAGCCGGCTGCCCGCCGACGCCCGCGCCAAGGCGCGCGAGCACAAGCTGCTGATCCTCACCAAGGCCAACAGCCGCTCCACCGTGCACCGCCCCTCGTACCTCGACTACGTGGGCGTGAAGAAGTTCGACGCCGACGGCAACGTGGTGGGCGAGCGGCGCTTCCTCGGCCTGTTCTCCTCGGCCGCGTACACCGAGTCCGTCCGCCGGGTTCCGGTCATCAGCCGCAAGGTCCAGGAGGTCCTGGACGGCGCCGGCTTCTCGCCGAACAGCCACGACGGCCGCGACCTGCTCCAGATCCTGGAGACGTACCCCCGCGACGAGCTCTTCCAGACCCCGCCGGACGAGCTGCGCGAGATCGTCACCAGCGTCCTGTACCTCCAGGAGCGGCGCCGGCTGCGGCTCTACCTGCGCCAGGAGGAGTACGGCCGGTTCTACTCGGCCCTCGTCTACCTGCCGCGCGACCGCTTCAACACGACGGTCCGTGAGCGGCTGACCGACCTCCTCAAGGAAGAGCTCCAGGGCACCAGCGTGGACTTCACGCTGATGAGCACCGAGTCGGTGCTCACCCGGCTGCACTTCGTCGTCCGTGTCGCCCCCGGCACCGAGCTGACCCAGCTCACCGACTCCGACCGGGAGCGCATCGAGGCCCGGCTCGTCGAGGCCGCCCGTTCCTGGGCCGACGGCTTCGCCGAGGCGCTCAACGCCGAGACCGGCGAGGAGCGCGCCGCCGAGCTGCTGCGCAAGTACGGCAACGCCTTCCCCGAGGGCTACAAGGCCGACCACTCCCCGCGCGCCGCCGTGGCCGACCTGGTCCACCTGGAGCAGCTGCGCCACTCCGGCAAGGAGTTCGCGCTCTCGCTGTACGAGCCCGTGGGCGCCCGTCCCGGCGAGCGACGCTTCAAGATCTACAAGTCCGGCGACCAGATCTCCCTCTCCGCCGTCCTGCCGGTGCTCAACCGGCTCGGCGTCGAGGTCATCGACGAGCGTCCGTACGAGCTGCGCTGCTCCGACCGTACGCACGCCTGGGTCTACGACTTCGGTATGCGCATGCCCGCCCCGACCGCCAACGGCGCCTCGTTCAGCGACGACGCCCGTGAGCGGTTCCAGGAGGCGTTCGCCGCGACCTGGACCGGAGACGCCGAGAACGACGGCTTCAACTCGCTGGTCCTGAGCGCCGGGCTGACCTGGCGCCAGGCCATGGTGCTGCGCGCCTACGCGAAGTACCTGCGCCAGGCGGGCGCGACGTTCAGCCAGGACTACATGGAGGACACCCTCCGCAACAACGTCCACACCACCCGGCTGCTCGTCTCGCTCTTCGAGGCCCGGATGTCGCCGGAGCGCCAGCGCGCCGGCGTCGAGCTGATCGACGCGCTCCTGGAGGAGCTGGCCGCCGCCCTCGACCAGGTCGCGAGCCTGGACGAGGACCGCATCCTGCGCTCCTTCCTCACCGTCATCAAGGCGACCCTGCGGACCAACTTCTTCCAGGACGCGGCGGACGGTGCCCCGCACTCCTACGTGTCGATGAAGTTCGACCCGCAGGCCATCCCCGACCTCCCCGCGCCCCGCCCGGCGTACGAGATCTGGGTGTACTCCCCGCGTGTCGAGGGCGTCCACCTGCGGTTCGGAAAGGTCGCCCGAGGCGGCCTGCGCTGGTCCGACCGCCGTGAGGACTTCCGTACCGAGATCCTCGGCCTGGTCAAGGCGCAGATGGTGAAGAACACCGTCATCGTGCCCGTCGGTGCCAAGGGCGGCTTCGTCGCCAAGCAGCTCCCGGACCCGTCCGTAGACCGCGACGCCTGGCTGGCCGAGGGCATCGCCAGCTACAAGACCTTCATCTCGGCGCTGCTCGACATCACCGACAACCTGGTCGCGGGCGAGGTCGTCCCGCCCGCGGACGTCGTCCGCCACGACGAGGACGACACCTACCTCGTCGTCGCCGCCGACAAGGGCACCGCGACCTTCTCCGACATCGCCAACGAGGTCGCCGTCTCCTACGGCTTCTGGCTCGGCGACGCCTTCGCCTCGGGCGGCTCGGCCGGCTACGACCACAAGGGCATGGGCATCACCGCCCGCGGCGCCTGGGAGTCCGTCAAGCGGCACTTCCGCGAGCTCGGCCACGACACCCAGACCGAGGACTTCACCGTCGTCGGCGTCGGCGACATGTCCGGCGACGTCTTCGGCAACGGCATGCTGCTCTCCGAGCACATCCGCCTCGTCGCGGCCTTCGACCACCGCCACATCTTCATCGACCCCACCCCGGACGCGGCCGTCTCGTACGCCGAGCGGCGCCGTCTCTTCGAGCTGCCCCGCAGCTCCTGGGCCGACTACGACACCGAGCTCCTCTCCGCGGGCGGCGGCATCCACCCCCGTACCGCCAAGTCGATCCCGGTCAACGCGCAGATGCGCGCGGCCCTCGGCATCGAGGCCGGCGTCACCAAGCTGACCCCGGCCGAGCTGATGCAGGCGATCCTCCACTCGCCCGTCGACCTGCTGTGGAACGGCGGCATCGGTACGTACGTCAAGGCGTCCACCGAGTCGAACGCGGACGTCGGCGACAAGGCGAACGACGCCATCCGCGTCAACGGCGAGGCCCTGCGGGTCAAGGTCGTCGGCGAGGGCGGCAACCTGGGTCTGACCCAGCTCGGCCGCATCGAGTTCGCCCGCAAGGGCGGCGCGGACGGCGAGGGCGGCAAGGTCAACACCGACGCGATCGACAACAGCGCCGGCGTGGACACCTCCGACCACGAGGTCAACATCAAGATCCTGCTCAACGGACTCGTCACCGACGGCGACATGACCGTGAAGCAGCGCAACAAGATCCTCGCCGAGATGACCGACGAGGTCGGCGCGCTCGTCCTGCGCAACAACTACGCGCAGAACGTCGCCCTGGCCAACGCGGTCGCCCAGTCGCCGTCCCTGCTCCACGCCCACCAGCGCTTCATGCGCCGCCTGGGCCGCGACGGCGCCCTCGACCGCTCGATCGAGTTCCTGCCCAACGACCGGCAGATCCGCGAGCTGCTCAACAACAGCAGTGGCCTGAGCCAGCCGGAGATCGCGGTCCTCCTCGCGTACACCAAGATCACGGTGGCCGACGAGCTGATCGGCACCGAGCTGCCGGACGACCCGTACCTGTGCGGACTGCTCCACGCGTACTTCCCGACGCAGCTGCGCGAGAAGTTCACGGACGCGGTGGACAGCCACCCGCTGCGCCGCGAGATCATCACCACGATCCTGGTCAACGACACCGTCAACACCGGTGGCTCGACCTTCCTGCACCGTCTCCGGGAGGAGACCGGCGCGTCGATCGAGGAGATCGTCCGCGCGCAGACCGCCGCCCGCGCCATCTTCCGGCTGGGCGAGGTCTGGGACGCCGTCGAGGCCCTCGACAACCGGGTGCCGGCCGAGATCCAGACCCAGATGCGGCTGCACTCCCGCCGACTCGTCGAGCGCGGTACCCGCTGGCTGCTCGGCAACCGGCCGCAGCCGCTCCAGCTCGCCGAGACGATCGAGTTCTTCGCCGAGCGTGTGGGGGAGGTCTGGGGCGAGCTGCCGCAGCTGCTGCGCGGCGCGGACCTGGAGTGGTACCAGTCGATCCTGGAGGAGCTGACCTCCATGGGCGTGCCGGAGGAGCTCGCCCTGCGGGTCGCCGGCTTCTCCTCCGCCTTCCCGACGCTCGACATCGTCGCGATCGCGGACCGCACGGCCAAGGAGCCGATGGCGGTCGCCGAGGTCTACTACGACCTTGCCGACCGGCTGCGGATCACCCAGCTCATGGACCGCATCATCGAACTGCCGCGCGCCGACCGGTGGCAGTCGATGGCCCGTGCCTCCATCCGCGAGGACCTGTTCGCCGCGCACGCCGCCCTCACGGCCGACGTGCTCGCGGCGGGCAACGGGACCTCGACGCCGGAGGAGCGGTTCAAGGCCTGGGAGGAGAAGAACGCGGCGCTCCTGGGCCGGGCGCGCACCACGCTCGAGGAGATCCAGGGCTCGGAGACCTTCGACCTGGCGAACCTGTCGGTGGCGATGAGGACCATGCGCCAGCTGCTGCGCGCACACAGCTAGCCGTCGTCCGCAGGTACGTGTGAAGGGCCCCGCCGGTCGTCCGGCGGGGCCCTTCGCTCATGACTCCTGTGAGTGTGAGTGTGAGTGCGAGTGCGAGGGTGACTGTGAGGTCGGCGGCGGTGCCGCCCGCATGGTCGAGACCCACAGCCGGCGCGCGGCCAGCAGGGCGCAGGCGAGCAGCAGCCCGTTGCGGACCACCATGACGGCGACGCCCGGGAAGGAGCCGGCGACCACGTCGTCGTACAGGACCGGGTACGCGAGCGAGCTCAGTCCGGCGGCCGGAAGGAGCAGCAGCGCGACGGGCCGCATCACGGTCCGGCGCGAGGTCAGACAGACGGCGGCGAGCCCGAGCAGCCAGATCAGGTACTGCGGGCTGATCACCCGGCTCGTGACGGTGAAGAGCAGGACGGCGGCGAGCGCCGCGTCCAGCGGGGTCGCCGCCGTCCAGGTGCGCGCCCGCAGCCGCCAGACCAGCAGCCAGACGAAGGCGAGGACGGTCAGGAGCAGCGCGATCCGGCCCACGGTGGAGACGTACGGGCCGACGTACTCGAAGGCGCCGTACCGGTACTGGGCGCGGCCCGGCCAGACGCCGGCCGACTGGGCGAGCGCGAGCGCGGTGCCGCCCACCGACTCGATCTGGACACCCCGGCTGCCCTGCTGGCGCAGGAAGCCGAGCGAGTGCGAGAAGAAGAGCGCGAGGGTCGCGAGGAGCACGGCGGCCGTGGTGGCGGCGGAGGTCCAGGCGTCGCGGGTGGTACGGCCCCGGGGCGTGCCGATCAGGGTGAGCGCAGGCCACACCTTGACGAGCGCGCCGAGCCCCGCGAGGACGCCGCCGAGCAACCCGCCGAGGCGGGGGACGGCGGGCGTGCGGGAGGTCAGCGCGAGCAGGGCGAGGACGGCGAGGGCGGTGACCTGGACGTCGTACCGGGCCAGCGGGATGTGCAGGAGCAGCGGGAGGCCGCAGACCCAGATCCAGGCCCCGTGCGTGACGCGGCTGCTGTCGGCGCGGGCGAGGGCGAGCGTGACGGCGGCGTCGGCGAGGAGCGTCAGGGCGACGAAGGCCTGGAAGTAGGTGAGCCAGGGCAGCAGGCCGGGGGACATGATCACCAGGCCGGCGCCGGGCGGGTACTGCCAGGTGACGTCGTTCACGGGGAAGGTGCCGTGGCCGAACTGCCGGTACCAGTGCTGGTAGAGGACGTACACCTCGCGGCCGACCCCGCCGACGCCCAGGCTGTCGCGCGCCAGGAGCAGCAGCATGCCGGCGCGGGTGAGGGTCCAGACGACGGTGAGGGCGAGGGCGGGTCCGCGGCCGACGTTGACGAAGCTGGCCGAGGTGAAGGTGTCCGAGTCGAAGGGAGAGCCGGTGAGGGAGGGGGGTGGCGGGGCGCAGGTGGCCTTGACGGCCGTGCCGGAGCTCGGTCCGGCCTGCGGGCCGGAGACCGAGCCGGAGGCCACGCCGGGGTCCAGGCCGGAATCCAAGCCGGAGTCCGGGGCGGAGTCCGGGGCGGCGTCCGGGCCGGGCGGGGGCGGCGGGGTGCGGTCGCGATGCGTCGTCATCGAACCGCACTCTATTGCCGTTTGGGGTGATTCCAGATGTTTTGTCAGCCCTTCTTGGTGAACGCCTCGTACGCCGCCACCACCTCCTTCGCCGGACCGTCCATCCGCAGCGTGCCCGCTTCCAGCCACAGCGCCCGGTCGCAGGTCTGGGTGATGGTGGAGTTGGAGTGGGAGACCAGGAAGACGGTGCCCGCCTCGGCCCGCAGCTCGTCGATCCGCTCCTGGCTGCGGCGGCGGAACCGGGCGTCGCCCGTGGACAGCGCCTCGTCGATCAGCAGGACGTCGTGACTCTTCGCCGCCGCGATGGAGAAGCGGAGCCGGGCGCCCATGCCGGAGGAGTACGTCCGCATCGGCAGCGAGATGAAGTCGCCCTTGTCGTTGATCCCGGAGAAGTCGACGATGTCGTCGTAGCGGGCGTCGACCTCCGCGCGCGTCATGCCCATCGCGAGCCCGCCCAGGATCACGTTCCGCTCGCCGGTCAGGTCGTTCATCAGGGCCGCGTTCACCCCGAGGAGGGAGGGCTGGCCGCGGGTGTAGATCCGGCCCCGGTTGACGGGCAGCAGGCCCGCGACGGCCTTGAGGAGGGTGGACTTCCCCGATCCGTTCGAACCGATCAGGCCGATCGCCTCGCCCCGGTACGCGGCGAAGCTGACGCCCTTGACCGCGTGGACCGTGCGGGCGCCGGGGGAGGCGCGGCGGGTGAAGATCCGGTTGAGCGCGGAGGTGGCGCTGCCCTTGCCGGTACGGGCGCCGTTGACCGTGTACATGATGTGGACGTCGTCGGCGACGACGGTGGGGACGCGCTCGGGCCGCGCCGGCGTCGGGGTCGGGGCCGGGGCCGGGGCTGCGGCCTCGGCCAGGGTCGGGGTCGGGGTCGGGGTCGGGGTCGTCGTCAGGGTCTGTTCAGCCACGGCCGTACGTCTCCTCTGCCTTCCAGAAGTAGATGAACCCGCCCACGAAGGCCACCAGCGCCCAGCCGGCGCCGAGTGCCCAGATGTGCGGCGGCAGGCGGTCCGCGGTGAAGCTCTCGATCAGCGCGAAGCGCATCAGGTCGATGTAGACGCTCGCCGGGTTGCACTGCAGGACCGTGATCGCCAGGTCGGGGATCCGGCCGCTCCGCGCCAGATGGTCGAGGGACCACATGACCCCGGAGGCGTACATCCAGGTGCGGAGCAGGAACGGCATCAGCTGCGCGAGGTCCGGTGTGCGGGCGGCGAGCCGGGCCATGACGAGCGCGACCCCGGCGTTGAAGAGTGCCTGGAGGAAGAGCGCGGGCACGGCGAGCAGCCAGCTCGCGCGGGGGAACTCGCCGAAGCAGAACAGGATCCCGACGAGTGCGCCGAGCGAGAGCATGAGCTGCTGGAGCTGTTGCAGTGCCAGGGCCAGGGGGAGGCTCGCCCGGGGGAAGTGCAGAGCCCGGACGAGTCCGAGGTTCCCGCTGATCGCCCGGGTGCCGGTCATGATCGACTGAGAGGTGAAGGTCCAGACGAAGACGCCGGTGATCAGGAACGGCACGTAGTCCGGGATGCCCTCCTGGACGTTCATGAGGATGCCGAAGATCAGGTAGTAGACCGCCGCGTTGAGCAGCGGGGTCATCACCTGCCAGAGCTGGCCGAGCTTCGCGTGGCTGTACTGGGCCGTCAGCCGGGCGGTCGCGAACGCGGAGATGAAGGCGCGGCGCGACCAGAGCTGTCCGACGTAGGCGGGGAGCGTCGGGCGGGCGCCGCTGACCGACAGGCCGTGGCGCAGGGCGAGCGCGCGCAGGTCCTCCGGGGCCCGGGAGTCGGGTTTCGTGAGCGTCTCGGTGGTCACGAGGTCGCTTTCGACGAAGGGGCGGGACATCGAGAACGACGGAACGGGTCCGTATCGTCGCTACGGCGAGAGTAGGACGTACGGACGTCGCAACGCAACCGTTCCGTCGTGACGTGCAGGCACACGGTTGGTTAGGATCCGCCCATGACGACACGCCCCGGATCCCCCCGCCGCGCCCCCGCGGGAGCCGCCGTGCTCCGGGAGGACGTGACCGAGGCCATCCGCGCCGCCGTCTTCGAGGAGCTGGCCGCCGTCGGCTTCGCCCGTATGTCCATCGAGGGCATCGCGCGCCGCGCGGGCGTCGGCAAGACCGCCGTCTACCGCCGCTGGAAGTCGAAGCTCTCGCTCGTCCTCGACCTCCTCGGCGCCTTCGCCACCCAGGGACTGCCGGCGCCGTCGACCGGTTCGCTGTACGGGGACGTGCGCGCGCTCCTCGAGGTCGGCTCGCACGCCCTGCGCCACCCCGTGGCCTCCCAGGTCATCCCGGACCTTCTGGTGGAGGCCGCCCGGCAGCCGGAGATCGCCGACGCGATCAAGGCCGCCCTGCTCGACGGCCAGCAGGGCGTCGTCGCGCAGATCGTCCGCGAGGCCGTGTCACGCGGCGAACTGCCGGACGGCACGGACCCGGAGCGCGCCCTCGACCTGATCGTCGGGCCGCTCTACTGGCGGCTCGTGGTGGTGCGCGGCGAGCTGCCGAAGGGGTACGTCGACGACCTCGCGCGCTCGGCGGTGGCGGCGCTCACGGCGTAGCGGCCGCCACTCGGCTCATGGCGCAGCGACCGCCACTCGGCTCACGGTACGGCGGCCGCCACTCGGGTCACGGCACGGCGGTCGCCACTCGGGTCACGGTACGGCGGCCGCTACTTGACCGCCCCCGCCATCACCCCCGTGACGAACTGCCGCTGGAAGGCGAAGAAGACGGCCAGCGGGATCACCATCGACAGGAACGCGCCCGGTGCGAGCACGTCGATGTTGTTGCCGAACTGCCGTACCTGTTGCTGCAGGGCCACCGTGATCGGTGGCGACTCGGAGTCCGCGAAGATCAGCGCGATCAGCATGTCGTTCCAGACCCACAGGAACTGGAAGATGCCGAGCGAGGCGATCGCCGGCCCGCCGAGCGGCAGGACCACCCGGGTGAAGAGGCGGATCTCGCCCGCCCCGTCCAGCCGGGCCGCTTCGAGCAGCTCCTTCGGGATCTCCGCGAAGAAGTTCCGCAGCAGGAAGATCGCGAAGGGCAGTCCGAACGCGGTGTGGAAGAGCACGACCCCGAGCGTCGTCTCGAAGACGCCGATGGCGCCGAAGAGCTTCGACACGGGCACGAGCGCGACCTGAACCGGCACCACGAGCAGCCCGACGACCACCAGGAACCACCAGTCGCGGCCGGGGAAATCCAGCCAGGCGAAGGCGTATCCGGCGAGCGATCCGATGACGAGGACCAGGAGCGTGGCCGGGACGGTGATCTGGATCGTGGAGACGAGGGACCGGGTGATGGTCTCGTTGGAGAGCAGGGCCGAGTAGTTCTCGACGGTCAGCTGGGCCGGGGAGGTGAAGACCTGCCACCAGCCGCTCTCGCTGATGTCGGTGGGTCCGCGGAGCGAGGAGAGCAGCAGCCCGACCGTCGGCATCAGCCAGAAGAGGCCGACGAGGACGAGGAAGATCCGCATCGCGCCGCCCGCCGCCCGCGCGGCCAGCCGGGCGCCGAGCGGGGGCACCGGGCGCGCCGTGGACGCGGGGACCGGCCCGGCCCCGCCCCGGGCGGCGACCCGGGCCTTGCCGTTCGTGTTCGTCGCCGTCACCTTCGGGCCTCCCTTCGCATCCGGCGGATGTTGAACGCCATCACCGGGATCACCAGCAGGAGCAGCAGGACGGCGATCGCGGAGCCGACCCCGAGATCCGCGTCCGTGCCGAAGGACGAGCGGTACAGCTGGAGCGCCAGCACGTTCGCGTCGTCCTGCGCCGAGCCCGGCGCGATGATGAAGACCAGGTCGAAGATCTTCAGTACGTTGATCATCAGGGTGACGAGGACGACGGCGAGGACCGGCGCGAGCAGCGGGACCGTGATCCGGCGGAACACCTGCCACTCGTTCGCCCCGTCGACGCGCGCCGCCTCCATCAGCTCCCGTGGCACGCTCGCCAGACCGGCCGCGATCAGGACCATCGCGAACCCAGCCCACATCCACACGTAACTGCCGATGACCGCCGGGGTGACGAGCGAAGGCCCCAGCCACTCCACGCCGTTGTACTGCTCGCGGAAGTTGCTCGCGGGCAGCCGCAGGAGCGCGCCGTCGGCGGAGGCGGGGAGCGTGAACGAGCCGTCGGCCGCCGCCCGTGTGGTGGCCACCACCGTCCCGTCCTTCACCGCCTCGATCCGCAGCCCCTTGAGCCCGACCTCCTTCGGGTCCACGACGTTCGGCTTCCCGCCCCCGCCCTTGGTGAAGTCCAGCCACGCGGTCCCGGTGATCCCGCCCTCCCGCGGAGGCCGCGGTTCGTGCGCCGGGCGGGCGTCCTTCGGCATCTGCGCCGGTGCGACCCCGATCAGCGGGAGCCGCGCGGGCTCTCCCGCACGGACCGGGCTCTCGGTGACGTACGCCCCGCCGCCCGCCGCCCGAAGCGGGTGGACCGGCAGCGGGCGCGCCCGCGGGAAGCCGGAGGACTCGGCGAAGGTGTCGTGGACACCGACCCAGACGGCGTTGGCGACACCGCGGTCCGGATCCTGCTCGTACACCAGCCGGAAGATGATCCCGGCGGCCAGCATCGAGATCGCCATGGGCATGAAGACGATCAGCTTGAACGCCGTGCCCCAGCGGACCCGTTCGGTGAGCACCGCGAAGATCAGGCCGAGGGCGGTCGCGACGGCCGGGGCGACGACCGCCCAGATCGCGTTGTTCCGGACGGCCGTGAGGATGGTGTCGTCGGTGAAGAGGGCGACGTAGTTGTCGAGTCCGGCGAAGGAGTCGCCGGACGAGTCGAAGAACGACCGCTGGACGGAGTACCCGATGGGGTAGACGACGAGCGCGCCGAGCAGGACCAGCGCGGGGAGGAGGAACCCCGCCGCGACGGTCCTGCGCGTGCCCGTGACCGTGGGGGCCGTGGAGGCCCTGGGCGCCTTGGGAGCCCTGGACGCGGACGTCACGGCGTCAGTTCTTGTACGCCTTGGCCGCGTCGGCCTCCAGGCGTGCCTGGGTCCCCGCGATGTCCTTCGGGTTCTTCAGGAAGTCCTGCAGCGCCTTCCACTCGCCCTTGCCGGGGGTGCCGCCGAAGGACTGCGGCATCTGGTCGGACATGTCGAAGCGGAAGTCGTCCCCGGACTCCAGGAGCGCCTTGGCGATCTCGCGCTGGACGTCGTTCGGGTACGCGCCCGGGTCCATGTTCCTGTTCGGCGAGAGGAAGCCGCCCGCGCCCGCCCAGATCTCGGCCGCGTCGGGGGAGGCGAGGAAGGTCAGCAGGGCCTGGGCGCCCTTGGTGTCCTTCAGGGCCACCGCGGCGTCGCCCCCGGTGACGACCGGGGACGTGGAGCCGACCGCGGGGAAGGGGAAGACCTTCGCGTCCGTACCGATCTTCGCGCTGGTCTGCGCGATGTTGACGGCCGAGAAGTCGCCCTCGAAGACCATCGCCCCCTTGGGCTGGTCACCGCCCGTGAAGGTCTGGGTGACCGAGGCCGGGAACTCCGTCTGCAGCGCGCCGGCCGCGCCGCCCGCGATCAGCTCCGGCTTGCCGAACAACTCGGCGAGGGTGGTCAGCGCCTGGGTGACGGACGCGTCGGTCCACTTGATCTCGTGCTTGGCGAGCTGGTCGTACTTGGCCGGGCCCGCCTGGGACAGGTAGACGTTCTCGAACCAGTCGGTGAGCGTCCAGCCGTCCGCGCCGCCGACGGAGACCGGCGTGACGCCGGAGGCCGAGATCGTCTCCGCGGTGGTCAGGAACTCCTTCCAGGTCTTGGGCTCGGTGGCGCCCGCGTTCTCGAAGGCGGCGTTGTTGTACCAGACCAGGGACTTGTTGGCGGCCTTGAAGTACACGCCGTACTGCGTGCCGTCGACGGCGCCGAGGTCCCGCCAGCCCTTGGAGTAGTTCGCGGCCAGCTGCGCCTGGGCGTCGGGGCCGGCCGGCTTCAGCCACTTCTGGGCGGCTGCCTGCTGGATCGCGCCGACCTGGGGGAGCATCGCGACGTCGGGCGGGGAGCCTCCGGCGATCTTCGTGCCGAGGAAGTTCACGATCGGGTCCTGGGCGGGCACGAAGGTGACGGTGGCGCCGGTGCGCTTCTCGAACTCCGTCAGGACCTTGGTGAAGTTCTCCTGCTCCGGGCCCGTCCAGACGGCGGCGACCTCGATCTTCTCGCCCTTGAGGGAAGGCAGCTTCAGGGAGCCGTTCGACGTGGCCGGCGGGCCGGGTTCCCTGGTCCCCTCACCGGTGTCCTCGCCGCCGCCACAGCCGGCGAGCGCCAGTGCGAGGGTGAGCGCGGTGACCGTGACGACGGCCGGTGCGGCCCTGCGTGTACGAAGAGTTGTACGCATTTCTGCCCCGTCTCTCCTGTGCGCGGTGCGTGTCCCGTGCGCTCAGGTCTACGCCGGGGGCACCGGCCCCGCAATACCGCCTTCCGTGGCAAGTGGGCGATCTTGATCGGCTCGTGACGTGCCGTCAGGAGCGGGTCGCGGGCGTGAGGGGGGAGATCGGGCCGGCGTCCAGGGAGCGTGCGGCACGGTCGAGAGCGCTGGCGAGGAGGGCCAGATCGGTCGGGCCGTTGCCGAGTTCGCGGACGGGTCTGCGGGTGGGCGGGTCGCCCATCCGCTCCCACTCCAGCGGGACGACGGTCGGGCGGAGGGTCGCCGTACGCGGGATGCGGCCGGTGACCCGGCCGGCCTGGAACGGGGTGACGCGGCCGTCCGGGTGGCCGAGCCGTCCCCGGCCGGGCGCGGGATCGTCCGGGCCCGGCGCGACGGGCGGCGCGTCGAGCACGATCCGCAGGCGGCCGCCGGGTCCGTGGGCCAGCTCCGTGTCCGCCGTCCGGTCGGGGCGCGCGGAGGTCGCGACCAGGTGCACGCCGAGGCGCGCACCACCGCGCGCCACGGCTTCGAGGGCCCGTACGACCGACCCGGCGGCGGGCCGCCCGGGCGAGCCGAGCGCGGGCGCGACGAGCGCGTCGAAGTCGTCGACGAGCACGACGAGCCGGGGCAGTGCGGCGGCCCCGTCACCCGCTCGCGGATCGTGCTCCCGACCGGGGCGCGGAACGAGACCGGCGACCGGCTGCCCGGGTTCCTCGGCCGTGGCGGACCGGACGCCATGTCCGCCGTCCCGCTCGGCGAGGTCGTCCGCGCCGGGGCGCGGGACGCGGTGGTCGGCGCCGGTGCGGGTCGTACGGCCGCTGGGGTGGTACGTGAGGTCCTCGGCGCCCGCGCCGGTGCGGGGCGTCCGCCCGCTGGGGAGGTACGTGAGGTCGTCGGCGCCCGTGCGGGGCGTGCGCCCGCCGGGCCGGTCGCCGAGGGTGCCGTCGCCGGTGCGCGCCGTCCGGCCGCTGGAGCGGTGGGCGAGGTCCTCGGCGCCCGAGCCGGTGTTCCGGTCGGCGGCGCTTCGGCCGGGGGCGGTCCGGTCCTGGGTGGTCCGGTCCGGGTTGGTCCTGTCCGGGGTGTCCGAGCCCGGGCGGTCGCCGACCAGGCCCTCGCCCGTGCGCAGGGTGCGGCCGCTGGGACGGCCGGCGACGTCGGCGGCGCGGGCGTCGGGGATCCGGGCGTCTGGGATCCGGGCCGTCGCGCGGGCGCCCTGGGGCATCGTCTCCGCGGCGCTCGGGCCGCGCTGGCCGATCATGCGCGCCGCCGCCTGACGGTCCGCGAAGTGTCCGTCGCCCAGGATCTCCGCCCGGCGCTTCAGCTCCGCGCCCAGCGCCTGGGCGAACTCCCGCATCCGTACCGGGTCGGAGGCGACCAGATGCTCCGTGACGTGCGGCAGCTCCGTGCACGCCGCGAGACCCTCGCCGCGCTCACCGCCCGCGCCGTCGACAAGGAGCAGCCCCAGCCGGTCAGGACGGCCGCCGGCGGCGAGCGACGCCGCGATGGAGCGCAGCAGCTCCGTGCGACCGCTGCCCGCGGGTCCCTCGATCAGCAGATGGGGGCCCTCCTCCGTGAGGTCGACCGAGACCGGTCCGCGCGGACCGGCGCCCAGGACGGCCGTCCCGTCGCCCGCCGCCGCCCACCGCGCCAGCAGTGAGGCGGGCGTGGCGCGGGCGAGGCCCAGCTCGTCCAGGAGCCGGGCGGAGCGGGGCAGCGCCGTCGCCGCCGTCCGTCCGTGGGTGGCGGGGGCGTCCGTGCGCAAGGGCGCGACCGCTCGTCCGAACCGCTCGGCCCAGGCGACCGACACCGCGTCCACCACGCCGACGGTCCCGTGACCCGCGGCTCGGCCACCCGCCGTGCGCAGCAGCCGCAGCGCCGTCGCCACGTCACCGCTCAGCAGGGCGACCGCCCCGCACTCGCGGAAGGCGAGGGAGGCGGCGCACGCGCTCTCGTACGTCGCCGCCACCGGGGAGACCGGCGACGCGGCCGGCGCCTCGGCCAGACAGATCAGGTGGATGCCGGCGGCCGCTCCCGCCCCGGCGAGCCGCGCGGTGGTCTCGCGCAGCGCCGCCGACCCGGGGTCGCCGTCCACGACCACGACCGTGACCGGTCCTTCGTACCGCGCCGCGGCCTCCGTGACCGCCGCGCGGTCGGCGCTCGGCCAGCCGGGTCCGAGCGGGCCGTCGTCGAGCCGCCGGGTGAGCTCCGCCGTACGGGCATGGGCCTGGTCGCGGTCGTACGCGAGGAGCAGGCGGCAGTCCTGGCCGTGCGCCGGACGCAGATGCGGGAGCCAGCCGAGCCAGCCCCAGGCCCGGCGCCGCTCCTCCAGGGAGCGGCTCCGGTCCGCGCTGATCAGCACGATCTCCAGATCGGCGGGGGAGTGCAGGGCGGCGAGCTGGGCGACCACGGAGCGGGCGAGACCGGCCAGCCGGTCGCCGGGGCCCGCGAGCCCCAGGGAACCGGCCTCGCGCAGCCCGACCGTGACCGGCACCCCGGACAGCTCGGCGCGGTCGGTCGTGCCGAGCCGGACGACGAGGGCCTCGGGATGGTCCTGGCCGCGCTCCCAGAGCCGCGGGCCGGGGCCGAGGGCGGTGAGCAGCACGGCGGCCGGGTCGGGCCAGGTCTCGGGGCTCGGCGCGGGACCGGGGGCCCGCTCGGCATCGAACCCGGCTCCCGTTCCGGACCCGGCTTCGGCGTCCGGGCCGAGGCCGGCGCCGGGGTCCGGCAGGTCCTCCCTGGCACCGGCGAACCGGCGCGCCCACGCTCCTATGCCCCGCTTGCCCCGCGAGGGGGCGGCCTGGCGCGGGGTCTGACGGGTCCTGCTGTGCGCCTCGACCCCCGCGCCCTCGCCGTCCTCCGGCTCCTCGGCACGCGCGTGTGCGGGCGAGCCGCCGTGCGTCGCGTCGGCGGAGAGGGAGAAGGCGCCGCCGCCCCCGAGAGCCGTGCCGGGGCCGGTACCGAGAGCCGTGCCGGGACCGCTACCGGCGGCGGCCGTACCCGTACCGCTGGTGCCCGGTGCCGTACCGGTACCGCCGGTGCCGGGTGCCGTACCCGTACCGCTGGTGCCCGGCTCCGTACCCGTCCCGCGGTGCGCGGGTCCGGATCCTGGTCCGGCAGGGGAGCCGGACGCGGTCTCCCGTCCGTCCCCGCTCGCCGTCCCGAGGTTCACCCGCAGGTGGCCCTCGCCGTCCGGGGTCGTCGGCAGGGAGTCCGTACCCGGATCGCCCGGGCCCGTCAGGCGCAGGGCCGACTCGCCGAGGCGCAGCACGGCGCCGGGCGCCAGCCGGACGGGGCGGTCGCCGACCGCCGCACCGTCCAGCGTCGTCCCGTTCGTGGAGCCGAGGTCCGCGACCGTGACCCGGCCGTCGTCCCCGACCGTGACCGTGCAGTGCACCCGGGAGACGTCCGGGTCGTCGAGCGGGACGTCGGCGTCCAGGGAGCGGCCGATTCCGACCGGGCCGCGGTGCAGCAGGTGCACACCGCCCGCGTCGGGGCCCGCGACCACGTGGAGCCGGGCCGAGGTGGCCTCGTCCGGCCGGTCGTCCTCGCCGGGGACGTGGAGCGTCAGCACCGCCCCGTCGACCAGCGGGGGCTCGCCGAGCGAGCAGCGCCGTGCGTCGAGCCGCTCCCGGCCCGCGTACAGCACGGTCGAACCGGAGAGGGACGTGTCGGGCCCGGAGACGGCCGCGGCCAGATTGGAGGCCACGGCGGCCAGCGCCGTCCCCGCCGGAGCGGTGACAAGCACGTCGCAGGCGCGCCCCGCGCCGTGGCCGGCGTGCGGCGCGAGGACGGTCAGCCGGATCTGCATCGCCGTCAGCGGTCCCTTCTGCGCGTGGTGCCCGGCAGGGGGACCGCCCGGTGCCTCCCCCCACCCGGCACGGACACGTCGTCCGGTACAGGTCGGCACGGCGCGGGGGCTCCCGACCCTCGACGCGCGTGCTGTGTGCATCCTCGCACCTGCCGCTGACAACCCGCCCGCGGGTCGCCTCCAAGTGATCTTGAATGGTCGGCTGTGGACGTAAAAGTGCCTGGTTGAGTACGCCTTCCGACCCCCACGGCAACCACCCGTGCGCCACGAGCGTCTTGTTTTCGGACAAGTCCGGCGCGGGAATCAGCCGTCTTGTGATCGACCCCCGACCCGTTCGGCGGCACTAAAGTGGGTCGGACACCCGGACGGGTCACAACAGACGACAGGGACCCCGGGACCCCCAGGACCACGATCAGCAGGGAGCGCGTGACGTGCGGCCAATCGGCAGCAAGTACCTGCTCGAGGAGCCGCTCGGACGCGGCGCCACGGGCACCGTCTGGCGAGCCCGCCAGAGGGAGGCCGCGGGCGCCGAGGCGGCCGTGCAGGGCCAGCCCGGCGAGACCGTGGCGATCAAGGTCCTCAAGGAGGAGCTGGCCAACGACGCGGACATCGTGATGCGCTTCCTGCGCGAGCGGTCCGTGCTGCTCCGGCTCACCCACCCCAACATCGTGCGCACCCGCGACCTGGTCGTCGAGGGCGATGTCCTGGCGCTGGTCATGGACCTCGTCGAGGGCCCGGACCTGCACCGCTACATCCGCGAGAACGGCCCGCTCACCCCGGTCGCCGCCTCGCTCCTCACGGCCCAGATCGCCGACGCGCTCGCCGCCAGCCATGCCGACGGCGTCGTCCACCGCGACCTCAAGCCCGCCAACGTGCTGCTCGCCGAGCAGGGCGGCCAGATGCACCCGATGCTGACCGACTTCGGCATCGCGCGCCTCGCCGACTCCCCGGGCCTGACCCGTACGCACGAGTTCGTCGGCACGCCCGCGTACGTCGCGCCGGAGTCCGCCGAGGGCCGTCCGCAGACCTCCGCCGTGGACATCTACGGCGCGGGCATCCTGCTCTACGAGCTGGTCACCGGCCGTCCCCCGTTCGCCGGCGGCACGGCCCTCGAAGTGCTGCACCGCCATCTCAGCGAGGAGCCGCGGCGCCCCTCGACGGTCCCTGGCCCGCTCTGGACGGTCATAGAGCGCTGCCTGAGCAAGGACCCCGACCGGCGTCCCAGCGCCCAGAACCTGGCCCGCGGTCTGCGTGCGGTCGCGGCCGGCATCGGCGTGCACGCCACGCCCGCGCAGATCGAGGCCGCCGACGGGGTCGGCGCGCTGCTCGCGCCCGATCCGGCGCCCGCGCCGGTCCCGGAGACCCCCGGCGCCGCTGATCCGACCCAGGTGCTGCCCAGCGGGGCGGGCTCCCACTTCGACCCCGCCGCGCCGACCAGCGTCATGCCGACGAGCGGCCCGGCCGGTGGCATGAACGGCGGCGCCGACCCGACCGCCGTGATGCCTCCCGTACCGCCGCAGCCGCCGCAGGGCGCGCCGGGCGAGGAGCAGCCGCACCCCTGGCAGAACCAGCTGCGCGCGGCCCGCGACCGCAACGAGCAGACGCAGGTCCAGTACCTGGACCCGAGCGAGGACCCGCTGCGCCGCCGTCCGCAGCGCCAGCCGCAGCACCCGCAGCGCCCGCAGGGGGCTCCGCAGCAGTACCAGCAGCCCCAGCAGCCGCCCCGGTACCAGCAGCAGCCGCCGCAGCAGCAGTACGCGCCCCAGCACCCCCCGCAGCAGCAGTACGCGCCGCCCCAGCAGGCGTACAACCCGCCGCAGCAGCGCCCGCAGGCCCCGCAGCCGCCGGCTCCCCGCGAGCCGCGGCCGCCGCGTCAGCGCGGCGCCAACCCCATGCGGATCCCCGGGCTGGGCTGTCTCAAGGGCTGCCTCTTCTCGGTCATGCTCTTCGTCGTCGCGGGCTGGCTCATCTGGGAGCTGACCCCCCTCCAGAGCTGGATCGCCGAGGGCAAGGGCTACTGGGAGGCCCTCGGTGACGGGATCTCGTCCTTCACCGACTGGGTCTCGGAGCTCGCCGACTCGGGCTCCGGCTCCGGGAGTGGTACTACTACCGGCGGTACGGGGCAGTAGTACTGCCGATTTATCGACTTCCGAGGGGTGATTTCCCTTCGGAGGTGACGACCGGCGGCTGCGGACGCGTAACTTTGACGCGTCCGCCAGCCGCTGAGGGAGCAGTCTTGGCACGGAAAATCGGCAGCCGCTACACGGCCCACCAGATCCTCGGTCGGGGCAGCGCCGGCACGGTGTGGCTCGGCGAGGGCCCCGAGGGCCCCGTCGCCATCAAGCTGCTGCGCGAGGACCTGGCCTCGGACCAGGAGCTCGTCGGCCGCTTCGTCCAGGAGCGCACCGCCCTCCTCGGTCTCGACCACCCCCGGGTGGTCTCCGTCCGCGACCTCGTCGTCGACGGCAACGACCTGGCCCTCGTCATGGACCTGGTCCGCGGCACGGACCTGCGCACCCGCCTCGACCGCGAGCGCAGGCTCGCCCCCGAGGCGGCCGTCGCGATCATCGCCGACGTAGCCGACGGACTCGCCGCCGCACACGCCGCCGGAGTCGTCCACCGGGACGTCAAGCCGGAGAACATCCTGCTCGACATGGAAGGGCCGCTCGGCCCCGCCGGCGCCCACCCGGCGCTCCTCACCGACTTCGGGGTCGCCAAGCTCATCGACACCCCGGGCCGCACCAAGGTGACCCGGATCATCGGTACGCCGGACTACCTGGCCCCGGAGATCGTCGAGGGCCTGCCGCCGCGCGCCGCGGTCGACATCTACGCTCTCGCGACCGTCCTGTACGAGCTCCTGGCCGGCTTCACACCCTTCGGCGGCGGCCACCCGGGCGCCGTGCTGCGCCGCCACGTCACCGAGACCGTCGTCCCGCTGCCGGGCATCCCCGAGGAGCTGTGGCAGCTGATCGTCCAGTGCCTGGCCAAGGCCCCGGCCTCCCGGCTGCGCGCCTCCGAGCTGGCCAGCCGGCTGCGCGAGTGCCTGCCGCTGCTGGCCGGACTGCCGCCGCTGGACGTGGACGAGCCCGACGACGCGGAGCAGCAGACGCCGGAGCCGCGCGAGGAGGACCCGTACCCGACGGGCGGCGCAGGCGCCGCCCCGCGCCGGGCCGCCGTCCCTCTGGTCCCCGGTGCCGCTCCCGACTCCAACCGGGACACCCACACCTCCATGCGCGTCCCCGCCCCCGACGAGCTCGCGGGCGGCCCCCTGGGCACCGCCCGGGCCCCGCGCTCGGCGAGCGCACGGCGGCCCGGCTCGGCCCGCCACAAGGCCGGGACGGTCCGCAAGCGCCGGATCACCCTCTCGATCGCGGCGGTCGTCGTCGCGGGCGCGCTGGGTGTGGGCGGGTACCTGGCGACGGCCGAGGACGGCGACGCCCCGCCGCAGGACTCGAAGACGTCGACGGAGCCCTAGGTCGTGTCCGGAAAGCCTCGCCTGGCTCGCGGCGCCCCGCGGGCGGACGGCGATACTCTCCGGACACTCCCTGGCGGCCGCCCCATGCCGCCCGCCGCCGCACCCCGCCGCTCGTCGGGCACGACCGGCGGGCCCTGGCATTTGCGGTGAGCCGTTACGCTGGACGCGTGGCAGTCGTCGATGTATCCGAAGAGCTGAAGTCCCTCTCCTCGACCATGGGGTCGATCGAGGCCGTACTGGACCTCGAACAGTTGAGGGCCGACATCGCCGTGCTCGAAGAGCAGGCCGCGGCCCCGTCCCTCTGGGACGACCCGGAGGCGGCGCAGAAGATCACCAGCAAGCTTTCGCACCTCCAGGCCGAGGTCCGCAAGGCCGAGGCCCTGCGCGGCCGGATCGACGACCTCGGGGTGCTCTTCGAGCTCGCCGAGGAGATGGACGACCCGGACACGCGCGCCGAGGCGGAGACGGAGCTGGTCGCCGTCCGCAAGGCGCTGGACGAGATGGAGGTCCGTACGCTCCTCTCCGGCGAGTACGACGAGCGCGAGGCGCTGGTCAACATCCGCGCCGAGGCGGGCGGCGTCGACGCGGCCGACTTTGCGGAGCAGCTCCAGCGCATGTACCTGCGCTGGGCCGAGCGGCACGGCTACGGCACGGAGATCTACGAGACCTCGTACGCGGAAGAGGCCGGCATCAAGTCGACCACCTTCGTGGTCAAGGCGCCGTACGCGTACGGCACGCTCTCGGTCGAGCAGGGCACGCACCGTCTGGTCCGCATCTCCCCGTTCGACAACCAGGGCCGTCGCCAGACCTCGTTCGCGGGCGTCGAGATCCTGCCGGTCGTCGAGCAGTCCGACCACGTCGAGATCGACGAGTCCGAGCTGCGCGTGGACGTCTACCGCGCCTCGGGCCCCGGCGGCCAGGGCGTCAACACCACGGACTCGGCGGTGCGCATCACGCACATCCCGACGGGCATCGTCGTCTCCTGCCAGAACGAGCGCTCCCAGATCCAGAACAAGGCGAGCGCCATGAACGTCCTCCAGGCCAAGCTCCTCGAGCGCCAACGCCAGGAGGAGCGCGCCAGGATGGACGCCCTGAAGGGCGACGGCGGCAGCTCCTGGGGCAACCAGATGCGCTCGTACGTCCTGCACCCGTACCAGATGGTCAAGGACCTCCGTACGGAGTTCGAGGTCGGCAACCCGCAGTCGGTCCTCGACGGCGAGATCGACGGCTTCCTCGAGGCGGGCATCCGCTGGCGCAAGCAGCAGGAGAAGTAACCCGTACGCCGCTTCACCGCGATGGGCCCCGCACGCACGCGTGCGGGGCCCATCGCGCTTCTCGCCCACCGCGCCTCTCCCCCCGCAGGCCCTCCCAGGCCCTCCCAGGCGTTCGCGGGCGCAAGCGGAAAGCGGGACTGCGGGACGCTTTGTCGACAAGGGAACTGCCCTTGGCGGGGCGGTAGTTCCACGTTTACGTCACAGTTGCATCCCCGCATGGCGGGCAACTCATGATCTTTCGGGCATCGCACGCGCAACGACCTTGACGCGTACTCGGAAACTCGGAAGGGTGGCACGCGGCATGCGTATCTATGGGGCGTGTGTGAACGGGGGCTGGTTGAGTGATCACGCCGCCCCCGTGCCCGTTGCCCCGAGCGCGGCTCCATGACGAGATTGAGCTACTGGGGGTAGCAGCCAGATGACGAAGAAGACGCGCATTCGCGTTGCGCGAATAGCTGCCGGTGCGATCATCGCCGCCGGCGCGTCGCTCACCGCGGCGGGCGCGGCCTCGGCTGTGGGTGTCGATCTGACGATCGGTGTCCAGGCCGAGCTGCCGGAGGTCGACCCCACCTGCATCCCGGGCACGCCCGGTTGTGAGGAGACCCCGCCCACCACGCCGCCGGTGACCACGCCGCCGGTCACGACCCCGCCGGTGACGACTCCGCCGGTGACCACGCCGCCGGTGACGACTCCGCCGGTGACCACGCCGCCGGTGACGACCCCGCCGGTCACGACTCCGCCGGTGACCACGCCGCCGGTCACGACCCCGCCGGTCACCACGCCGCCGACGACGCCGACCACCCCGGGTGAGACGCCGTCGCCGACGACGCCGAGCGACGACTCCACCGACGACGCCGGCACCTGCACCGTCGACCTCGACGGCGCCGAGTGCGTCAACAACCCCGACACCGACAACGCCGGCTCGCAGCCCGTCGAGCAGGGCAAGGCCAAGGAGGAGCTGGCCGAGACCGGCGCCGCCGAGACCTCGTTCCTGATCATCGGCGCCGCGACCATGATCGCCGGTGGCATCGGCTTCCGGATGCTCCCGCGTCTGGTCGGCGGTGGCCGCGCCGCCGTCTGAGCGGTTCGGTGACCGTCAGGTCGTAGAAGCATGAAGAAGAGGGCCGGGGGGCGTACCCCCGGCCCTCGTTCGTCTCCGGCTCGTATGCGGAGCCGCGGAAGCCCTACGCGCTCTGCAGTGCGGCGAGCAGCGCCACCATCGCCACCAGGGCGACCACGAGCGCCAGCAGCATCGCCGGGGTCAGGCCCGCCGACGGGTCGAGGCGTTCCCGGTTCGCGCGGCAGACGGGGCAGCGGCCCTCCGCGACGGGGGCCGCGCAGTTGGCGCACACCAGTCGGTCATAGGTCATGCGCTCTCCTCCTCCCGCACTGGGGTCCACACCTAGGACAACGCCCGGTGGTACCCGAGCGTTCCCCCTACCACTCTGCCAGTTCCGAGGCGTTTCGGCGCGCCCCGTCGGATTACACCCGGATCGCATCGCTTCCGCCCCGAAGGGCGAAAAGGATAAAGCACGCAAGCCGGGACCGCGACTGCGCGCCCCATCTCCGGTCGCGTAAGGTCGCGCACACCTACTCCCGGCCGACCGTGGTGCATCCGTGATCCGATTCGACAACGTCTCCAAGTCCTATCCGAAGCAGAACCGCCCCGCGCTCCGGGATGTATCCCTGGAGATCGAGAAGGGGGAGTTCGTCTTCCTCGTCGGTTCCTCCGGCTCCGGAAAGTCGACTTTTCTCCGGCTGATCCTGCGCGAGGAGCGCTGCAGCCATGGCCAGGTGCACGTCCTCGGCAAGGACCTCGCCCGGCTGTCCAACTGGAAGGTGCCCCACATGCGGCGCCAGCTCGGAACCGTCTTCCAGGACTTCCGGCTGCTGCCCAACAAGACCGTGGCCGAGAACGTCGCCTTCGCCCAGGAGGTCATCGGCAAGCCGCGCGGCGAGATCCGCAAGGCCGTGCCCCAGGTCCTCGACCTCGTCGGCCTCGGCGGCAAGGAGGACCGGATGCCCGGCGAGCTCTCCGGCGGTGAGCAGCAGCGCGTCGCCATCGCCCGCGCCTTCGTCAACCGCCCGATGCTGCTGATCGCCGACGAGCCCACCGGCAACCTCGACCCGCAGACCTCCGTCGGCATCATGAAGCTGCTCGACCGCATCAACAGGACAGGGACCACCGTCGTCATGGCGACCCACGACCAGAACATCGTCGACCAGATGCGCAAGCGCGTCATCGAGCTCGAAAAGGGCCGCCTCGTCCGCGACCAGGCGCGCGGCGTCTACGGATACCAGCACTGAGCAGGTAGGGGATAGAACACCATGCGCGCTCAGTTCGTGCTCTCCGAGATCGGCGTCGGCCTCCGGCGCAATCTCACGATGACCTTCGCCGTCATCGTCTCCGTGGCCCTCTCGCTCGCCCTGTTCGGCGGTGCGCTGCTCATGCGCGAGCAGGTCAGCACGATGAAGGACTACTGGTACGACAAGGTCAACGTCTCCATCTTCCTCTGCAACAAGAACGACGCGGCCACCTCCACCAAGTGCGCCAAGGGCGCGGTGACCGCACAGCAGAAGGAGCAGATCGAGGCCGATCTGAAGAAGATGGACATCGTCGAGACCGTGCACCACGAGTCCACCGACGAGGCCTACAAGCACTACAAGGAGCAGTACAGCGACACCGCCATCGCGTCGGTCATCACGCCCGACCAGATGCAGGAGTCGTTCCGGGTCAAGCTGGACGACCCGGAGAAGTACAAGGTCGTCGCCACCGCCTTCGCCGGGCGGGACGGCGTGGAGTCCGTCCAGGACCAACGCGGCATCCTGCAGAACCTCTTCGACCTGATGAACGGCATGAACGTCGCAGCGCTCGGCGTCATGGCGCTGATGCTCGTCATCGCGTTGATGCTGATCGTCAACACGGTGCGCGTCTCGGCCTTCAGCCGACGGCGTGAGACCGGCATCATGCGGCTGGTCGGGGCCTCCAGCTTCTACATCCAGATGCCGTTCATCATGGAGGCGGCCTTCGCAGGCCTCCTCGGCGGCGCCGTCGCCTGCATCATGCTCCTGGTCGGCCGGTACTTCCTCATCGACCACGGCATCGCGCTCGCCGAGAAGATGCAGCTCGTCAACTTCATCGGCTGGGACGCCGTCCTCTCGGTGCTGCCGCTCGTCCTCGTCATCGGCCTGCTGATGCCGTCCCTTGCGGCCTTCGTCGCGCTGCGCAAGTACCTCAAGGTGTGAGAAGAGACCCCTGAGTGCCCCGGGCGCCGTACGGCCAACCACCGTACGGCGCCTTTCGCTTGTCCTAGAGTGGGCGCCATGTCGGCCGTCGACCCGGGCTCCCGCCCCGACCTCTGTCTCCGGCCCCGCGGAGTTCTCCGCGGGGCTGCCCTGACGCTGGTCTTCGCCGGAGTGCTCGCCACGGCCGCCGCCACCGGCTCCCTGCCCCGGCAGGAGGCCGCCTCCGTGAAGCGCGCCCCCCAGGCCGCCGCGCACGGCACGGTAGACCCGGCCGACCTCTCCCGCGCCGCCGCCGAGGCGATGGCCGACGGCAAGTCCGGCCAGCAGGCCGCCGAGGAGTTCGTCAGCCGCAGCGGCGACCGCTGGGGCGCGGTCTACGGCCCCGCGGAGTTCGAGGAGTTCGAGCAGGCCCTCGACGGCTCGTACACCGGCGTCGGACTCTCCGCGCGGAAGGCGGACAGCGGCCGCATCGAGATCAGCCGCGTCCAGACCGGCGGACCGGCCGCCCTGGCCGGGCTGCGCGCGGGCGACCGCCTCGTCGCCGTCGACGGACGCGACACCGCCGCCCTCTCCGTCTCCGAGGTCGTGTCCCTGCTGCGCGGCGACGGCGCCCCGGCCGGCTCCACCGTCGCCCTCGGCGTCGAACGCGGCCGCTCCGCCTGGACGCAGACCCTCACCCGGGCCCGGCTCGCCACCGACGACGTCACCGTGCGCCGCCTCGACGACGGGACGGTACTGATCAAGGTCACGGCCTTCACCAAGGGCGCGGGCCAGCGGGTACGGGACGCGGTACGGCGCGCCCCGGCCGGCGCCGGAGTCCTCCTCGACCTGCGGGGCAACGCCGGCGGACTGGTCGCCGAGGCCACGGTCGCCGCCTCCGCCTTCCTGGACGGCGGACTGGTCGCCACCTACGACGTCGACGGCGAGCAGCGCGCGCTGTACGCGCAGAGCGGCGGCGACACCCGGCGGCCGGTGGTGGCGCTGGTCGACGGGGGCACGATGAGCGCCGCCGAGCTGCTCACCGGGGCCCTGAAGGACCGCGGCCGGGCCGTCACCGTCGGCTCGCGCACCTTCGGCAAGGGTTCGGTGCAGATGCCGAGCACGCTGCCCGACGGCTCCGTCGCCGAGCTGACCGTCGGCCACTACCGCACCCCCTCGGGCCACGGCGTCGACGGCCTGGGCATCACACCCGACCTGGTGGTCAGCGACACCACGGGCGAGCGGGCCGAGAAGCGGGCGAGGACGGTATTGAGTGGCCTCGGAGGGGGCTCGTAGTGCGAAAATGGCCGCACTATGGCAAAGGGACTCGTGAACGTGCAGGGCAAGCCTGCCAAGAAGAAGGACCCGGACAAGGGTCCTGAGCGCAAGATCATCGCGCAGAACAAGAAGGCGCGCCACGACTACCACATCATCGACACCTACGAGTGCGGTGTGGTGCTCATGGGCACCGAGGTGAAGTCGCTCCGGATGGGCCGGGCGTCGCTGGCCGACGGCTTCGTGCAGATCGACCGGCACGAGGCGTGGCTGCACAACATCCATGTGCCCGAGTACACGCAGGGCAGCTGGACCAACCACTCGGCGAAGCGGAAGCGCAAGCTGCTCCTGCACCGCGCCGAGATCGACAAGCTGGAGGCGAAGTCCCAGGAGACGGGTCACACGATCGTGCCCCTCGCCCTGTACTTCCTGAAGGGCCGCGTCAAGGTCGAGATCGCGCTCGCCAAGGGCAAGAAGGAGTACGACAAGCGGCAGACGCTGCGGGAGCAGCAGGACACCCGCGAGACGAACCGGGCGATCGCGGCGGCGAAGCGCCGCCAGCGGGCGGCGGCCGTCTAGACCGTGCCGGCGGCCGCGCGGACCCCGTCCGGCCAGGGCCCCTTAATACGCTGGCAACCGTACGCGGTCGTCACGTACCATGGGACCCGCACCTCACAGCGGGTGCACGTTTGAAAAATCAACATGGGGATGATCGGTTTCGACAGCGGATGTCGAAGCAGGGGAAGCGTGTCGAGGAAGCGGCAATGATCTCGTAAACCATATGTCGCAACCAATAATCGCCAACTCCAAGAGCGATAACTCCCGCTTCGCCCTCGCTGCCTAATTTTAGGTAACGAGCAGAAGCCTCTGTGAGGAGCGTCAGCCCGGGGATGGTCCCGACCCGGATCCTGGCGTCATCAAGGGATCTAAACCTCTAGCCCCGGTCACGGGGGCCTGAGGGAAATCAAACAGTGACTGAGCCCGTCGGAGACTTGTCCGCGTGATCTCCGGGGCTGAGAAACTCCTAGCGGACTGCACACGGAGAAGCCCTGATTCTGCACCGTTGGACGCGGGTTCGATTCCCGCCATCTCCACTCATCCCATGTGGGCAGAGGCCCGGCAGTCGTCACGACGACCGCCGGGCCTCCGTCATTTCCCGGGCCGTCTCGCCCGCGAGGGCCAGCGCCGCCGCGGCCGTCGGGATCAGGAACGCGTACACCGTCGACGGGGCGTGCTCCGCCGCCCAGCCGCCGGTCGCCGAGCCGACCGCGACACCGGCGAGGAGCGCGGTCACCGCAAGGGTCATGCCCTCGTTGAGCCGGCCCGCCGGGGTCAGGCGCTGGACCAGGGCCATGCCGGTGACCATCGTCGGCGCGGTCGCCATGCCCGCCACCAGCAGCCCGGCGGCCAGGGCGAGCAGGGAGCCGGCCGCGGCGCCCAGGAACGGCATCGCCATCAGACAGGTCATCGCCACGAGGCAGGTGCGCAGCCGGCCCGAGCGTCCGGTGCGGCCGTAGACCAGCCCCGCCGCGCAGGAGCCCGCGGCCTGCAGGGCCAGGATCGGTCCGGCTGCGGGTCCGTCCACGTGTGCGAGCGTCACGACCTCCATCGCGCCGAAGACCGCGCCCATGGTGAGGAAGACGCCGAGCAGGGGCAGGGTGCCGGCCCGGCGCAGGAGGGAGCCGGGCGCGGTGGCGGAGCGGGGCGTGGCCGGGGGCTCGGTGGAGCGCTGGGCGGTGAAGACCAGCACGCCGGTGAGGAGCAGGACGGCGCCGGCCAGCGTGCCCGCCTCCGGGAAGAGCGCCGTGCACAGGAACGCGGCCAGGACCGGGCCCAGCATGAAGCACAGCTCGTCGACGGCCTGCTCGAAGGCGTTGGCCGTGTGCAGGGTGGAGGGCTCGTGGCGGAGGAGATGGGCCCAGCGGGCCCGGGACATCCCGCCCGTGTTGGGGCTGGTCGCGGTCGCGGCGTAGGCGACGAACAGCGTCCAGGCCGGTGCCCGGTGGTGCACGCACAGGAGCAGGGCCAGCGAGCCGAGCGCGGCCAGCGCCGCGGCCGGGACGGCGACCCGGGCCTGCCCGTACCGGTCGACGAGCCGCGCGGTCCAGGGGGCCACGACGGCGATGGCGGCCATGCCGGTCGCGGTGACGGCTCCGGCGAGCGCGTACGAGCCGTACGCCCCCGCGATCATGATCACCGCGCTGACGGTGAACATTCCCATCGGGAGCCGCGCGACGAGGTTCCCGAGGGTGAACGCGCGGGCGCCGGGGACGGCGAAGAGCCGCCGGTACGAGCCGGGGGCGGGGGCGTCGGTGATGCCGGGACCGGAGGCACGGGCGGTGGTGCGGGCCGGGGCGGAGGGGGCGGCCGGGGCGGCCAGGGGGGAGGGGGCGGCGGAGGACTCCGGCTCGCGGTAGCGCGGGGCGAGCGCCGGGCCCGCCGGGGTGAGCATGAGGTCGTGATGCGGCATGCACCCAGCCTCCGGGGAGCCCCGGGCCATGGTCCAACACCTGATCCGTGGCCATTCACGCACCCGTGTTGTTAAATGCCGGGTGGTCACTTCGTACGACATCGAACCCCGGCTGCTGCGCGCCTTCACCGCCGTCGCCGACGAGCTGCACTTCACGCGCGCCGCGGCCCGCCTGTACGTCGCCCAGCAGGCCCTCTCCCGCGACATCCGGCGGCTGGAACGGGACCTGGGCACGGACCTGTTCGTACGGACGACCCGACAGGTCACGCTCACCCCGGACGGCACGCGGCTCCTCCCGTACGCCCGCAGGGTGCTGGCCGCCTGCGACGAACTCGCCGACGCCTTCCGGGCGGTCGCGAGGCCCCTGCTCGTCGATCTCAACAGCACCGGGCTCCCCGCCCAGGGCGACGTCATGGAGCGGGCCCGTGAACTCGCCCCCGAGCAGGAGCTGATGGCCCGCTACGAGAACGGGCTGACGTGGGCCGCCGCCGAGATCCTCGCCGGTCGCCTCGACGTGTCCTTCGGGCGGTACGGCGGGCTCGACGCGTCCACACGGGGCCGGCTCGCCGCGCAGTTCGTCCGGTACGAGGCGATGGCGGTCGTGCTCCCCGACGACCACAGGCTCGCGGACCTGGCGGAGGTGCCGCTGGCCGCGCTGGAGGGCGAGAGCGTCTACGCGGGCGCGGGCAACGACCGCACCCCGGAGTGGACCGACCTGGCCGCCCGGCTCTTCGAGGGGCGCGGCATCTCTGTCGCGCCGCCCGCGCCGATGGCGGTGGGACCGGAGGAGTTCCGGCGGATCATGGCCAAACTCCGCACCCCCGTCCTCGCGGTCGTCGGCTTCCCGCCGATGGAGGGCTCCGTGCTGCGGCCCCTCGTCGACCCCGTACCGCTCTCCCCGGTGAGCCTCGTGTGGCGCAAGGGGCTGCGCCACCCCGGCCTGGACGCGCTGCGGTCCGCCGCGGCCGAGATCGGCGCGCGGGAAGGGTGGCTGGACCGGCCCGCGGACTCCTGGCTCCCGCACGGCGAACCGGGCGTGCCGGGGGCCTGAGCAGCCGGGCGGCCGGGCCGGCGGGCGCCGGGGGAGCGGAACCCCGTACTCACACCGGAGCCGCGCGGCGGGTGAGAGCAAGGTTCCGTACCCGTCACCTTCAGCCACCGGCCCGAAACGCGGCCTCCCTAGGGTCGTGCCCCAAGAGGTCCGGAGCATCTGACGCTCGGGACCCGACACCGTGGAGGTACGTGATGGGCGGCCGGTGGATCGAACGGTGGGAGCCGGAGGACGAGACCTTCTGGCGTGACCAGGGAGAGCGGATCGCGCGGCGCAATCTCGTCTTCTCCGTGCTCTCCGAGCACATCGGGTTCTCCATCTGGAGCCTGTGGTCGGTCATGGTCCTGTTCATGGGGCCGCAGTACGGCATCGACCCGGCGGGGAAGTTCTTCCTGATCGCGACCGCCACCTTCGTCGGCGCGCTGATCCGCGTCCCGTACACCTTCGCCGTCGCCCGCTTCGGCGGCCGGAACTGGACGGTCTTCAGCGCGCTGCTGCTCCTCCTGCCGACGGGCGTCGCCTTCGCCGTGATGGAGCCGGGCACCTCGTACCAGACCTTCCTGCTGGTCGCCGCGCTCACCGGGGTCGGCGGAGGCAACTTCGCCTCGTCCATGACCAACATCAACGCCTTCTTCCCGCTGCGGAAGAAGGGCTGGGCGCTCGGCCTGAACGCGGGCGGCGGCAACATCGGCGTCCCCGTCGTCCAGCTCGTCGGGCTGCTGGTCATCGGCACCGCCGGAGCCGTGCACCCGAGGATCGTCCTCGGTGTGTACATTCCGCTGATCGTCGTCGCGGCCCTCTGCGCCGCGCTCTTCATGGACAACCTCGCCCCGGTGAAGAACGACACCGGTGCCGCGAAGGAGGCCGTCAGGGCGGGCCACACCTGGATCATGGCCTTCCTCTACATCGGCACCTTCGGTTCCTTCATCGGCTACAGCTTCGCCTTCGGGCTCGTCCTGCAGACCCAGTTCGGGCGCACTCCGCTCCAGGCCGCGTCGCTCACCTTCATCGGCCCGCTCCTCGGCTCGCTGATCAGGCCGTTCGGCGGCTCCCTCGCCGACCGGCACGGCGGCGCCCGCATCACGCTCGCGAACTTCGGCGGGATGGCCGTGGCGACCGGTGTGGTCGTCTACGCCTCCGTCATCGAGTCGCTGACCGTCTTCCTCGTCGGTTTCATCGCCCTCTTCGTCCTCAGCGGTCTCGGCAACGGCTCCACGTACAAGATGATCCCGGCGATCTTCCTCGCACAGGGGCACCGCAAGGGGCTGTCGGGCGAGGCGGCGGAGGCGTACGGACGCAGGCTCTCCGGGGCCGCCATGGGGCTGATCGGAGCCGTCGGCGCGCTCGGCGGGCTCGGCATCAACCTTGCCTTCCGGCAGTCCTTCCAGACCGCCGGCACCGGCACCGCGGCCTTCGTCGCCTTCCTGCTCTTCTACGCGGCCTGCATGGTCGTCACCTGGGCGGTATACCTTCGCCGGCCCGCGGTCGTCCCGGACACGGCCGAGGGCGCGGATGCCCAGGGCGAGCCGGCGTCGCAGCGCGGATACGCCGAGGTGTGAGCGGAAATGGTCCGTAACGGCCAGGAAATACCGGCGAACCGAGCCTGTCACGGATCCACGTCAGGCTCGGTCGTCATGAACGAGCAAGAGCAGGGTCCCCTCGCGGGGTTCACCGTCGGGGTCACCGCCGCTCGGCGCGCAGACGAGCTGAGCACGCTTCTCCGTCGCCGGGGCGCGGCCGTGGTCCACGGCGCGGCGCTGCGGATCGTGCCGCTCGCGGACGACACGGAACTGCTCGCCGCCACGAAGGATCTGCTGGACCACGCCCCGGACGTCGTCGTCGCCACGACGGCGATCGGCTTCCGTGGCTGGATCGAGGCGGCGGACGGCTGGGGTCACGGCGAGGCGCTCCTCGACCGCCTGCGGGGCGTGGAGCTGCTCGCCCGGGGCCCCAAGGTCAAGGGGGCGGTACGGGCGGCGGGGCTCACCGAGTCGTGGTCGCCGTCCTCCGAGTCCATGGCCGAGGTGCTCGACCGGCTCCTCGCCGAGGGGGTGACGGGGCGTCGGATCGCGCTCCAGCTGCACGGGGAGCCGCTGCCCGGGTTCGTGGAGGCGCTGACGGCGGGCGGCGCGGAGGTCGTCGGCGTACCGGTCTACCGGTGGATGCCGCCCGAGGACATCGGCCCCCTCGACCGGCTCCTGGACGGGATCCTGTCCGGCACCCTGGACGCGGTGACCTTCACCAGCGCACCGGCCGCCGCCTCGCTGCTGACGCGGGCGGAGGACCGGGGAGCGCTGGACGCGCTCCTCGAAGCGCTGCGCCACGACGTGCTCGCGGTCTGCGTGGGGCCGGTGACGGCGCTGCCGCTCCAGGCGCACGGCATCGGCACGTCGCAGCCCGAGCGCTTCCGGCTCGGGCCGCTGGTGCAACTGCTCTGCCAGGAACTGCCGTCCCGGGCCCGTACGCTCCCGGTGGCGGGCCACCGGATCGAGATCCGCGGGCACGCGGTCCTCGTCGACGGCTCCCTGCGGCCCGTCCCGCCGGCCGGGATGGCGCTGCTCACCACGCTGGCGCGGCGGCCCGGCTGGGTCGTCTCCCGCGCCGACCTGCTGCGTGCCCTGCCCGGCGCGGGCCGCGACGAGCACGCGGTGGAGACGGCGATGGCCCGGCTGCGGACGGCGCTCGGCGCGCCGAAACTGATCCAGACCGTGGTCAAGCGCGGGTACCGGCTGGCCCTCGACCCGGTGGCGGACACGAAGTACGACGAGTAGGGGCGGGCCCCGCCGCGCCGGGCGCGGTCACCTCACCCGGCGGACGGCGAGCGCGCGCAGCAGGCAGACGAAGCCCGCCGTCGTCAGGACCGCGCGGACGAGGTTCCAGGCCACCCACGGGGCCTCGAAGTCCGCGCGGGCCCGTACCGGGTCCGTCGCCGCGGCGAGGGCGTCGTTGAGCGGGACGTTCACCGCCGAGGTGACCGCGAAGACCGCGACGTACAGGACCAGCGCCGCGATCCCCCAGACCCGCGCCGGCGTGCCCCGCAGCTGCCACGCGGCGACCGCCGTAAGGATCAGCGCGCCGAAGAACGGCGTGAAGAAGACCGGGTTCTGGATCACGTCGTTGATGTTCCGCATCACCTCCACGAACACCCGGTCGTCGCTGCGCGCGAGCGCCGGCATCACCGAGCACACGTACGCGAACCACACCCCCGCGATCAGTCCCGTCGCCACCGTCGCCGCGCCGAGTACCGCCCCGGCCGCCGTCCCACCCCTGTTGTCCGTCATGACACCCAGTCAAGCGCCCCGGGCCGGGCGGCACCATGGACGAGCGTCCAGGCTCCATACGCGAGCGTCCACGGCGAGGCCCGGAGCCGTGGCCCCCCCACGCTCCCGTCAGCCGCACTCGCTCACCGGGCAGAGTTCCGCCTCGCCGTATCCGGGCAGCAGCCCGATCTCCCTGCGCAACTCCTCGCGCCGCGCGTCGGACAGATCCTCGGAGAATCGGATCTCCAGGTACGAGCCGGCGTCCGACTCCGATCCGGTCACCTGGGTCGCTCCGAACGGCGCGAGCCGCTCCTCGACGTCTCCGAGGCCCTGCGGAGCCCCCGGTTCGGCGGCGGCACGGAAGGTGCGCGGCTCCGCGAGGGCGGGACCGATCTGGAAGTGCCAGAGGTAGAAGCCGCCGAGCGCGAGCATCGCGGTCGTCAGCAGGGCTCCGACGCCGTAGGTCACCTTCGTGGCGACCGGTCGAGCGCGCGGGTCCGCGAGCACGGCCAGCAGCAGGAGCACCGCGGAGGGCCAGAACAGGAACATCCCGAGGAAGACGCCGAGCGCCCCCCAGACGAGGAGCAGCACGCCGATCGTCACGGCGGCGCCCCGGAAGGCGACGCGACTGTACGCGAGGGAGAGCGGGAACGCCGTGGAAGCCCCGGTCAGGACGAACACCACGGCGAAGTACGAGTCCAGCCCCCACAGCGTGACCGGTGCGGCGGCGACGACCGCGCACACCGCCAGCGCCCGTTGTCCCCCGTGGATGCTCGTGCCGCTCTTCCGCCCGATCTCCATGACCGCCCCCAGCCGCATAGTTGAACGTGTTCATTTGAACGCGTTCAAGGTAGCAGGGCCGCGCGGCGGTCGCGATGCGTTCCGGACGGGTCGCGACGCCCTCTAGCCGGACCGGGTGTTCGGGAGCACTCTGGTCGGGCGCCCGCATCCGACCGCGAGGTGGTGACAGGGTCATGACCGTACGGTTCGACTCCGGCCGCATCTGCCTTGATCTGGCCGATCAGCCGCTCGCCCACACCCAGGCGCTCGACCGCTTTCTGCGCACCACCGGGCTCGTCCCCGCCGTCGTGCCCCTCCGTGCCCTCGACGCCGGCTGGGTCGTACGCTTCCGCGAACTGCGCGACTGTGTCGTCGAGCTGGTCCACGCCCAGCTCGACGGGCGGCGCGCCGGGCCCGCCCTGGAGCGGCTCAACGCCCTCGCCGCGGCCTCCGCGCCCCCCGCACCCCGCGCCGTGCGCACCGAAACCGGCGGGCTCGTACGGGCCTTGAGCGTCGAACCCGACTGCCGTGCGCTGCTCGCCGCCGTCGCGCGCGACGCCGTCGACCTGCTCACCGACCCGAACGCCCGCGCCCTGCTGCGCCGTTGCGAGAGCGACGACTGCCGCCGCTGCTACCTCGACACCTCGCGCGGACGCCGGCGCCGCTGGTGCTCCAGCGAGGCGTGCGGAAACCGGGAGCGCGTTGCCCGGCATCGGGCAGCCCGGCGGGCGAAGGCGACCGTCTGAAGAAACCCGTGAAAAACTTCGCACGGCGTTGAGTCGAACCCGTCCGCGCTCCGTACCTCTCCACGACAGACAGGGTCTCGACCGGGAGGTTCGTGGTGCGCAAGGATGCGGCCGTGGCCGATGAACGTCCGCATCGGGCCCGGCATCGCAGCGAGGTGTCACGCCACCGACCCGACGTCCCTGACGAGGAGTTGATGCGTGCTCTCTACCGCGAACATGCCGGGCCCCTGCTCGCCTACGTACTTCGCCTCGTCGCCGGCGACCGCCAGCGTGCCGAGGACGTCGTGCAGGAGACACTCATCCGTGCCTGGAAGAACGCCGGCCAGCTCAACCGGGCTACCGGCTCCGTCAGACCTTGGCTGGTGACGGTTGCCCGGCGCATCGTCATCGACGGCCACCGAAGCCGGCAGGCCCGGCCCCAGGAGGTCGATCCGTCACCGCTCGAGGTCCTGCCCGCGGAGGACGAGATCGACAAGGCGCTGTGGCTGATGACGCTCTCTGACGCTCTCGACGATTTGACACCCGCCCACCGGGAAGTGTTGGTCGAGACCTACTTCAAGGGGCGTACGGTCAATGAGGCGGCCGAGACCCTCGGCATACCTGCCGGGACCGTGCGTTCCCGAGTGTTCTACGCACTTCGTTCCATGAAAATCGCGCTGGAGGAGAGGGGGGTTTCGGCATGAGCAGCGGCATGACACCGCCGCACGACGCCGCGGGTGCGTACGTACTCGGCATCCTGGACGATGCCGACGCCGCCGCCTTCGAGGCGCATCTGGCGGGTTGCGAGCTCTGCGCCGCGCACGTGGAGGAGTTCGCCGGCATGGAGCCGATGCTCGCCATGCTGGCGGACGCGGGCACCGCACCGGCCGCCCCCTTCGGCCCGACGTCGATCGATCCGTACGCCGACAAGGCCTTCGACGACTTCGCGCCCCGGCCGCCCGCCCCGCCCGGCCCCCGCCGGGCCCAGGGCGCCCCCGTCCCCCTCCACGCCGTCGGCGCCCAGCCCGGACCCGAACTGCTCGACCGGCTCATCGACGAGGTCGGTGCCAAGCGCGCGAACCGGCGCCGCCGCTCCTTCTACCTCGTCGCGGCCGCCGCCGTGCTCGTCGTCGGCGGCCCCGCCGTCGCCGTCGTCGCCACCTCCGGCGGCGAGCGGGAGAACAGAGCCGTCGAGCCGCACCCGACCAGCCCGGCCGAGGACGCCTTCTTCCACCACATGGACGAGAAGATCCAGGCCACCGACCCGACGACCAAGGTCAGTGCCACCGTCGGCCTGGAGAAGAAGGGCTGGGGCACCCACACGGTCCTGGAGCTCAAGAACGTCAAGGGACCCCTGAAGTGCCGGCTGGTCGCCGTCTCCAAGAGCGGTGACGAGGAGACCGTGACCTCCTGGGCCGTCCCGAAGTGGGGGTACGGCATCCCCGGAGCCACCATGGAGAGTGCCAAGAACCCGCTGTACGTCCACGGCGGCGCGGCGATGGACCGCAACGACATCGACCACTTCGAGGTCAGGACCTTCGACGGCGAACGCCTCGTGGAGGTCGAGGCCTGACATTTTGCCCCCCTGTGGCGTACGCTCGACGGCTGCCCAGTGCACGTCAGAAGGGGGCCTCAGTGGCCGCGCAGGAAGCCGTGGAGGCCATGGCCGCCATGGACGCCACCGACACGGTCCGGGACCGTGAGATCGGTGTCGAGCAGGAACATCTGGACAAGGTCTACCGCCGCCTCGAGGAGAAGATCCACGAGGCGGAGTTCCTGATGAACGACGCCGCCAAACGCGGCCAGGTCGGTACCCCCGGCGCGCTCGCCGAGCGGGACGCCCAGGTCTTCCGGGCCGGCGTGCACCTCAACCGGCTCAACAACGAGTTCGAGGACTTCCTCTTCGGCCGCATCGACCTGCTGTACGGCAAGGACGGCAAGAAGGGCCCCGACGGCGCGTACACCTCCGTCGAGCCCGCCGAGGACGCCGTACGGCCGGACAACACGGCCGAGATCGGCGAGACCCTCCACATCGGCCGGATCGGCGTCCTCGACTCCGACTACGCGCCGCTCGTCATCGACTGGCGGGCCCCGGCCGCCGCGCCCTTCTACCGCTCCACGCCGGTCGACCCCGGCCGCGTGGTGCGCCGCCGCGTCATCCGCTCCAAGGGCCGCAAGGTCCTCGGTGTCGAGGACGACCTGATGCGCCCCGAGCTGACGGCGACCCTCGACGGGCACGAGCTGCCGGTGATCGGCGACGGCGCCCTGATGGCCGCGCTCGGCCAGGCCCGCAGCCACACCATGCGCGACATCGTCTCCTCCATCCAGGCCGAGCAGGACCTGGTCATCCGCGCGCCCGCCGCCTCCATCACGTACGTCGAGGGCGGCCCGGGCACGGGCAAGACGGCGGTCGCCCTGCACCGGGCGGCCTACCTGCTCTACCAGGACCGGCGCCGGTACGCGGGCGGCATCCTGATCGTCTCCCCGACACCGCTGCTCGTCTCGTACACCGAGGGCGTCCTGCCCTCGCTCGGCGAGGAGGGCCAGGTCGCGATCCGCGCGCTCGGCTCGCTGGTGGACGGTGTCGAGGCCACCACGTACGACGAGCCGGCCGTGGCCCGGGTCAAGGGCTCCTCCCGCATGCTCGCCGTCCTGCGCAAGGCGGCCCGCGGCGCCCTGGAGACCCCGGCTCCGCAGCACCGGGCCCAGCCGACCCTGGACGAGGAGGAGGCCGCCCCGGCCCCCGCGGGCACCCCGACCCGCCTGCGGGTCGTCGCCTTCGGCCGCCGTCTGGAGCTGGAGGCGGACGAGCTCCAGCGCATCCGCCACAACGTGCTCGGCGGCTCCGCGCCCGTCAACCTGCTGCGCCCGCGCGCCCGCAAGCTGCTGCTCGACGCCCTGTACGCCAAGTCCGGCGCCGTGGGGCGGCACAGCGACCCCGAGCTCGCCGCCGAGCTGCGCTCCTCCTTCGACGAGGACGTCTCCACCGAGGACGCCTTCCTCGGCTTCCTCGACGCCTGGTGGCCCGAGCTCACTCCCCGCCAGGTCCTCGACGCGATGGCCGACGAGAAGCGCCTCGGCCGCTGGGCCCGGCGCGTCCTCAACCAGGGCGAGGTCCGGCGGCTCGCCCGCTCGCTGCGCCGCGAGGGCCTCTCCGTGCACGACGTGGCGCTCCTCGACGAGCTGAACACGCTCCTGGGCACTCCGGCCAGACCGCGAAGAAAGCGGGAGTACGACCCGCTGGACCAGCTCACGGGCCTGGAGGAGCTCATGCCCGTACGGGAGGAGACCCAGCGCGAGCGGGCCGAACGGCTGGCGGCGGAGCGCACCGAGTACGCGCACGTCATCGTCGACGAGGCCCAGGACCTCACGCCCATGCAGTGGCGCATGGTGGGACGGCGCGGCCGCACCGCGACCTGGACGGTCGTCGGTGACCCGGCACAGTCCTCCTGGTCGACCCCGGACGAGGCCGCCGAGGCCCGCGACGAGGCGCTCGGCTCCCGCCCGCGCCGCCGTTTCGAGCTGACCGTGAACTACCGCAACCCCGCCGAGATCGCCGAACTGGCCGCCAAGGTGCTCGCCCTCGCCATGCCCGGCAAGGAGTCGCCCCGCGCGGTCCGGTCGACCGGTGTGGAGCCCCGCTTCGTGGCGGTAGCCGGCAAGGACGATCTGGCCGGAACCGTACGGGCGGAAGCGCGGAGACTGCTCGAACGGGTGGACGGAACGGTCGGTGTCGTGGTCGCCATGAACCGCCGTGAGCAGGCCGCCGGCTGGCTCGCCGACCTCGGCGACCGGGTCGTGGCGCTGGGCTCCCTGGAGGCCAAGGGCCTGGAGTACGACGCCACCGTGGTCGCCTCGCCCGCGGAGATCGCGGACGAGTCCCCGGCCGGACTGCGGGTCCTGTACGTGGCGCTGACCCGCGCGACACAGCAGCTCACCGTGGTCTCGGGTGCCCGTGACGTACCGGACGCGGACGGTGTTCCGGACCTGCTCAGGGACTGATTTCTGGTCAACCTGCGTCGCAGGAATCACTTACCAGGGTGGTTTGTTAGCCTGTCTATGGCACCGGCTCGATCCAAGCCCCCGGGCCCAACCTTCGTCCCTTAGAGGGACCACTTGCCGCGAGGCGAGCATGGCGGGTCGGTGCCATCTTGTACGTACATACAGAAGAGGTCCGCGTCACCCACGGGTGATCGCGGACCTCTTCTGTTTCCCCACAAGTTCTCGTATGGTGGAAACTACTTTCCGAAAACAAAATGACCGCATTACCTGCTACCGGCTGGTAGGTGCGACGATCGGAGGGCGCCGCCGGGCAACCAGCCGGGGCGGCGTAGCAACGAAGCTCAGGGAAAGCAGAGGAACTCGGCCATGGCAACGGCGCCCAGCGTCTCGTACTCGATGACGGTCCGGCTGGAGGTTCCCGCCAGCGGAACCGCGGTCTCCCAGCTCACCACGGCGGTGGAGTCCCACGGCGGTTCCGTCACCGGCCTCGACGTGACCGCCTCCGGCCACGAGAAGCTCCGGATCGACGTCACCATCGCCGCGACCTCGACCGCACACGCCGACGAGATCGTCGCGCAGCTGCGCACCATCGAGGGCGTCGTCCTCGGCAAGGTCTCCGACCGTACGTTCCTGATGCACCTCGGCGGCAAGATCGAGATGGCGTCCAAGCACCCCATCCGCAACCGTGACGACCTCTCCATGATCTACACCCCGGGCGTGGCCCGGGTCTGCATGGCGATCGCCGAGAACCCCGAGGACGCCCGCCGCCTCACCATCAAGCGCAACTCCGTCGCAGTCGTGACGGACGGCTCCGCGGTCCTCGGCCTGGGCAACATCGGCCCCATGGCCGCCCTGCCCGTCATGGAGGGCAAGGCGGCCCTCTTCAAGCGCTTCGCCGGCATCGACGCCTGGCCGATCTGCCTGGACACCCAGGACACCGACGCCATCGTCGAGATCGTCAAGGCCATCGCCCCCGGCTTCGCGGGCATCAACCTGGAGGACATCTCCGCCCCCCGCTGCTTCGAGATCGAGGCCCGCCTGCGCGAGGCCCTCGACATCCCCGTCTTCCACGACGACCAGCACGGCACCGCCATCGTCGTCCTCGCCGCCCTCACCAACGCGCTGCGCGTCGTCGGCAAGAGCGTCGGGGACGTACGGGTCGTCATGTCCGGCGCGGGCGCCGCCGGTACGGCCATCCTGAAGCTCCTCATCGCCGCGGGCGTCAAGCACGCCGTCGTCGCCGACATCCACGGTGTCGTCCACGCCGGCCGCGAGGACCTCGTCGAGGCCGCCCCCGGCACCCCGCTGCGCTGGATCGCCGACAACACCAACCCCGAGGGCGTCACCGGCACCCTCAAGCAGGCCGTCGTCGGCGCGGACGTCTTCATCGGAGTGTCGGCCCCGAACGTGCTCGGCGCGGACGACGTCGCCGCCATGGCGGACGGCGCGATCGTGTTCGCGCTCGCGAACCCGGACCCCGAGGTCGACCCGGCAATCGCCCGTCAGACGGCGGCCGTTGTGGCCACCGGCCGCTCCGACTTCCCGAACCAGATCAACAACGTGCTCGTCTTCCCCGGTGTCTTCCGCGGCCTGCTGGACGCCCAGTCCCGCACCGTCAACACGGAGATGATGCTCGCGGCCGCCTCCGCGCTCGCCGACGTCGTCACCGAGGACGAGCTCAACCCGAACTACATCATCCCGTCGGTCTTCAACGACAAGGTCGCCGGCGCCGTCGCGGGCGCCGTCCGCACCGCCGCCAAGGCGGCCGGCGCGGGTGCCGGCAACGGGACGAACGGGCTCTGAGAGAGCCCCGACACCACGTGCGGCGGGCCGGAACGGGGCCTGGAAAGGTCCCTGGCCCGCCGCCGAAACGGCGCGTCGGAAGGCGCCGCGCCGTAGATCCGCCGTAGGGTGGCGCCTCGGCTCCAAAGAGTTTCGGCGGAGTCGACGGAACGTCACCACGCCAGAGCCCGTGGCGCTTTTCGTGTGACCCCAGAGGGTGCCGGATTGGCGTTCCCGCCGCTGGTGGGGGCAGGATGCCTATTCGGGCGCGAGGGTCTGTCACCAGACCCGGGTCCGGGGACTGTCCGAGGGCCCTGGCAGCATCGGCTTCGCTGTGCCCATACATGCGGCTCCGCCGCATGGCACGCCTCACAGGCAAGAAGAACACGGGAGTAACAACATGAACCGCAGTGAGCTGGTGGCCGCCCTGGCCGACCGCGCCGAGGTGACCCGCAAGGACGCCGACGCCGTGCTGGCCGCTCTCGCCGAGACCGTCGGCGAGGTCGTCGCCAAGGGCGACGAGAAGGTCACCATCCCCGGCTTCCTGACCTTCGAGCGCACCCACCGTGCCGCTCGCACCGCTCGTAACCCGCAGACCGGCGACCCGATCAACATCCCGGCCGGCTACAGCGTGAAGGTCTCCGCGGGCTCGAAGCTCAAGGAAGCCGCCAAGGGCAAGTAAGCCTGCAGGCACACCGCCGAAGGCGCCCAGGCGGGCTTCTAGGCAACAGAGAGGGCGGCCACCCTGTTCAGGGTGGCCGCCCTCTTGTGCGCCCGTCTGAGCGCCTCACACGGGTGCGCACGCCCGCGCCGCCGCAGCCCGCGCCCGCCCGAAGGCCGCGCCCGCCCGCAGCCCGCAGCCCGCAGCCCGCGCTGCCCGGCAGCCGACGAGGCCCCCGCACCCAGGACAGGGGTGCGGGGGCCTCGTCGCGCGGTGCGGTGCCCGGGTGCGCGTCAGACGAGCGCGCTGCCCGGCAGCTCGACCTTCGCGCCCAGCTCGACGAGCTTCTCCATGAAGTTCTCGTAGCCGCGGTTGATCAGGTCGATGCCGTGGACCCGGGACGTGCCCTGGGCCGCCAGCGCCGCGATCAGGTACGAGAAGCCGCCCCGGAGGTCCGGGATGACCAGATCGGCGCCCTGGAGCTTCGTCGGGCCCGACACGACCGCCGAGTGGAGGAAGTTCCGCTGGCCGAAGCGGCAGTCCGAGCCGCCCAGGCACTCCCGGTACAGCTGGATGTGCGCACCCATCTGGTTCAGCGCCGAGGTGAAGCCGAGCCGCGACTCGTACACCGTCTCGTGGACGATGGAGAGCCCCGCGGCCTGCGTCAGCGCCACCACCAGCGGCTGCTGCCAGTCGGTCTGGAAACCGGGGTGCACGTCCGTCTCCAGGGCGATCGCGTTGAGCGAACCGCCCGGGTGCCAGAAGCGGATGCCCTCGTCGTCGATCTCGAAGGCGCCACCCACCTTCCGGTACGTGTTGAGGAAGGTCATCATCGACCGCTGCTGCGCGCCGCGGACGTAGATGTTGCCCTCGGTCGCCAGCGCCGCCGACGCCCAGGACGCGGCCTCGAGACGGTCCGGGAGCGCGCGGTGCGTGTAGCCGTCGAGCTTGTCGACACCGGTGATCCGGATCGTCCGGTCCGTGTCCATGGAGATGATCGCGCCCATCTTCTGCAGGACGCAGATCAGGTCCTCGATCTCGGGCTCCACGGCCGCGTTGGAGAGCTCGGTGACGCCCTCCGCCAGGACGGCGGTCAGCAGCACCTGCTCGGTCGAGCCGACCGAGGGGTACGGCAGCCGGATCTTGGTGCCGCGCAGCCGCTGCGGGGCCTCCAGGTACTGGCCGTCGGCGCGCTTCTCGATCGTGGCGCCGAACTGGCGCAGCACGTCGAAGTGGAAGTCGATCGGCCGGCCGCCGATGTCGCAGCCGCCCAGGCCCGGGATGAAGGCGTGGCCGAGGCGGTGCAGCAGCGGGCCGCAGAAGAGGATCGGGATGCGCGACGAACCGGCGTGGGCATCGATGTCAGCCACGTTGGCGGACTCGACGTGCGTCGGGTCGAGGACCAGCTCGCCCGGCTCCTCGCCGGGGCGGACCGTCACCCCGTGCAGCTGGAGGAGTCCGCGGACCACGCGGACGTCACGGATGTCGGGCACATTGCGCAGCCGGCTCGGCCCGCTGCCGAGCAGGGCGGCGACCATCGCCTTGGGCACGAGGTTCTTCGCGCCGCGGACGCGGATCTCGCCCTCCAGCGGGGTTCCGCCGTGGACAAGCAGTACATCGTCTGTGCCGGTCATGAATCTCGCGTTCCGGAGAGGTCGGGCAGGGGGCCAGGGAAAAGGGTAAGGGGCATAGGCCCCCCGCTTGGAAGCCTCGGGGCGCCTCACAGATGTAATGAATTCGGCACAACACCCTCTGTTCACACGATCTTGCGGAGTGTCACCGTCCGTTTTTCGCCCCGGACGCCCGGCGCGGCCCCTCTGAACTGCACGGGTCGCCGGTCTGTCCGTACTCTGCCGGTCGACCCCCGCGCAGGGCGAAGATGCGGGATCATGTGTCGCATGACCGAGGTGTCCTCGCTCACAGGACGGCTGCTCGTCGCCACCCCCGCCCTGGCCGACCCCAACTTCGACCGCGCGGTGGTGCTCCTCCTCGACCACGACGACGAGGGCTCCCTCGGCGTGGTCCTCAACCGGCCGACCCCGGTCGCGGTCGGCGACATCCTCGCGCCCTGGGCCGACCTGGCCGGCGAGCCGGACGTGGTCTTCCAGGGCGGGCCGGTCTCCCTGGACGCGGCCCTCGGCCTCGCGGTCATCCCCGGCGACGAGGGCCCCCTCGGCTGGCGCCGGGTCTTCGGCGCGATCGGCCTGGTCGACCTGGAGACCCCTCCCGAGCTGCTCGGACCCGCGCTCGGCTCCCTCCGGATCTTCGCCGGCTACGCGGGCTGGGGCCCGGGTCAGCTGGAGACGGAACTGGGCGACGGAGCCTGGTACGTGGTCGAGTCCGAACCGGGCGACGTCTCCTCCCCGCGCCCCGAGACCCTCTGGCGCGAGGTCCTCCGCCGCCAGCGCAGCGACCTCGCGATGGTGGCGACGTACCCGGACGACCCGTCGCTCAACTGACCCGGCCGGTCCCCAGTACCCTTGGGTCCCATGAGCACTCTCGAGCCCGAGCGCGGGGCAGGTACGGGAACCCTCGTCGAGCCGACGCCGCAGGTGTCCCACGGTGACGGTGACCACGAGCGCTACGCCCATTACGTCCAGAAGGACAAGATCATGGCGAGCGCCCTCGACGGCACTCCCGTGGTGGCACTGTGCGGCAAGGTCTGGGTGCCGGGGCGTGACCCCAAGAAGTACCCCGTCTGTCCCATGTGCAAGGAGATCTACGAGTCCATGGGCTCCGGCGGCGGAGACAAGGACAAGGGCGGCAAGGACAAGAAGTAGGACGGTCCTGGCGGTCGGGACGGCCCCCGGCGCGCGCACTTCGGTGCGTGTGCCGGGGGCCGTCCGCGTTCGGGGGTCCTCTGGTGGTGCGTTGCACGGGGTGCTTCGGCCGGTCACAGAGTGGTTGAGACCACTTGTCCGGGCGTGGGTCCACCCCTAACCTCTCGCGTGTTGTGCAGCACGAAACGCTCGTTGCGTATGTTGCAACACCATCGGAGGGGACCCGTCATGAAGCTTCCTGCCCTCCCCCGAGCTCTCGGCTTCGCTCGAGCAGGGGGGACCCCCATCGCCGCCACCGTCACCGCACTCCTGCTGGCCGGCCTCACCGCCACCGCCTGCGCCCCGCAGACCTCCGACGGCGGCGCCGCGGCGGACGAGAAGACCGGCACCCTGCGCGTCTGGCTCTTCCAGGAGGTCGACAACACGCCGAAGAAGCAGGTCGTCGACGCCGCGATCGCCGCGTTCGAGAAGCGGAACGCGGGGGCGCGGGTCGAGGTCGAGTACATCCCCGTCGAGACCCGCGCCCAGCGAGTCAAGGCCGCCTTCAACGACCCGAAGTCCGCCCCCGACGTCATCGAGTACGGCAACACCGACACCGCCGGCTACGTGAAGGACGGCGGACTCGCCGACGTCAGCGCCGAGTTCGGCGCCTGGTCCGAGGCCAAGGACACCGACCCCACGGCCAGGTCCTCCGTCACCGTGGGCGGGAAGATCTACGGCGCACCCCTGTTCGTCGGCGTCCGCGCGCTGTACTACCGCACCGACGTCTTCAAGGACCTCGGCCTCACCCCGCCCAAGACCCAGGACGAGCTGATCTCCACCGCCAGGAAGATCCGCAAGGCCCGGCCCGAGCTGTACGGGATGGCCGTCGGCGGTGCCAACACCTACGGCGCGATGCCGTTCCTCTGGGCCAACGGCGGTGAACTCGCCACACAGGAGGGCGGTGTGTACCGCGGCGCCGTCGACTCCGAGGCCGCCCGCAAGGGCATCACCTCGTACACCTCGCTCTTCGGCGACGACAACTGCCCGGCCGCCAAGTGCGCCCAGATGGGCGGCAACGCGACCGTCACCGCCTTCGCCTCCGGCAAGGCAGCGATGGTGATCGGCGGCGACTTCGTCCGCGCGGCGGTCGACGCGGGCGAGGCGAAGGGCAGGTACGCCGTCGTGCCGCTGCCCGGCCTGACGCCCGGCTCGATCGCCCCGGCGTTCGCGGGCGGCAACAACATCGGGGTGATGAAGAGCAGTTCCCACCGCACCCTCGCCGTCGACCTGATGAAGTCCCTGGCCGGCAAGGAGACGCAGGGCAAGCTCTTCGACGCCATGGGGTTCCTGCCGACCTTCACCGACGTACGGACGCAGGCGGCGCAGAAGGAGCCCTTCGTGAAGCCGTTCATCGACACGCTCGGCGCCGGCACCAGGTTCGTCCCCGCGTCCCCCGGCTGGGGCCAGATCGACGCCTCGCTGGTGCTGCCGACGATGTTCCAGGAGATCGTCAGCGGCCGTAAGGACGTGAACGCGGCCTCGGAGGCCGCGGCGACGAAGATGGACGCGGCGTTCGCGGCCGCGGGCTGACCGGCATGACCCTGACCACCACGAAGGCCACGGCGGTGGAGACGGCGCCCGCCGCCCGCCCGCCCAGCCGCCCCCCGGGGCGGGGCGGCTGGACGCCCTGGCTCTATCTGCTCCCCGCGCTCGTCGTCCTCGGCGGGCTCCTCGTCTACCCGATCTACCAACTCGGGCTCATCTCCTTCCTGGAGTACACCCAGGCCCAGGTCAGCGGTGGCGAGCCCACCTCCTTCCGGGGCTTCGGCAACTACGCCGCGCTCTTCTCCGACCCGCAGTTCTGGCAGGTCCTCCTCGCCACGGTCCTGTTCGCCGCCGCCTGCGTCGTCGCCACGCTCGCCGTGGGCTGCGCGCTCGCGGTGCTCCTGACCCGTGTACGGGCCGTGCCCCGGCTCGCGCTCATGCTCGCCGCGCTCGCCGCCTGGGCCACCCCGGCGGTCACCGGCTCCACGGTCTGGGTCTTCCTCTTCGACCCCGACTTCGGACCGGTCAACCGGCTGCTCGGGCTCGGCGACTTCTCGTGGACGTACGGCCGCTACAGCGCCTTCGCCCTGGTCCTCTTCGAGGTCGTCTGGTGCTCGTTCCCGTTCGTGATGGTCACCGTCTACGCGGGCGTCAAGGCCATCCCGTCGGAGGTCCTGGAGGCCGCGGCGCTCGACGGCGCCTCGCAGTGGCGGATCTGGCGCTCGGTCATGGCGCCGATGCTCCGGCCGATCCTGGTCGTCGTCACGATCCAGTCGGTCATCTGGGACTTCAAGCTCTTCACCCAGATCTACGTGATGACGGGCGGCGGCGGGATCGCCGGCCAGAACCTCGTCCTCAACGTGTACGCGTACCAGAAGGCCTTCGCCTCCTCCCAGTACAGCCTGGGTTCGGCGATCGGCGTCGTCATGCTGCTGATCCTGCTGGCGGTGACGCTGGTCCATCTCCGTCTGCTCCGCCGTCAGGGAGAGGAACTGTGACCTTCCTACGCATCCGCCGCCCCGGGCGGCTCGCGGCGGAGGCCGCCGCCCTCCTCGTCGCGGCCGTGGTCGCCTTTCCCGTGTACTGGATGGTCCTCTCGGCCTTCAAGCCGGCCGGCGAGGTCCAGTCGGCGCATCCGCGGCCGTGGACCCTGTCCCCGTCCCTCGACTCCTTCCGGCGCGTCTTCGAACAGCAGGATTTCGGCCGGTACTTCCTCAACTCGCTGATCGTCGCCTGCGCGGTCGTCGTCGCCTCCGCGCTGATCGCCTTCCTCGCGGCGACGGCGGTGACCCGCTTCCGCTTCCGTTTCCGGACGACGCTGCTCGTCATGTTCCTGGTGGCACAGATGGTGCCGATCGAGGCGCTGACGATCCCGCTCTTCTTCCTGATGCGGGACCTCGGCCAGCTCAACACGCTGGGATCGCTGGTCCTGCCGCACATCGCCTTCTCGCTCCCGTTCGCGATCTGGATGCTGCGCGGTTTCGTGAAGGCCGTTCCCGAGGCGCTGGAGGAGCAGGCGGCGCTCGACGGCGCGAGCCGTACGCGGTTCCTGTGGCAGATCCTCTTCCCGCTGGTCTTCCCGGGGCTCGTGGCGACGAGCGTCTTCTCGTTCATCTCGACCTGGAACGACTTCCTGTTCGCGAAGTCGTTCCTCATCAGCGACACCTCGCAGTCGACCCTCCCGATGGCGCTGCTGGTCTTCTTCAAGCCGGACGAGAACGACTGGGGCGGCATCATGGCGGGGTCGACCGTGATGACGATTCCGGTGCTCGTCTTCTTCGTACTCGTACAGCGCCGCCTGGTCTCCGGCCTCGGCGGGGCGGTGAAGGACTGACACGATGACCGACCCGACCACCGCACACGATCTGATCCCCGCGCCGCTGAGCGTCGAGGGACCGCACCGCCGCGGACTCGTCCTGGACCGGCGGACCACCCTCGACGCGGCCCCCGGAACCGAGACCGCCGAGCGCTGGCTGCGCACCACGCTCGGCGCCGCCTTCGCGCTCCCGCTGCCCGCAGCGGCCGGGGAGAACGCGCCCCACGGCATCCGGCTGCGCATCGACGACACGCTCGCCCCCGAGGCGTACCGGCTCCACGTCCTCGTGGACCAGGCCGTCGAGATCACGGGCGGCGGCCCGGCCGGGGTCTTCTGGGGCGCCCAGACGCTCCGGCAGCTCCTCGGGCCCGAGGCGTTCCGCACGGCACCCGTGAACCGCGAGGTCACCCCGGGCCTGCCCGTCCTGGGCATCGAGGACGCCCCCCGCTTCGCCTGGCGCGGGCTCATGCTCGACGTCGCCCGGCACTTCATGCCCAAGGGCGACGTCCTGCGCCAGCTGGACCTGATGGCCGCGCACAAGCTCAACGTCCTCCACCTGCACCTCACCGACGACCAGGGCTGGCGCGTCGAGATCAGGCGCCACCCGAGGCTCACCGAGGTCGGTGCCTGGCGCGCCCGTACGAAGTGGGGGCACCGGGCCTCGCCGCTGTGGGACGAGACGCCGCACGGCGGGTTCTACACCCAGGACGACATCCGCGAGATCGTCGCGTACGCCGCCGAGCGGCACATCACCGTGGTCCCGGAGATCGACGTCCCGGGCCACTCGCAGGCCGCCATCGCCGCCTACCCGGAGCTGGGCAACACCGACGTCGTCGACACGGCCGCGCTCACCGTCTGGGACACCTGGGGCGTCAACCCGAACGTCCTCGCGCCCACCGAGGCGACCCTCCGCTTCTACGAGGGCGTCTTCGAGGAGGTCCTGGAGCTCTTCCCGTCGACCTTCGTGCACATCGGCGGCGACGAATGCCCGAAGGACCAGTGGAAGGCGTCCCCGACGGCCCGGGCCCGCATCGAGGAGCTGGGGCTCGCCGACGAGGACGAGCTGCAGTCCTGGTTCGTCCGCCACTTCGACCGCTGGCTCGCCGACCGGGGCCGCCGCCTGATCGGCTGGGACGAGATTCTGGAGGGCGGGAGCCGAGCCGAAGGGCGCGCCGGTGTCGAGACCGACGAGGAGGAGGGAGGGAGGCACGACCGACCGTGCGACGAGGAGGGTCGGCACCGGGTACGAGCGCCCGGAGGCGAGACGACGACATTGGGCCTCGCGCCCGGGGCGGCCGTGTCGTCGTGGCGGGGGTACGGGGGAGGGGTCACCGCCGCCGAGGCCGGACACGACGTCGTCATGTGCCCCGAGCAGTACGTGTACCTGGACCACCGTCAGGCGCCGGGTGAGGACGAACCGATGCCCATCGGGTACGTACGGACCCTGGAGGACGTCTACCGCTTCGAGCCCCTGCCCCCCGGCCTGAGCCCCGAGGCCGCCGCCCACGTCCTGGGCGCCCAGGCCAACGTCTGGACCGAGGTCATGGAGAACCGCTCCCGCGTCGACTACCAGGTCTTCCCGCGGCTCGCCGCCTTCGCCGAGGTCGCCTGGTCCGCCCTGCCCGCGCCGGAGCAGCGGGACTTCGCAGGCTTCGAACACCGGATGACCGCCCACTACCGGCGCCTGGACGCCCTCGGCGTCGGCTACCGGCCGCCCTCCGGCCCGCTCCCCTGGCAGCGGCGCCCGGGGGTGCTCGGACGGCCCCTGGAGGGAGCGCCCCCGAACGTGTGAGGCAGGTCGCGTCCCCACGTCACCCAAGAGCGGCAAAACGGAAGTTACCGTCGCCGGTACGGCTTCCCGGACGGAACCGTCCTTCGCGGACCCTCGCGTCGGACGGCTCGGAAGATGTGCCAGAGTTGCCACGTCCGGGCTGTGAGCACGTACGGTACGGCCACACAGGCGTGACAGCCGGGGACGAGTCGGGGACCACCGGGGACACCGGGAAGGGGCAGCGGGTTGACCACGCACGCACCACAGACGGCGCAGTCCGTGACGCTGCCCGCCTCGCTCGACGAGGCCGTGGCGGCACTCACCGCCATGCCCGCCGCCGTACCGGTCGCGGGCGGCACGGACCTGATGGCCGCCGTCAACAAGGGACAGCTCAGGCCCGCCGGCCTGGTCGGCCTCGGCCGGATCAACGAGATCCGCGGCTGGCAGTACCAGGACGGCCACGCGCTCCTCGGCGCCGGTCTCACCCACGCCCGGATGGGCCGCCCCGACTTCGCGGCCCTCATCCCCGCCCTGGCCGCCGCCGCGCGCGCCGCCGGGCCGCCCCAGATCCGTAACGCGGGCACCCTCGGCGGCAACGTGGTCACCGCGGCGCCCACGGGTGACTCCCTGCCCGTCCTGGCGGCCCTGGAGGCCGACCTCGTCGTCATGGGCCCGCTCGGCACGCGCGAGATCCCCGTCTCCCATCTGCTGGCGGGCCGCGACCTGCTGGCCCCCGGCGAGCTGGTCGCGTTCGTCCGCGTACCCCTCCTGCACGCCCCGCAGGTCTTCCTCAAGGCGACGGGCCGCACCGGCCCGGCGCGCGCCACCGCCTCGGTCGCGGTCGTCCTCGACCCGGCGCGGCGCGGGGTGCGCTGCGCGGTCGGCGCGATCGCACCGATGCCGCTGCGGCCGCTGGAGGCGGAGCACTGGATCGCCTCGCTGGTCGACTGGGACGGCGACCGGGGCCTCGCCCCGGAGGCGCTGACGGCGTTCGGCGAGTACGTGGCGGCCGCGTGCATCCCGGATCCGCCGGGCGACGAGCAGCTGCCGCCGGCCGTACTGCACCTGCGGCGCACGGTCGCCGCGCTGGCTCGACGGGCACTGGGGAGGGCGCTGTCGTGAGCGACGAACCGAACGGGAACGCGAGCGGGGGCGGCTGGGAGCCGATCCCGCAGAGCGAGGGGTACGACAACGACGCCACGGCGTTCGTGCAGCTGCCCCCCGAGTTCATGCTCGACGGCGTCCCGCTGGAGGCGCCGGGCCACGGCTACGTACCGCCGATGATCATGCCCCTGACGCCGCTCGCCCCGGCCGCGGGGACGGATCCGGCGGCGACGGGTCAGTGGGTGGTGCAGGTCCCGACGGCCGCGGAGACGACGGCTCCGGACGTGCCGGAGCAGTCCGTGGACCCGGACCCGCACGCGACGGGGCAGTGGAGCTTCGCGGAGCGCGCGGAGTCCGATCCGCACGCGACCGGCCAGTGGTCCTTCGACGCGGCGCAGGCGCCCGACCCGTCGTCGACCGGTCAGTGGAAGATCCCGGTGGTGACGGACGGTTCGGACACCTCGGACGAGTCCGGCGAGTACACGACGTCGATGCTGGCGCAGTACGCGAGCAGCGCCCCGGCGACCCTGCCGGGCGGCGCGCCGGCGCCGTGGGCGGTCCAGGAACCGGCTGTGGAGCCGGTGGAGGCCGACGAGGCCGGGCACACCGCCTCCGGCGATCCGGAGGCGCTCACGGGCGGCCTGGAGGCCTCTGAGGCGCTTGACGCCCCCGGGGCCCCCGATGCTCTGGAGACCCACGAGTCGCTCCAGGTCCCGGACGCCCCTCCTGCCGACGAGGTCGCCGAGGTCCCTGCCGTATCGACCGGCACGAGCGCGGACAGCGACGAGCACCCGCACATCTCGTACGTCCTGCGGGTGAACGGCGCCGACCGCCCCGTGACGGAGTCCTGGATCGGCGAGTCCCTGCTCTACGTCCTGCGCGAGCGGCTCGGCCTGGCCGGTGCCAAGGACGGCTGCTCGCAGGGCGAGTGCGGCGCGTGCAACGTCCAGGTCGACGGCCGGCTCGTCGCCTCCTGCCTGGTGCCCGCCGCGACGGCCGCCGGCAGTGAGGTGCGTACGGTCGAGGGCCTGGCGACCGACGGCGAACCGTCCGACGTCCAGCGCGCCCTCGCCCGCTGCGGGGCCGTCCAGTGCGGCTTCTGCGTACCGGGCATGGCCATGACCGTGCACGACCTGCTGGAGGGGAACCACGCTCCGACCGAGCTGGAGACCCGCCAGGCGCTCTGCGGCAACCTCTGCCGCTGCTCGGGCTACCGGGGCGTGCTCGACGCCGTACGGGAGGTCGTGGCCGAGCGCGACGCGCAGGCGGCCGCGTCGGCCGACGAAGCACGCATCCCGCACCAGATTCCCCACCCGCACGACGGAGGCACGGCGTGACCAGCGACGCGACCACCGCCACCACGCCCGCGGCGGCGCTCGACGTCGAGCAGGAGCCCGTGGCGCACGGCCTGGGAACCTCCCTCGCGTCGGCCGACTCCCGAGCCAAGACCGAGGGCACCTTCCCCTACGCCTCCGACCTGTGGGCCGAAGGTCTGCTGTGGGCGGCGATCCTGCGCTCGCCGCACCCCCACGCCCGGATCGTGTCGATCGACACGACGGCGGCGGCCGACATGCCCGGCGTGCGGGCCGTGGTGACCCACGCCGATCTGCCCGGGGCCGCGACGTACGGCCGGACCGTGGCCGACCGTCCGGTCTTCGCGGCCGAGCTGGTCCGCCACCACGGCGAGGCGATCGCGGCCGTGGCCGCGGACCACCCGGACACCGCCCGGCTCGCGGCGGCGGCGATCGCCGTCGAGTACGAGGTCCTGGAGCCGGTCACCGACCCGGAGAAGGCCTTCGCCGCGGACGCGCTGCACCCGGACGGCAACCTGATCCGCCACATCCCGCTGCGGTTCGGCGACGCCGAGGCGACGGGCGAGGTCGTGGTCGAGGGCCTGTACCGGATCGGACGCCAGGACCCGGCCCCCATCGGAGCGGAGGCCGGACTCGCCGTCCCGCGCCCCGACGGCGGGGTCGAGATCTACACCGCCTCCACCGACCCGCACACCGACCGCGACCTGGCGGCCGCCTGCTTCGGCCTCACGCCGGACCAGGTCAAGGTCGTCGTGACGGGCGTTCCGGGCGCGACGGGCGACCGTGACGACCCGGGCTTCCAGATCCCGCTCGGCCTGCTCGCGCTCCGTACCGGCTGCCCGGTCAAGCTGACCGCCACGCGCGAGGAGTCCTTCCTCGGCCACGCCCACCGGCACCCGACGCTGCTCCGCTACCGCCACCACGCGGACGCCGAGGGCCGGCTGGTGAAGGTGGAGGCGCAGATCCTGCTGGACGCCGGTGCCTACGCGGACGCGTCCTCGGAGTCCCTCGCCGCCGCCGTCTCCTTCGCCTGCGGTCCGTACGTCGTCCCGCACGCCTTCATCGAGGGCTGGGCCGTCCGTACGAACAACCCGCCGTCCGGCCATGTGCGGGGCGAGGGCGCGATGCAGGTCTGCGCGGCGTACGAGGCGCAGATGGACAAGCTGGCGGCGAAGCTGGGCGTGGACCCGGTCGACGTACGGCTGCGCAACGTCCTGGCCACCGGGGACATCCTCCCGACCGGCCAGACGGTGACGTGCCCCGCGCCGGTGGCGGAACTGCTGGCCGCCGTCCGTGACTTCCCCCTGCCGTCCCTGCCGATGGACACCCCGGAGGAGGACTGGCTGCTGCCGGGCGGGCCCGAGGGCGCGGGCGAACCGGGCGCGGTGCGCCGGGGCGTCGGCTATGCGCTCGGCATGGTGCACATGCTCGGCGCGGAGGGCGCGGACGAGGTCTCGACGGCGACGGTGAAGGTCCAGGACGGCGTGGCCACGGTCATCTGCGCGGCCGTGGACACCGGTTCGGGCTTCTCGACGCTGGCCCGCCAGATCGTCCAGGAGACGCTGGGCCTGGAGGAGGTCCACGTCGCCTCGGTCGACACCGACCAGCCGCCGGCCGGTCCGGCGACGCACGGCCGGCACACGTGGGTGTCGGGCGGGGCGGTGGAGCGCGCGGCGAAGATGGTCCGTACGCAGCTGCTGCAGCCCCTGGCGCACAAGTTCGGCATGTCGACGGAGCTGCTCCAGATCACCGACGGCAAGATCACGTCGTACGACGGCGTCCTGTCGACCACGGTCACGGAGGCGATGGACGGCAAGGAGCTCTGGGCGACCGCTCAGTGCCGCCCGCACCCGACCGAGCCCCTGGACGAGTCGGGTCAGGGCGACGCCTTCGTGGGCCTCGCCTTCTGCGCGATCCGCGCGGTGGTGGACGTCGACATCGAGCTGGGCGCGGTCCGTGTGGTGGAGATGGCCGTCGCCCAGGACGTCGGCCGCGTCCTCAACCCGGCGCAGCTGGCCACGCGTATCGAGGCCGGTGTCACCCAGGGCGTCGGCGCGGCCCTCACGGAGAACCTCCGCACGGCCCGCGGCCTGCTGAGGCACCCGGACCTGACGGGCTACGCGCTCCCGACGGCCCTGGACGCCCCGGACATCCGCATCGTGAAGCTCGTCGAGGAGCGCGACGTGGTGGCCCCCTTCGGGGCGAAGGCGGCGAGCGCGGTCCCGGTGGTCACCTCCCCGGCGGCGGTGGCCTCGGCGGTCCGCGCGGCGACGGGCCGCCCGGTCAACCGCCTCCCGATCCGCCCGCAGGCGGCGGTGGGCGCGGTGACGGCGTAGGAGGCCCCGGCCTCGGCGCGCGGTCAGTCCGCGACCGGGTCCTCCGTGGTGCGCCGGGCGCCGAGGAGGGAGAGGGCGAGGATCGACGTGCGGGTGATCAGGGCGGCCAGGAGGATCGTGCCGAAGCCGCTCACGTGCATCAGGCCGATCTCGTCGCCCAGCCAGGACAGCAGCCACCAGATCAGGGCGTCCTGGACGAAGCCGGCCGCCGCGAAGGCCAGCAGGGGCACCGCGGGGACGGGCTCGGACGGTCCGATGTGGATCAGCTGCGTCAGGACGGCGATCACCAGCCCGGCCAGCAGCGTGCCCAGCACCGCGTCCGCGGTGTCCCCTTCGAAGGTGATCCCCGGCAGCACCGCGCCGGATACGGCGGCCCCCACGAGCGCGCCCAGTCTGCGTCTCACGCCTATGTCGGTCATGAGCGGACTCTGGCACACCCGGGGCGACTTGTGAAGATCATGTGGAGGCCGGCGGCCCGTGGCAGTGCATCTCCACGTACGCGGTCACCGCGCAGTGGTCATGACGCGGCGACCGAACCCGCCGAGCACCGCAGCTGGGCGGTGCTCGGCGGGGTGGCGCCGGTGGAGGCCGTGGCGGGAATTGAACCCGCGTAACTCGCTTTGCAGGCGAGCCCCTGAACCACTCGGGCACACGGCCGTGTCGGTGACGAGTTCGAACCTAGGGCGGGGTCGGGGCCGGCTCAAGGGATTCGCGGGGGCCGCAACACGACTGCCATGCCGCGTTCACGGTCGGTGGTCCGGCGTCCGGTCGCCGGGGCCGGTCCTACGACCAAGGGACCAGCCCGGACCCTCCTCCGGACAGGGTCCATTCAGTGCTATGCCCCTTACGCTGGCTCCATGAGCGCCCTCGAACCCCGCGACGCCGACTCCGGCGTCGCGCCGGACATCCCCGCCGCCGTCCCCTCCCCGGACGGCGGTTCCGTGCTCGACCGCGAGCACCGGGCGCTCAGCATCGGCATCGTCTCCGTCGTACTCCTCATCGCCTTCGAGGCGACCGCCGTCGGGACGGCCATGCCGGTCGCGGCACGCGAGCTGAACGGCATCCCGCTCTACGCCTTCGCCTTCTCCGCGTACTTCACCACCAGTCTCTTCGCCATGGTCCTCTCCGGGCAGTGGTCCGACCGCAGCGGGCCCCTCGCCCCGCTCACCGTCGGCATCAGCGCCTTCGCCGCCGGGCTGCTGCTCTCCGGGACCGCCGGCACGATGTGGCTCTTCATCGTCGGACGGGCCGTCCAGGGGCTCGGCGGCGGGCTGGTGATCGTCGCGCTGTACGTCATCGTCAGCCGCGCCTACTCCGAACAGCTACGGCCCGCGATCATGGCCGCCTTCGCGGCGAGCTGGGTCATCCCGTCCGTCGTCGGGCCGCTCGCCTCCGGGACGATCACCGAGCACCTGGGCTGGCGCTGGGTCTTCGTCGGGATCCCCGTTCTCGTCCTCCCCGCCCTCGCCCTCGCCCTGCCGGCCATCCGCCGCACCGCCTCCGGCCCCGCCGACCCGGCCGCGCCCCTCCCGCCGTACGACCGGCGGCGGATCCGCCTTGCGCTCGGCATCTCGGCCGGCGCGGGGCTGCTCCAGTACGCCGGTCAGGAGCTGCGCTGGCTCTCGCTCCTCCCGGCGGCGGCCGGCACGGCGCTGCTCGTGCCGGCCGTGCTCGGGCTGCTGCCGCGCGGGACCTACCGGGCCGCGCGGGGACTGCCGTCGGTGGTGCTGCTGCGGGGCGTCGCGGCGGGCTCCTTCATCGCCGCGGAGTCCTTCGTACCGCTCATGCTCGTCACGCAGCGGGGCATGAGCCCCACGCTCGCGGGCCTGTCGCTCGCGGTCGGCGGGGCGACCTGGGCGCTCGGGTCGTGGATCCAGTCACGGCCGTGGACGGAGCCGTACCGCGAACGGCTCGTCGTGATCGGGATGCTGCTCGTCGCGGCCGCGATCGGCGCGGCCCCGACCGTCCTGATCGAGACGGTCCCGGTCTGGGTGGTGGCGGTCGCGTGGGGCTACGGCTGCCTGGGCATGGGCATGGTGATCGCCTCGACGAGCGTGCTGCTCCTGAAGCTCTCCGCACCGGAGGAGGCGGGCGCGAACTCGGCGGCGCTGCAGATCTCGGACGGCCTGTCGAACGTGCTGCTGCTCGCCGTGGGCGGCGCGGCGTTCGCGGCGCTGGGCGGGGGAGCGGTCGGACACGCGGCCACCGCCACGGGCGGAGCCGGCCACCCCGTGGCGTTCGCGGCCGTGTTCCTCCCGATGGCGGGGGTGGCGCTGGCGGGGGCGTGGGTCGCCACGCGGCTGAGTGTCCGGAAGTAGTACCCCTCTGACCTCTGATCCGTACCATCCCGGTATGGCCATGAACCTGCGCCTTCGTGAGGACCAACGAGAAGACCTCGAGCGGCGCGCCCAGGAAGAGGGCATCAGCATGCACGCGCTGGTCCTGCGCGCCGTGGACGACTACCTGGCACGCACCGGACACGAGGCCAGGGTGCGGCAGACGTCCCGCGAACAGGCGGTCAAGTGGAGCGGGCTCCTGGGGCGCCTTCCGTGACCCACCTCTACCTCTCCGGCGAGGACCTCCTCGGCATCGCCGAGGAAGCCTGCGGGCGCAAGCCGTTCGTGCGGGATCCGGGTCTCGTCGCGACAGCCGCCCACCGCGCGGCCTCCGGCGGCGACACCTACTACCCCGGCACCGCCGACAAGGCCGCCGCTCTCCTCCAGTCGCTGGCCTTCACCAGGCCGTTCGTCGACGGGAACAAGCGCACCGCCTGGCTGGCCTGCGTCACGTTCCTGAGCCTCAACGGAGTGGAACTGCGCCCCGATGCCGACGCGGCGGCGCACCTGGTCAACGCCGTGACGGCGGGTGAGGTGAGCGACGTGGAGGCGATCTCCGCAGCGCTGCGCGAGCTGCTGCTCCCCGACGTGAGCTGAGTCGCACCCTCGCCGACCCCGGGGCGTTCGTACGAGGATCCGGCCGGGCCGCCGGTAGGGTGGCCCGGTTGTCATATCTGGACGAGCGTCGAACCGGAGACCGTGACTACCACCGCCACCTCCTCCCATCACCTCTCTCCCGCCTTCCCCGGGCGGGCCCCCTGGGGCACCGCCAACAAGCTGCGAGCCTGGCAGCAGGGCGCCATGGAGAAGTACATCCAGGAGCAGCCCCGCGACTTCCTCGCGGTCGCGACGCCCGGCGCCGGAAAGACCACCTTCGCGCTGACCCTCGCGTCCTGGCTGCTGCACCACCACGTCGTGCAACAGGTCACCGTCGTCGCCCCCACCGAGCACCTGAAGAAGCAGTGGGCGGCCGCCGCCGCGCGGATAGGGATCAAGCTCGACCCCGACTACAGCGCCGGGCCGCTCAGCAAGGAGTACCACGGCGTCGCGATCACCTACGCGGGTGTCGGCGTGCGCCCCATGCTCCACCGCAACCGCTGCGAGCAGCGCAAGACCCTCGTCATCCTCGACGAGATCCACCACGCCGGTGACTCCAAGTCCTGGGGTGAGGCCTGCCTGGAGGCGTTCGACCCGGCGACCCGCCGCCTCGCGCTGACCGGTACGCCCTTCCGGTCCGACACCAACCCCATCCCCTTCGTCACGTACGAGGAGGGGAACGACGGCATCCGGCGGTCGTCCGCCGACTACACCTACGGCTACGGCAACGCCCTGGGCGACGGTGTCGTCCGGCCCGTGATCTTCCTCTCCTACAGCGGCAACATGCGCTGGCGCACCAAGGCCGGCGACGAGATCGCCGCCCGCCTCGGCGAGCCCATGACCAAGGACGCCATCTCCCAGGCCTGGCGCACCGCGCTCGACCCGCGCGGCGACTGGATGCCGAACGTCCTGCGCGCCGCCGACCAGCGCCTCACCGAGGTCCGCAAGGGCATCCCCGACGCCGGCGGCCTCGTCATCGCCTCCGACCAGGACTCCGCCCGCGCCTACGCCAAGCTCATCCGCGAGATCACCGGTACGAAGGCCACCGTCGTCCTCTCCGACGAGGCCGCCGCCTCCAAGCGGATCGACGAGTTCAGCGAGAACAACGAACGCTGGATGGTCGCCGTCCGCATGGTGTCCGAGGGCGTCGACGTCCCCCGCCTCGCCGTGGGCGTGTACGCGACGACCATCTCGACCCCGCTCTTCTTCGCCCAGGCCGTCGGACGTTTCGTACGTTCCCGCAGGCGCGGCGAGACGGCATCCGTGTTCCTTCCCACCATCCCCAACCTCCTCGGCTTCGCCAACGAGATGGAGGTCGAGCGCGACCACGTGCTCGACAAGCCGAAGAAGGACGGCGAGGAGGACCCGTACGCCGAGTCCGAGAAGGAGATGGCGGAGGCCGAGAAGCAGCAGGACGAGGACACCGGCGAGCAGGACATGCTGCCCTTCGAGGCGCTGGAGTCCGACGCCGTCTTCGACCGCGTGCTCTACGACGGCGCCGAGTTCGGCATGCAGGCCCACCCGGGCAGCGAGGAGGAGCAGGACTACCTCGGCATCCCCGGGCTCCTCGAACCCGACCAGGTGCAGCTGCTCCTCCAGAAGCGGCAGGCCCGGCAGATCGCGCACAGCCGCAAGAAGCCGGACACCGAGGCGGATCTGCTGGAGCTTCCGGCCGAGCGGCGGCCCGTCGTATCGCACAAGGAGCTTCTTGAGCTGAGGAAACAGCTCAACACGATGGTCGGTGCGTACGTTCACCAGAGCGGCAAGCCCCACGGCGTGATCCACACCGAGCTGCGGCGGGTGTGCGGTGGGCCGCCGAGCGCCGAGGCGACCGCCGGGCAGATCCGCGAGCGGATCAAGAAGGTCCAGGAGTGGGCCACCCGGATGCGCTGAACCCGGAGCCGACCGGTCCCGTACGAGGCTGAGCGGACGGGTAGCCGAGTGCCGCTGAGCGGACGGGCAGGCGTGTGCCGCTCGGCGGGCCGTGCGCGCGGTTTCCGGACGGGGCCGTGTGCCGCTGAGCGGACGGTCCCGCGTCGCTCAGGACGGTCGTGCACCGCTGAGCGGACGGGGCCGCGCACCGCCGTGCGCCGACCGGCGGTATCCAGCCGCTCGCGCCCGGATTCTGGACGAGGTCTTCCGCTGAGCGGAGTGGCTCGCTAATGTCCCCGCAATGTAAACGCCCCGTGGCAGCGCCGCCGCGGAGCGCAGCCGGTGCGCATGGCCTGCCGGCGGCCTCTGACGTGCGTCGCCGCGGGACCGGCGCCGCTGCTCTCGTTTGAAGGTCCGCCGTCACTCACTCCGAAGGAGAGGGCGTCGTGACCGCGGAAACCTCCCAGACGCTCGACCGGGGCCTCAGGGTCCTCAAACTGCTCGCCGACACCGACCACGGCCTGACCGTCACCGAGTTGTCCAACCGACTCGGGGTCAACAGGACCGTCGTCTACCGTCTGCTCGCCACACTCGAACAGCACGCGCTCGTACGCCGCGACCTGGGCGGTCGCGCCCGGGTGGGCCTCGGTGTGCTCCGCCTCGGCCGTCAGGTCCATCCGCTCGTACGGGAGGCGGCGCTGCCCGCGCTGCGTTCCCTCGCCGAGGACATAGGCGCGACGGCCCATCTCACCCTCGTGGACGGGGCGGAGGCGCTGGCGGTCGCCGTCGTCGAACCGACCTGGACCGACTACCACGTGGCCTACCGGGCCGGTTTCCGGCACCCGCTGGACCGGGGCGCGGCGGGCCGCGCCATCCTCGCGGCCCGGCAGGGCAGCCTGATCGAGCCGGGGTTCACACTGACCCACGGCGAGCTGGAGGCGGGCGCGAGCGGCGCCGCGGCCCCGCTGGTCGGCATCACGGGCATCGAGGGCAGCGTGGGCGTCGTGATGCTGGCGGACGCGGTCCCGGAACGGGTGGGCCCCAGGGTGGTCGACGCGGCCCGGGAGGTCGCGGACGCGCTGCGCTAGGACGCGTCCGAGGCGGGCCGTGTCCGAGGCGGGCCGTGCCGGAGTCATGGCGCGTCCGAGGCGGGGCGTGTGGAGTCACGGCGCGTCCGACTCGGGACGCGCCTGGAGCCGTGCGCCCGCCACCGGAGCCAGCAGCAGGTCGCCCAGCGCCGTTCTGCGGTGTGCCACCGCTCTGCCCGCCCGTGCCGTCGTGATCAGGCCCGCCCCGCGCAGCGCCGAGGCGTGGGCCGAGGCCGTCGCGTTGCTCACGCCCAGACGACGGGCCAGGGATGTCGTCGTGTGCGGGGCGGTCAGGGCACGGAGGAGTTCGAGGCGGGTGCGGCCCAGGACGGTCGCCAGGGACTCCTCCGTGCCCGGTGCGAGGTCCGGGGTGAGCGGCAGGCCCGGACCCGCCGCGTACGCCACGACCACCGGCCGGTCCGGCCGGTCCTGGACGAGCGGCCGGCCGGTCCAGTGGAAGGTCGGCAGAAGGACGAGACCGCGCCCGGAGAGCCGGATCTCCCGCCCGCCCGGTGACGCGGGCGCCGTCGGCCACTCCCAGACGCCGTCCCGCAGCCGGGTGCCGGGGACCAGGGCCTCCAGGGCCGCGCCGATCCCGTGTTCGGCGACCGTCAGCGCGTGCCGGGTGAACTCCGCCCGGTGCAGGTCCTGCACCAGTGGCCACACCGGTGCCACGATCGTCTCGTACGCCGCCTGCTGGGCCCGGCGCAGAACGCGCCCGGCGCCCTTCTCGCCCGCGTGGAGCTCGCGGATCCAGTGCGGGGACGGACGACCGGCGTAGATCCGCTCCAGCTCCGACCGCACCAGCTCCGCCGGGGCCGCCTCCACCAGGTCCAGGCCCTCGGCAGGAGTCTCGCCGAGCACGTCGAGGAAGCGCGGGGGATCGCCGCCGGGGACGAGGTCCGCGAGCGGTGCCACAGCGTCCGGCAGGGACCGCAGCACCCGCCGTCGCCAGCGGCCGTGGAGCAGCTCGCCGCCGCCGGCGAACAGCATCATGAAGGCCGCGTTCAGCTCCGGCAGCGGGGCCGGACGGGCGGCGAACCGCACCCGGGCGAAGTCCTCCGCCGTGAACCGGATCCGTGTCAACGCCGCCGCCTCGTTCCGCTCTCCCCGCAAGCCTTTCGACCACAGCCTCAACCTTCGTCCGCAGCCCCCTCCCCGCGCCAGCCTTTCCGCATGACACCTTCCCGAGCGACCTCTCCGACCCGACGGACCGTCACCCGAGCGGGCCTCCTCGCCGCCGCGCTCGCGCTCGCGCCGGGCACCGCCCGCGCCTCCGCGTCCGCCGCCTCCGCCGCGTCCGCCGACCCCACCGTCTCCGCCGCCTCCGGGCTCGCCCTTCGGCTGCCCGCGCCCACCGGCCCGTACCGGATCGGCGCCACGACCCTCCCTCTCGTCGACCCGTCCCGCAACGACCCCTGGGATCCCGCGATCGGTGTGCGGGAGGTCATGGTCACCGTCCTCCACCCCGCCCGTACCGTCCGCGGATGTCCGCGCGCGCCGCAGCTGACCGCGGGCGAGGCCGAACTCTTCACCTTCCTCGCCCACGCCGTCCACGGGCTGCCCGCGTCGGGCGTGGACTGGGCGGCCACCCGGGCGCACTCCCACGCCGGCGCCCCCGTCCTGCCCGGCCGATGGCCCGTGCTGCTGTACACCCCGGGTGGCGGCGAGGCCCGCTCCATGGGCACCTCGCTCGCGGAGGAGCTGGCCAGTCACGGCTGGGTGGTCGTCACCGTCGACCACCCCGGCGACGCCGGCCAGGTGGAGTTCCCCGGCCCGCGGCCGGGGCGGGACCGCGTGCGCCGGACGGTCTTCCTCGGACCGCCCACCGCCGGACAGTTCCGCACGATGATCGACACCCGGCTCGCGGACCTCCGGTTCGTCCTCGACCGGCTCGAAACGCTGGAAGGGCCCCTCGGCCGCGCGCTCGACCTCGGGCGGGTCGGGATCTACGGGCACTCCGCGGGCGGCACCGCCGCCGCGCAGGCCCTGTACGACGACCGGCGGCTCGCCGCCGCCGTGAACCTGGAGGGATACCTGGACCAGGTGGACGGCACGCTCCTCCCCGTGGCCCGGTACGGCGTCGGCCGGCCGCTGCTCCTGCTGGGCACCGACGGTTTCCGCGACGCCCGGCTCGACCGCTCCTGGGGCGCGGTGCTCGCCCGGTCCGGGGCGCGGGTCCGCCGGCGGCAGCTCGACGACGCGGCGCACGGGGTGTTCACCGACTACGCGGCCCTCGTGCCCCAGCTCCAGGCCGCCGGTCTGGTCACCGCCGCCGACCGCGTCCGGCTCGTCGGCGCGATCGGGGCGCGGGAGGCCGTGCGTGCCGTGCGTCACGAGGTGCGGGGGTTCTTCGCCCGCCGGGTGCCGGCGGGCGCCCAGTAGATTGGGGGCGTGCTCACCAGTCTCACGCGTACCCGTGCGCTCGCCCTCTGTGCCCTGCCCGTCGCCGCGCTCCTCGCCGCCGTCGGGCTCGCGCCGCTGCCGTACGCCATCGCCTCGCCCGGAACGACCGCCGACGTGCTCGGGTCGGTCGACGGGCGTCAGGTGATCACGATCAGCGGGGCGCCCGTCCGGGACACCGAGGGCGAGCTGCTGATGACCACGATCGTGGCCACCGGGCCGAGCGTCGACAACGACTTCGCCGACGTCGCCGACGCCTGGTTCCGTACCGACCAGGCCGTGCTGCCGCGCGACTCCGTCTACCCGCCGGGGAAGTCGGACGCCGAGGTGGAGGAGCACAACCTGGGAGAGATGAAGGAGTCGCAGGACGCCGCCACCCTGGCCGCCCTCGGCTATCTGAAGCTCGACCCGAAGGACGTGAAGGTCACGCTCCACCTCGCCGACATCGGCGGGCCGAGCGCCGGATTCCTCTTCTCGCTCGGGATCGTCGACAAGCTCGACGGCGACGGCGCCGACGGCGACCTCACCGGCGGCAGGACCGTCGCCGGTACGGGCACGATCGAGCCCGACGGCACGGTCGGCGCCGTCGGCGGGGTGTCGCTGAAGACCCAGGCCGCCGCGCGGGACGGGGCGAGCGTCTTCCTCGTCCCCGCGGCGGAGTGCTCCGACGCCCAGGCCGAGCTGCCGAAGGGGATGCGGCTGATCCCCGTCTCGACGCTCACCGACGCCGTGGCATCGCTCCGGGCGCTGGAGCAGGGCCAGGAAGCGAAGGTTCCGAGCTGCTGACCCGTCCGTCCTTCGCCGGTGCCTCCATCGTTCGCCAGGACGGGAAGACCACCGGGGCGAGCGTGGCCAGGAGGTAGACCCCGCCGAGCGTGAGCAGCGCCGGCACCAGACCGGTCCGCTCGACGAGCTGCCCGGCGGCGAGGCCCCCGAGCGGGGTCGCCAGGAGCACCCCCGCCGTGGTCACGCCGGCGACCCGGCTGCGGAGCCCGTCCGGGATCACCTCGTACAGCACCGTCGTCAGGATCGGGTTGAGCACCCCGGCCCCGAACCCGCCCGCCGCCATGGTGACGACCAGCGGCAGCGTGGTGTCGGTGAGAGCGGCCACGGTGTACGGCGGCGCGCCGCAGAGCAGGAAGCCGCCGACGAGGACCGCCCGGCGCGGGAAGCGGTGGCCGACCGCCCCGTACGTGAGCGCTCCGAGCAGCGCGCAGCCGCCGAAGACGGAGACGAGCAGGCCGAGGGCGGCGGGGCCGCCGAGGTTCTCCCGGGCGTGGACGGGGAGCAGCACCGAGATCCAGCCCTGGCTGAGTCCGTTGGTGACCATCACCATCAGGACGATGCCGAGGATGAGCCGGGACCTGAGGACGAACGTGTACCCCTCGCGCAGGTCGGCGCGGTAGCGCGGCAGGGAGAAGGGGGCCGGGTCCGGCAGTGGCGCGGCGGCCGGCAGGCCCCGGAGGCCGGTGAGGATCAGCAGGGCGGAGAGCCCGAAGGTGGCGGCGTCGAGGAAGGGGACGGTGTCGGCGCCGAGGACCGCGACGAGCACGCCGGCGAGGGCGGCCCCCGCCATCCGGGCGCCGCGCGAGACGGCGTCGAAGAGGCTCGCGGCACGCGAGAGCGGGGTCCCGGCGTGGTCGGCGAGGTCGGGGACGAGCACGGAGCGGGCGGTCTCGCCCGGGGCGTGGAAGAGGCCGGTCACGGCCATCAGCGCGCACAGCATCCAGAACTGGAGCACACCGGCGCGGTGGAGGAGCGGGATCGCGGCCAGCGCGGATGCGCAGACGAGGTCGGAGGCGACGCTGATCCGGCGGCGCCCGATCCGGTCGACGACCGGTCCGCCGACGATCGCGGAGACGACGACGGGCAGGGCCGCGCAGAACGCGACGAGCCCCGCCTTTCCGGGGCTGCCCGTGGTGTCGAGCGCGAACCACGGGACGGCGATGAGGGTGAGCGAATTGCCGGTGACGGAGATGGCGTTGGCGGCCAGGACGGTGGCCAGTGGAGCACGTCCCCCCAGGGTGCTCATACGGCCGGCATGATCCGCCGGGCGGTGGTGGGCCCGGCGGGAACGACGAGCCGGAGACCCAACGTGACCAGTGCCCAGCCCAGTTGGGAGCGGACCGGCGTGTGGGGGAGGGAGTCGGCGGCCGCCCGGTGGAGTTCGGCCGCGTCGAGGTGGTGGAGCCGGAGGTGGATGTCGGAGTGCATGGTTTCCGTGGTCCCTTTCTCGGTCTCAGTTCTCGTACTGGGGGAACGCGTGCAGGTGCATCCGTACGCGGGCGGCGCCCGGGGTGTCGGGACCGGCGGCCTCGCTGTAGGAGCCGATCAACTCGTGGATCTTCTGGCTGAGTTCGCGCAGCCGTTCCGGCGGAAGGCGGAGGGTGAAGTCGCTCATGTCGGAAGCGCCGAGCCAGCTCTCGTCCCATTCCTGCCGGGTGCCGAGCCAGGTGTTGAGCTCCTGGGTGTGGATGGTCGCGATCTCGTGGAGGTAGACCTCCACGGCGCCCCGGACCTCGGGGTCGGGGTCGTGGTACAGCGACTCGTCGAACGTCGTGCCCTGCACGGCCGCCTTCCACCACCGCTCCCGGCCCTTGCCGAGCGTCGGGTCGTCCGCGACGAAGCCGTGCGCCGCGAGCTGGCGGAGGTGGTAGCTGGTCGCCCCGCTGGACTCGCCGAGCCGCTCGGCGAGTTGGGAGGCGGTGGCGGGTCCGTGGTGGCGCAGGGCGCGCAGCAGCTGGATCCGGAGCGGGTGGGCCAGCCCGCGCAGCGAGCGCGGGTCGAGTGTGCGGCTCCGGGGTTTCGCGGGCTCCGCGGGCTTCTCGGGCTCTGCGGGCTTCTCGGGCTCGGGCATGGCTCCACCGTAGAGTTGCAAAGAAGTAGTTGCAAGGAGTTCTTTGCAACTAATTCTTTGGAAGTCTTTCTTCGGAAGTCGGGGAGCGAGCGGAAGGTGGGCGGAAGGTGAGGGGGAGGGCTACAGCGGCCCGTCCTCCGCCGCCTGCTCCACCAGCGGGATGATCCGCAGCGGTACGGGGTTCTCCATCACGATCGCCGTGGAGGCCCGGACGATCCCCTCGATGCCGACGACCCGGTCGATCACCCGCTGGAGGTCCGCGTTGGAGCGCGCCACCAGCCGGCAGAGCATGTCGCCGTGCCCCGTCGTCGTGTGCAGCTCCAGCACCTCTGGCACGGTCGCCAGGTGCTCCCGTACGTCCGGCCCCTGCCCCTGCTTGATCTCCAGCGTCGCGAACGCGGTCACCGGATAGCCGAGCGCCGCCGGGTCGACCTGCGGGCCGAAGCCGCGGATCACCCCCTGTGCCTGCAGGCGGTCCAGGCGTGCCTGCACCGTGCCGCGCGCCACGCCCAGCCGGCGCGACGCCTCCAGCACCCCGATCCGCGGCTCGCGTGCGAGCAGCACGATCAGCCGGCCGTCCAGATGATCGATCGCCACAGAGGTCTCCTCATGGTCATCCTGTACAAGTCTCCCGGCCATACTGAACTGCGGCTGTACAGATTGCCCAGCTGCCCGGCGAACTATTGCGCAGCTTGCCGATCGGCGGGACTCTGCCGTCATGACTGAGACCATCGATCACACCCCTTCCACGGCGCGGCAGGCCGACCCCTTCCCCGTGAAGGGAATGGACGCGGTCGTCTTCGCCGTCGGCAATGCCAAGCAGGCCGCGCACTACTACTCCACGGCCTTCGGCATGAAGCTCGTCGCCTACTCCGGACCGGAGAACGGCAGCCGCGAGACCGCCAGCTACGTCCTGACGAACGGCGCCGCCCGCTTCGTGTTCACCTCCGTCATCAAGGCGTCCACCGACTGGGGCCGCTTCCTCGTCGAGCACGTCGCCGAGCACGGTGACGGCGTCGTCGACCTGGCGATCGAGGTGCCCGACGCGCGCGCCGCGTACGCCTACGCCGTCGAGCACGGCGCCACCGGCATCACCGAGCCGTACGAGGTGAAGGACGAGAACGGCACCGTCGTCCTCGCCGCCATCGCGACGTACGGCCAGACCCGCCACACCCTCGTCGAGCGCTCCGGCTACGACGGCCCCTACCTGCCGGGCTTCGTCGCCGCCTCCCCGATCGTCGAGCCGCCGGCCAAGCGCACCTTCCAGGCCATCGACCACTGCGTCGGCAACGTCGAGCTCGGCAAGATGAACGACTGGGTCGGCTTCTACAACAACGTCATGGGCTTCACGAACATGAAGGAGTTCGTGGGCGACGACATCGCGACCGAGTACTCGGCCCTGATGTCGAAGGTCGTCGCGGACGGCACCCTCAAGGTGAAGTTCCCGATCAACGAGCCGGCGATCGCGAAGAAGAAGTCGCAGATCGACGAGTACCTGGAGTTCTACGGCGGCGCGGGCGTCCAGCACATCGCGCTGGCCACCAACGACATCGTCGCCACGGTCCGCTCCATGCGCGCCGCCGGTGTCCAGTTCCTCGACACCCCGGACTCGTACTACGACACGCTCGGCGAGTGGGCCGGCGAGACGCGGGTGCCGGTCGAGACCCTGCGCGAGCTGAAGATCCTCGTCGACCGCGACGAGGACGGGTACCTGCTGCAGATCTTCACGAAGCCGGTCCAGGACCGTCCGACCGTCTTCTTCGAGATGATCGAGCGTCACGGCTCGATGGGCTTCGGCAAGGGCAACTTCAAGGCGCTGTTCGAGGCGATCGAGCGGGAGCAGGAGAAGCGCGGGAACCTGTAGTCCGCGAAGACCGGCGGGCCCGGGCGGGTGTCTGCCCCGGGCCCGTCTCCATGAGCACCCGGGTATCGCCCGGGGCCGCCGGCACGCTCCGGCGCCCGCGGGGTTGGCGCCGGAGCGTTCCTCGCCCCGTGGCGGCACTCGTCCCGCTGGGCGGGGGAGCGTGGGCACAACCCACGACTTCGCCCCACTTGTGGGCACCGTAGGGACCGGGGCCTCGGCCCGGCACGGGGTGCCGTTCCGTGGTGCCCACCCGTTCCGCCCCGGCGGAACGAATGCCCACAACGGGCACGGGCTCCCCGTCTAGTCCGCCGCCGGCGGCGCCGTGGCTCCCGCGGCCGGCTGGGGCTCCGAGGCCTTCGGGGTCTCCGACGTCTTCGGGGTCTCCGAGGTGTGCGCGGGGTCCGAGGCGTTCGGGGTCTCCGACGTCTTCGCGGGTTCCGAGGTGTTCGCGGGGTCCGAGGTCTTCGGAGGTTCCGGAGGGGCCTCGCGGAGTTCGGCCGGGAGCTCGTCCGGGGGGTCGCCCAGCTCCTGGACCGACTGCCTCGCCCTCGGCGCCAGCAGCGGCGAGAACTCCGGGTTGATCCGCAGCGCCTCCGCCAGATGCCGGCGAGCCGGTCCGTGCTCCTGCACCGCCCGCTCGATCTCCCCCCGGTGGTACGAGAAGAGCGCGCTGCGCAGGCCCTCGTCCGTCGCCCTCTTCGCGTACTCCAGCGCCTCCTTCGGCTGCCCGGCCCGGAAGAGCGCCCACCCCAGCGCGTCCGCCATCTGCACCGACCGGTGCCCCCGCGCCCACTCCGCCCTCAGCATCCGCACCGCCGCCGCCGCGTCGCCGTGGTCCGCCTCGAACAGGCCGAGGACGACCTCCCCGCCGGGCCAGGAGCGCGACCGCAGCAGCTCGTACTGCGTCTTCGCCTCGCCGTCCAGCCCGAGCGACTCGTAGAGCTCGCCCGCCTCCAGGACGTACTCCGGCCGGGGCAGCCGCGCGAGCGCCGCCCGGTAGTCGAGCAGCGCCTCGTCCGTGCGGTCCAGCGCCGCGAGCGCCCGGGCCCGCCCCGCGAGCGACGGCCCGTGGTCCCGTACGAGACGCAGCGCCGACCCGTACTCGGTCACCGCCTCCTCCGGCTCGCCCCGCTCCCACGCCAGATCACCGAGCCGCGCGTACGCCGCCGCCTTCTCCGCGCCGGTCTCCGCCCGCGCCACCGCGTCGAGCGCCGCCACCGCCGCGTCCTCGCGCCAGCCCCGGTTGCGGTACCCCTGCGCGACGCGCGTGGCCACCGCCGCACCCGAGTGCAGCTCTTCCAGGGCCGAAAGGGCCTGCTGGGCCGCCTTGTAGTCGCCCAGGCCGTTGTACGCGTCGATCAGCACCGGGTAGACCGGCCAGCGCTTCGGAGCCTTTGCGCGCACCGCCTCGCCCCAGGTCCTGGCCGTCCGCCAGTCGCCCCGCGCGTTGGCCAGGGCGCCGAGCCCCAGCTGCGCGTCGAGGTTCCCGCGCGAGGCGGGCCGTACCTCCAGGGAACGCTTCAGGGCGCTCTCCGCCCGCGGGTAGTACGTCGCGTCGCCGAGCCGCGTGCCGCGCTCGGTGTACGCAGCCCCGAGCACGGCCCAGGACGCCTCGTCCGTCGGATGGTCCTTCAGCCACTGCTCACGGTCGCCGATCAGCGCTCCCAGGTCGGGCAGCGAGGCCTGCGCCCCCGCGTTCGCCGCGATCACCGCGCGCTCCGCGGGACCGGGGGCCGACTCCCCGTCGCCGAACAGACCGGGTGCGAGATCGGGGGCGTACAGCAGCGCCGTCGCCGCGAGCACCGCACCCACCCCCGCGGCCAGGACCGCTCTCGACACGTTCTCCGTCTTCATGCCGCTCACTGTGCGCCTGTACGAAGAGCACACGAAGGACCACGACGGCGGGTTCACACCGATGGCCCCGGGTGCCAGGCTGGACGCATGGACGATCTTCTGACGCGGCTCCATGCGGACCTGCGCGCGGGTCTGCCCGCAGAGGCGCTGATCACCGACCCGGACGTCACCGCCTCCTACACCCACGACATGGCGAGCTTCTGCACGGCCGGTACCCCCGCGGCCGTCGTGCTCCCGCGCACCGTCGAACAGGTCCAGCACGTCATGCGCACCGCGACCGCGCTGCGCGTCCCGGTCGTCCCCCAGGGCGCGCGCACCGGCCTGTCCGGCGCCGCCAACGCCTCCGAAGGCTGCATCGTGCTCTCCCTGGTCGGGATGGACCGGATCCTGGAGATCAACCCGGTCGACCGGATCGCGGTCGTGGAACCCGGCGTGGTCAACGCCGTCCTGTCCCGCGCGGTCAACGAGTACGGCCTCTCCTACCCGCCGGACCCCTCCAGCTGGGAGTCGTGCACCATCGGCGGGAACATCGGCACCGCGTCCGGCGGTCTGTGCTGCGTGAAGTACGGGGTGACGGCGGAGTACGTCCTCGGTCTCGACGTCGTCCTCGCCGACGGGCGGCTGCTCTCCACCGGCCGGCGCACCGCCAAGGGCGTCGCCGGATACGACCTGACCCGGCTCTTCGTCGGATCGGAGGGCAGCCTCGGCATCATCGTCGGCGCGACCCTCGCGCTCCGCCCGCAGCCGCCCCAGCAGCTCGCGCTCGCCGCCGAGTTCCCCTCTTCGGCGGCCGCCTGCGAGGCCGTCTGCGCCATCATGGAGCGCGGCCATACGCCGTCTCTGCTGGAGCTGATGGACGGCACCACCATCCGCGCCGTCAACACGATGGCGAACATGGGGCTGCCGAACACCACCGAGGCGCTGCTCCTGTGTGCCTTCGACACCCCGGACCCCGCGGCCGATCTGGCCGCCGTCGGCGAGCTGTGCAGGGCGGCCGGGGCCACCGAGGTCGTCCCGGCCGAGTCCGCGGCCGAGTCCGAACTCCTCCTCCAGGCGCGCCGGCTCTCCCTGACCGCCCTGGAGACGATCAAGTCGGCGACGATGATCGACGACGTCTGCGTACCGCGTACGAAACTGGCCGCGATGCTCGACGGCACGGCCGCCATCGCCGAGAAGTACGACCTGACCATCGGCGTCTGCGCGCACGCGGGCGACGGCAACACCCATCCCGTGGTCTGCTTCGACCACGCGGACGAGGACGAGTCGCGGCGGGCGCGGGAGTCCTTCGACGAGATCATGGCGCTCGGGCTCGCCCTGGGCGGCACGATCACCGGCGAGCACGGCGTGGGCACCCTGAAGAAGGACTGGCTGGCGCAGGAGCTGGGGCCGGTGGGGGTGGAGTTGCAGCAGGGCATCAAGCGGACCTTCGACCCGCTCGGCATCCTGAACCCCGGAAAGCTCTTCTGATCTCTTCGCCGCCCCGTTCACGCCTCACCGTCCTGCGACTCGTCCGAGGGCCACGGGTCGCGCAGCCAGAGGTCGTCGGCGACCGAGGTGGTGGCCAGCAGCTCGGCGAGCCCGTCGTCGATGCCGAGCTGCTCGGACTCGGTGCCAGGCGGGACGGCGCGCAGGGTCCGCTCCAGCCAGGCGGAGACCTGCGCGGAGGGCGCCTCGAGGAGCGCGTCGCCGTCGGGCGAGGAGAGCGCCATGAGGACGACGTTGCGGTCGTCGACCTTCGTGGGCCAGATCCGGACGTCGCCGTGACCGCAGGGCCGGAAGACGCCCTCGACGAGCAACTCGCGGGCGAACGTCCAGTTGACGGGGTACTCCGAACCGACGTGGAACGTGATGTGCACGGCGTACGGGTCGTCGGTGCGGTAGGCGAGCCGCGCCGGGACGGGGACGGAGCGCTCGGGCGACAGCACCAGCTTCAGCTCCAGCTCGCGCTCCACGACGGTGTTCTCGGTGTTCTGCATGGCTGACGGCCTCTCCCTGTACGGGGCCCCGGGCGGGCCCGCACAGGGAGAGAGCGCGACGGCGGCCCGCCATTACGCGACTTCGGAGAAGTTTTTTCGCGAGTTCTCCGAGAGGACCGTCGGCCCGAGCGTGACGGTGAGTGGCGGGTTCTGTGGGTATGTCGCTCGAAGGCGGGTTTCTCGCGGCCTCTTTGTTCTTGTGGCGCCGTTCTTCGTTACTGTCCTCCTTGGGCCCGTGGGTCCGAGGTCGTAGAAGCGTCGTCACGGAACGGAGTCGGGGCAGTGGCTACTCCTCCTGGAGCCGGCGGGGAGGTACCGCAGGCCGGGTACTACCCGGACCCCTCCATTCCCGGATACATCCGGTACTGGAACGGGGGCGCCTGGGTGCCCGGGACGAGCAGGCCGGCCCCCCGTGAGGGTGAACTCCCGCCGGCGGCCCCGGCCTCGGCGATGCCGCCGGGTCCGGCCCTGGCTCCGAACCCGTCGCCGGCACCCGTGGTCTCCTCGCAGCCGCCCGTCGTCTCGTCGCAGGCCCCCGTGCCCGCCGTGGAGGAGACGGGGCCGGTCTTCCTCGACGAGGAGCCCGCACTCGCCCCCGCCCCCACACCCGAGCCCGAACCGGCCTCGGCATGGCAGGCGGACGTCTCGCGGCAGACCGGCTTCGGCGGCGACCGGGACCGCAAGGTCTCCTGGGGCGCGCCCGAGACCGAGCCGGCGGCGCAGGATCCCCGGGTCGCCGCGGCCCGCACCGCGGACCCCGAGCCGAAGCCGGCCGGTCCGCAGGCCCGGCTGGGCGGGATGCCGGTGACTCCGGCGTCCGCCGACCCCACGGGCGGCGCGCTGCCGGGCGTACGGCAGGCGAAGGCGGAAGGCCAGGCGCCCGTGCCGGAGGGCACGATGACGATCCGTGCGCTCCCTCCGCAGGGCGCACCGGCCTCCACGCAGAACGCCCAGAGCCCGCAGGGGCCGCAGGCCCTCAGGGCCCCGCAGGGAGGCGCGGCACAGCCCGCGCAGCCCTCCCCGGCGCCGCTCCCGCACGTGCCCGGCCAGCCCCAGCCCCAGCCCCAGCCTCAGCCCCAGGCGCAGACGCAGAACCCCGCCCCCGTCACCGCGGGTCCCGGCGGCGGCACCCCCTCGTGGCCCCAGCAGGTCCACCAGCTCGCACAGCCCGCGGCGGCACACCAGCAGACCCCGCAGGCGCAGCAGGCCCCGCACACCCCGCAGACCGCCGACCAGGAGCAGCCGGTCCTGCCCTGGAAGCCGCCCGTCGAGGACCCGTTCCTCCAGCGCGCCCGCGCCCAGGCCGCCGCCCGCCCGGCCGGACTCGGCAAGCGCCTGGTGGCCCGGTTCATCGACACCCTCGTCCTCGGCGCGCTCGTCGGCGGCGCGTCCTTCCCCTTCGTCACGGCGGCGCTCGACCACATCGACGCCAAGATCGAGGCGGCCAAGCAGTCCGGCGTCACCGTCCAGGTCTGGCTGCTCGACGGCACCACCTCGCTCAACTTCGGGATCGCGCTCGGCGCCCTCCTCGTCCTCGGCGTGCTGTACGAGGCGCTGCCCACGGCCAAGTGGGGCCGCACGCTCGGCAAGAAGCTCTGTGGTCTCCAGGTGCGGGACATCGAGGCGCACGAGCCGCCGACGTTCGGCGCGGCCCTGCGCCGCTGGCTCGTCTACAGCGTGCTCGGACTCCTCGTCCTCGGTGTCCTGAACGTCCTGTGGTGTCTGTTCGACCGCCCGTGGCGCCAGTGCTGGCACGACAAGGCGGCCCACACCTTCGTGGCGGGCTAGCCCTCGCCCGCCGGGGACCCGTACGGCGGTCCCCCGAACGGTCGGCGATCGATTGCGGGGCCCTGCCACGCGGGATGCACTGCCCCCATGAGCAACGACCAGCCGACGCCCGGCCAGCCGCCCGAGGACGACCCGTTCGTCAAGAAGCCGCAGGAGCCCTCGCCGCCGTCGGGGGGCTCTCCGTACGGGAGCGGAGGTCAGCCGCCGCCCCCCGAAGGGCCGCCGCCGGGTGGTCCTCCTCCCGAGGGTCCGCCCCCGGGGGGTCCGCCCCCGGGAGGTCCGCCTCCCGGGGGTCCGCCGCCCGGCTCTCCGTACGACAACATGCCGCCGCCGCCCCCGCCGTACGGGTCCCAGCCCTACGGCGGCGCAGGCGGCTACGGGGGTGCGGATCCGCTGGCCGGGATGCCGCCGCTCGCCGACTCCGGCAAGCGCATCCTCGCCCGGATCATCGACTGGCTGATCGTCGCCATCCCGCTCGCCCTCATCGGCATCCCGTTCAACATCTACGACCGGGCCACCGACGGCGACGACTTCGGTGACACCATCACGGCGACCAGCACGGGCAGCGGTCTCGTCTTCCAGCTCATCACCATCGTGGCGTTCGTCGCCTACGACACCCTCATGGTGGCGAACAGCGGACAGACGCTCGGCAAGAAGTGGCTGAAGCTGCGCGTAGCGATGCTCAACGACGGCTCCACACCGCCGACGAACGCCTCGCTGATCCGCGCGGTCGTGCTCTGGCTGCCCGCGCTGATCTGCTGCGCCTGCCTGTGGCCGCTGCTCCTGCTCATCCTGATCCTGGTCGACAAGCCCTACAAGCAGGGCCTGCACGACAAGGCGGCGAAGACCGTGGTGGTGTCGGTCCCCCAGTAGCTACGGCAGCTACGGCAGCTACGGCGCCGGCGTCACGTACCGATCCGGGAATCGGCCCCCGCGCCCACGCGGACGGCCGGTACCCGGATCTCGTCGGTCCGGGGGAGCGGTGGCACGGGTGCCGGGGCGGCGGGCTTGCGGTGGACCGGCATCATCACCGTGACCAGCAGCCCGAGCAGCAGCCCGGCGGCGCTGATGACGACGATCCCCAGCGTGTTCGTCGTGCGGGACAGCAGCAGCAGGGCGACGGTCGAGAAGACGACGGTGGCCGAACCGTAGGCGAGCTGTGCGGCGTTCGGACGCAGCATGACGGGTACCGTCCCTCGAAGCATCGGCGGGTCGCACTACCGAGCGACTCTACGGTGGTGGATGCCCGAGCGAAACGGGTAGTAAGCGTGACCTAACCCACGGTGTGGGTGCACGGGGGGCGCATGGAGTCACCGTTCTCCCCAACGACCTCTTCCGGTGCGCCCGGTTGCCGTCCGGATAGCGGAAAACGACTCCTGCATAGTGCAGTTGGCCTGTTCAAGTCAAGGTCTGTCTTTTCTCTCGTAACTCCGGTCGAATGTCGTCACTTGTGACGCGCGACCCCGCCCGCGGACACCCCACCCTCGGTCCGCGCGGTCGCGGGCGCCGGGGAGGAATCATCAAGTGACCAACAGACGACGGGCGATCAGAGCGTCCGCAGTCGTCGTGGCGCTCGCGGCCACCGCCGCCAGCGCCTCGACCTTCGCTTTCGCCGACGACAGGGGTCCGGGCGCACCGGCCTCGATCGAGCGCCAGGACCCGGCCCAGGGGGCCGGCGTCGACAAGACGGCGGTCGACCACGATCTCGAGGGCCCGTACAGCAAGCAGCAGGAGCAGCAGCGCAAGGCGGCTCTTGAGCAGGTCCTGAGCGGCGAGAGCAAGGTAGAGCGCCGCGGGGGCTCCCAGGTCGTCAAGCTCGACAGCAAGAAGTACGTCGAGCTGGGCCGGGAGAAGACCGACAAGATCTTCACGATCCTCGTCGAGTTCGGCGACAAGGTGGACAACACCACCCTGGTCGACCGCGCCGACGACGACACGGACGAGCCGAAGCCGAAGTTCGGCGGCACGCCCGGTCCGCTGCACAACCAGATAGCCCAGCCGGACCGCTCGAAGGACAACTCGACGGCCTGGCAGAAGGACTACAACCAGCAGCACTTCCAGGACCTGTACTTCGGCACCGGCAAGGACAAGAAGACCGGCCAGCCGAAGGAGTCCCTGAAGACCTACTACGAGAAGACCTCCTCCGGCCGGTACTCGGTCGAGGGCGGCGTCTCGGACTGGGTCAAGGTCGAGTACAACGAGGCCCGTTACGGCTCGAACTACTGCGGCAACAGCAACTGCGCCAACGTCTGGGACGCCGTCCGTGACGGTGTCACCGCGTGGACCGCGGACCAGAAGGCCAAGGGCCGCACCGACGCCCAGATCAAGGCCGACATCGCGCAGTACGACCAGTGGGACCGGTACGACTTCGACGCCGACGGCAACTTCAACGAGGCCGACGGCTACATCGACCACTTCCAGATCGTCCACGCGGGCGAGGACGAGTCGGCGGGCGGCGGCGTCCAGGGCGGCGACGCCCTGTGGGCCCACCGCTGGTACGCGTACGGCACGGACGCGGGCAAGACCGGACCGGCGAACAACAGGTCCGGCGGCACGCAGGTCGGCAACACCGGCGTCTGGGTCGGCGACTACACGATGCAGCCCGAGAACGGCGGCCTCGGCGTCTTCGCCCACGAGTACGGTCACGACCTCGGTCTGCCCGACCTGTACGACACCTCGGGCAAGGCCGGCGCCGAGAACTCGACCGGTTTCTGGTCCCTGATGTCCTCCGGCTCCTGGCTCGGCCGGGGCAAGGACTCCATCGGCGACCTGCCCGGCGACATGAACGCCTGGGACAAGCTGCAGCTCGGCTGGCTCAACTACACCAAGGTGAGCAACGAGCAGCGCGGTACGAAGTCCACCCACAAGCTGGGCGTGGCCGAGTACAACACCAAGAACCCCCAGGCGCTCGTCGTCGAGCTGCCGAAGAAGAAGGTCACCACCGATGTCGTCGCGCCCGCCGAGGGTGCCACGCAGTGGTGGAGCGACATGGGTGACGACCTCAAGAACACCCTGACCCGCTCCGTCGACCTGACCGGCAAGTCGAAGGCCACCCTGGAGCTCAAGGGCTGGTACGACATCGAGCTGGACTACGACTACCTCTACACCGAGGTGTCCACCGACGGCGGCGCCAACTGGACCGCCGTCGACGGCACGGTGGACGGCAAGCCGCTGCCCCGCGACGCGAGCGGCGCCCCGGCGCTGACCGACGTCTCGGGCGCGTACAAGCCGCTCGTCTTCCCGCTCGACGCCTACGCGGGCAAGAAGTTCGACCTCCGCTTCCGCTACCAGACGGACGGCGGCGCCGGCGGCAAGGGCTTCGCGGCCGACGCCATCACGCTGACCGCCGACGGTGCCACCGTCTTCTCGGACAACGTCGAGAACGGCGACAACGGCTGGACGGCGAAGGGCTTCTCGCGGATCGGCAAGGGCTTCACGAAGGAGTACGAGCAGTACTACCTCGCGGAGAACCGCCAGTACGTCTCGTACGACGCGACCCTCAAGGTCGGCCCGTACAACTTCGGGTTCACGGGCGACAAGGCGAGCTGGGTCGAGCACTACCCGTACCAGAACGGTCTGCTCATCTGGCAGTGGGACACGTCGCAGAAGGACAACAACACGGCCGTCCACCCCGGCCAGGGTCTGATCCTTCCGATCGACGCGCACCCGACGCCGCTGAAGAACGCCGACGGCACCCTGATGCGCAACCGCGTCCAGGCGTACGACTCGACGTTCGGCACCTACCGCACCGACGCGATCCGGCTGCACAAGGCGGGCGTGCCGGCGTGGGTGAAGTCGCAGCCCGGCGTCCCGGTCTTCGACGACCGGCGGGGTACCTACTGGTACACCCAGACCGAGCGCGCCGGTGTCCAGGTAACTGACACCAACACCAAGATCGCGGTCGTCAAGGAGCCGAAGGATGGCCAGACGATGACCGTCCAGGTGGGTCCGTCGCAGAAGTAATCTGCATCGCCGCAGGTCAAAGCATGATCGGCCGTCGCCCTCTAGCGGGCGACGGCCGATCGTGTTTAGGTGCCTCTGACCAAGTTCTTATTGACAGTAAACGCACAGGGGGAGTGGTTCCGGCATGCCCGGTGGAGGTTTCTGCAAGTTGCCAGGCGGTAGCGTCGTCGTCGCGATAGGGCTGCCGAGCCCGGCGGGCGACGGAGCCACGGTCCGCTTCCTGGTCCACGCCGCCAACCGCGCCCGCGCCCTGACCCGGCTGCGGAACCTCGGCCTGAGGGCGGTCTACCTCCGGGGCAACGCGGAACCCCCGACGCCCGACGAGATCACGGCCGTCCTCCACCATCCGGACGGCCTCCTGTGGCGCTCCACGACGAGCGCGACCCAGGAGCTGTGGCACTCGATACGGACCCTGCCCACGGCCTCCTAGCCCACGGCCTCCTAGCCCACGGCCTCCTGGCCCACGGCCCACGGGCCGCTGGGCGACGGACCACGGCCCCCGGGCCCCGGGCGGGCACGCGCGCCCGCCCGGGTGTCGGGCTAGACGACGGGCTTGCCCGTGAGCTCGACACCCGCGCCGCGCAGCTCCTCCAGGGCCCGCTCCGTCGTCTCCTTCGCGACGCCCGCCGTGAGGTCGAGGAGGACCTGCGTACGGAAGCCCTCGCGCGCCGAGTCCAGCGCCGTCGCCCGTACGCAGTGGTCCGTCGCGATGCCCACCACGTCGACCTCGGTCACCTCGTGCGTGCGCAGCCACTCGGCGAGCGCGACGCCGTTCTCGTCGCGCCCCTCGAAGCCGCTGTACGCCGCGTCGTACGCCCCCTTGTCGAAGACCGCGTCGATCGCGCCGGAGGCGACCGCGGGCGCGAAGTTCGGGTGGAAGCCCACGCCCTCCGTGCCGGCGACGCAGTGCACCGGCCAGGACGTCACGTAGTCGGGGGTGTCGGAGAAGTGGTCCCCCGGGGCGACGTGGTGGTCGCGGGTGGCCACCACGTGCTGGTACGCCGCGCCCGCCGCCTCGCCGACCAGGTCGGTGATGGCGGCGGCGACGTCCGCTCCCCCCGCCACCGCGAGGCTGCCGCCCTCGCAGAAGTCGTTCTGAACGTCCACGACGATCAATGCGCGGTGCATGGCGGGTGTCCTTCGGTGGGCCGGCGGGGGGAACGGTGGGGTGTCGACACGGGGAACGGCATCGAGCCTAGAGACTTCCCCCTCCCTTCGGGAGGGGGCCTCGCAGGGTGTTACACGTACTCGGTCGGCAGCACCGGCTCGCCCCGGGAGAGCTGGATCGCCGACATCGGCAGCGCGCCCCGCGCCGTGATGTGCCGGGCCCGCGCCGCCTCCAGCGGCTCCCGGGCCACGACGTCGCCGCCCTTGACCAGCTCCACGAGGAGCTGACGGCCGGCGAGTGAGGCGGGCACCGGTCCGGTGCCGAGGACCTCGGCCTCGGCCACGCCCTCCGCGTCCACCCGCCGCGCCGCCCACTTGCGGCCGCCGACCGACGCCTTGCCGCCGACCGACTTCTTCGCCACCGCCGTCAGCGGAGCCTTCGGGTCCGCCGACTGGGCGCGGGCGACCAGCTTGTAGACCATCGAGCAGGTCGGGTGACCGCTGCCGGTGACGAGCTGCGTGCCCACCCCGTACGCGTCGACCGGCGCCGCCGCCAGCGACGCGATGGCGTACTCGTCCAGGTCCGAGGTGACCACGATCTTGGTGTCCGTGGCGCCCAGTTCGTCGAGCTGCGCCCGGACCCGGTGGGCCACGAGCAGCAGGTCCCCGGAGTCGATCCGTACGGCTCCGAGCTCCGTGCCGGCCACCTCGACGGCGGTGCGGACGGCCTCGGCCACGTCGTAGGTGTCGACGAGCAGCGTCGTACCGCGCCCCAGCGACGTGACCTGGGCCTGGAAGGCGTCCCGCTCGCTGTCGTGCAGAAGGGTGAAGGCGTGCGCGGAGGTCCCGACGGTCGGGATGCCGTAGCGGAAACCGGCCGCCAGGTCCGAGGTGGAGTCGAAGCCGCCGACGTAGGCCGCCCGCGACGAGGCGACGGCCGCCAGCTCGTGGGTGCGCCGGGCGCCCATCTCGATCAGCCGCCGGCCGCCGGCCGCGCCCGACATCCGGGAGGCCGCCGCCGCGATGGCCGAGTCGTGGTTGAGGATCGACAGGATCACGGTCTCCAGGAGCACGCACTCGGCGAAGGAGCCCTCGACGCGCAGGATCGGGGAGCCGGGGAAGTACACCTCGCCCTCGGGGTAGCCCCAGATGTCGCCCGAGAAGCGGTAGCCGGCCAGATAGGCCAGCGTCGGTTCGTCGACGATGCCCTGCTCCCGCAGGAAGCCGAGCACGTCGGCGTCGAAGCGGAAGTTCTCCACCGCGTCGAGGACCCGTCCGATGCCGGCCACCACTCCGTAGCGCCGCCCCTCGGGCAGCCGGCGGGTGAAGACCTCGAAGACGGAGCGCCGGTCGGCGGTGCCGGCCCTGAGGGCCGCCTGCAGCATGGTCAGCTCGTACTGGTCGGTGAAGAGCGCGGTCGACGGCACGTCCACCGGCAGCCCAAGGTCCGCAGCGTTCATGTCAGCGATGCTACCGCAGAAATCGTCACTCTGACGATTTCTCGCCGCGCGGGCTGACCCGTTTGTGCGACGCCCCACCTGAGGTGGCAGCATGGGGTAAGTGAGCGTCGCGCCTATTGAGATCGAACGCACCGAATCGGCCGAAGAGACCTTTGCCGTCGTCGAGCCCGACGTGCCGTGGGTGACTCTCGTCCACAACGATCCGGTCAATCTGATGAGCTATGTGACCTACGTCTTCCAGGCGTACTTCGGTTACTCCAAGGACAAGGCGCACAAGCTGATGCTCGACGTGCACAACAAGGGCCGCGCGGTGGTCTCCAGCGGGACGCGCGAGGAGATGGAGCGGGACGTGCAGGCGATGCACGGCTACGGGCTGTGGGCGACCCTCACCCAGGACCGCGGCTGATGGCCGGACGCTTCGAGGTCCTGCCCGGCGGTGGCGCCGCCGTCGCGCTCGACGAGGTCGAGATCTCCATCCTCCGCTCCCTCGCCGTCCAGCTCATGGAGCTGATCGGACCGGGCGACGAGCCCGTCGAGGGCGAAGACCCGCTCGCCGCCCTCTTCGCCGAGGGCCCGAGCGAGCCCCCGAGCGACCCGGCGCTCAAGCGCCTCTTCCCCGACGCGTACGGGGACGAGGACGAGGAGCTGCGTGCGGCCGCCGCCGACTTCCGCCGCTATACGGAGAACGACCTGCGCGCCCGCAAGCGGCAGGACGCCCTCGCGGTGATCCGCAGCCTCGACGGGCTGGCCTCGGGCGACGAGGGCGGTGCGGTCCTCAAGCTCACCCCCGACGAGTCCCGCTCCTGGCTCGGCGCGCTCAACGACCTCCGGCTGACCATCGGGACCCGCCTCGAGGTCACCGACGAGGACGAGAGCGGTGAGCTGTACCGGCTGCCCGACTCCGACCCGCGCAAGCCGATGGTGATGGCATACCTCTGGCTGGGCGCGCTTCAGGAGTCACTCGTCGAGACGCTGATGTCCGGAGCCTGATACCCGCCGCACCGATACCGGCCGGTAGGACGTCGTTCGCTCAGCGGACACTCAAATCCGCATAACGAATACGTCAAAGAAGACTTCTCACTGGTCCTCTTGAGTGGCTTTCGTCCGCTTTTTCATGTGGTGTGCGCCACATCGACCCTCCTCGATCACTGTTTCCCCCGTGATAAATCTTCACGACCGCCCGGGGACGCCACCCCTGTTCCCGGGGGCGCTTCGGCCGGCTGACCGCCGGTAGCACTCCATCCATATCCGGGGGGATCAGGACCTGATCCGCAGCCAGACGCAGTCGGCGCGGAACAGCATGGAGAAAGGCGCACCACCATGACCTCAGTGCAGGTCGACAAGCAGCACGACGGCAGTGAGGCCGCGGACTCCGCCGACGGCGAGGGTTATCACCGGGCACTCGGCGCCCGCCAGATCCAGATGATCGCGATCGGCGGCGCCATCGGCACGGGCCTCTTCCTGGGCGCGGGCAAGGGCATCTCCAAGGCGGGGCCCAGCCTGATCCTCGCGTACGCCATCGCGGGCCTCGTCATCTTCTTCATCATGCGGGCGCTCGGCGAGCTCCTCATGTACCGCCCCGTGTCCGGCTCCTTCTCGGAGTACGCACGGGAGTTCATCGGCCCCTTCGCGGGCTTCGTGACCGGCTGGACGTACTGGCTCTTCTGGGTCGTCACGGGCATCACCGAAGTGACCGCCGCGTCCGAGTACATGCAGTACTGGACCAAGAACACCGACGGCATCCTCAATCAGCCGCAATGGGTGTTCGCCCTGATCTTCACGGTCGTGCTGTTCCTCGCGAACCTGATCTCCGTCAAGCTCTTCGGCGAGCTCGAGTTCTGGTTCTCGATGGTCAAGGTCACCGCGATTGTCGGCATGATCCTCATCTGCGCCGGCATCCTCACCATCGGCTTCTCCGACGCCGGTGACACCGCCTCCATGACCCTGCTGTGGTCCGAGGGCGGCTTCTTCCCCAAGGGCATCGGCTCCACCCTGATGACCCTGCAGATGGTCATGTTCGCCTTCCTCGCCGTCGAGCTGGTCGGTGTCACGGCGGGCGAGTCCAAGGACCCGAAGACCGTCCTGCCCAAGGCCATCAACACCGTGCCGTGGCGCATCGCCGTCTTCTACGTCGGCGCGCTGATCATGATCCTGTCGGTCGTCCCGTGGACCCACTTCCAGCCGGGCGTCTCCCCGTTCGTCGCGGCCTTCGAGAAGATGGGCCTCGGCGTCGGCGCCGCGATCGTGAACTTCGTCGTCCTGACCGCCGCGCTCTCCTCCTGCAACTCGGGCATGTACTCCACCGGCCGCATGCTGCGCGACCTCGCGCTCAACGGCCAGGGCCCGAAGTTCTTCACCAAGCTCACCAAGAACGGTCTGCCGCTCGTCGGCACCTCGTTCTCGGCCGGCCTGATGATGGTCGGCGTCTGGATCAACTACCAGTGGCCCGGCGACGCCTTCAACTACGTCGTCTCCTTCGCCACCATCTCCGGCATGTGGGCCTGGATCATGATCCTGGTCTGCCAGGTCCGCTTCCGCCTCAAGGCCGACCGCGGCGAGCTGCCCCAGTCGTCCTTCAAGGCGCCCGGCGGCATCTGGTGCAGCCTCTTCGCCCTCGCCTTCATCGGCATGGTCATCGTGCTGATGGGCATCGACAAGGACGCCCGGATCTCGCTCTACTGCGCGCCGCTGTGGGGCCTGATCCTCGCGGTCGCCTACCTGGTCCTGAAGGCCCGCAACCCGGAGGGCGCGGCCTTCGCCAAGCGCTCCTGACCCGGTCTGTCCAGCATTCGGGCCGCTCCGTACCACTCCTCGGTACGGGGCGGCCCCTCTGCTTATCCTGTCGGACATGCTGACCATCACCCGGGCCCTGTACGACCAGATCGTGGAGCACTCCCGCGCGGACCACCCCGACGAGGCCTGCGGCGTGGTCGCGGGTCCCGTCGGCAGCGGCCGCCCCGAGCGGTTCATCCCGATGCTGAACGCCGCGCGCTCGCCCACGTTCTACGAGTTCGACTCCGCCGACCTCCTCAAGCTCTACCGCGAGATGGACGACCGGGACGAGGAGCCCGTGATCGTCTACCACTCGCACACCGCCACCGAGGCCTACCCGTCCCGTACCGACATCTCGTACGCCAACGAGCCCGGCGCGCACTACGTCCTCGTCTCCACCGCCGACACCGACGGCGCGGGCCCCTTCCAGTTCCGCTCCTACCGGATCGTCGAGGGCGTCGTGACCGAGGAGGACGTGAAGGTCGTCGAGGAGTACGACGTCTGAGACACTGACGCGACCAACAGGGCGGCAGGACCCAGGAAGCCGGTGCGAATCCGGCACGGTCCCGCCACTGTGACCGGCCCCTCCGGGGGCCGGAAGCCAGGAACTGACCTGCCGCCTCTCACCACCGACTGGGGACGTGGAAATCCCCGGAGGAGGCTCGTCCGCCATGACCTGGCGCCGCCGTACCCTGCTGCCCGCCGCCGCCCTCGTCCCGCTGCTCGCCGCCTGCGCGGCCCCCGCGGGGAACGACGCCCCCGCCGCCAAGGGCGCACCGGGGTTCCCGTACACCGTCTCCAACTGCGGTGCGAAGACGACGTACCAGGCCCCGCCGCAGCGGGCCGTCACCATGAATCAGCACGTCACCGAGGTCATGCTCGCCCTCGGCCTGGAGAAGTCCCTCGTCGGCACGGCCTACCTCGACGACCGGATCCTGCCCGCGTACAAGAAGGCGTACGACTCGGTGCCGGTGATCGCCGAGGAGTACCCCTCCAAGGAGGCCCTGCTCGCCGCGAACCCCGACTTCGTCTACGGCGGTTACTCCAGCGCCTTCGACGCCAAGGCCGGCCGCTCCCGGGACGACCTGAAGGCCGCGGGCGTCAACACCCGCCTGAACATGGAGTACTGCCCCTCCGGCGCCTCCTCCCTCGCCGACCTGTACCGCGAGGTCGACGAGGTGGCCCGGACCTTCGGCGTCCCCGAGCGCGGCACGCGGTGGACGGCCGCGGCGAAGAAGACGGTCACGGCGACCGAGCAGAAGCTGGACGGCGTCGCCCCGGTCCCGGTCTTCGTCTACGACAGCGGCGACAAGACCGCGTTCACCGCCGGAGGCAAGGGCATCGGCAACGAGCTGATCACCCTCGCGGGCGGACGGAACGTCTTCGCCGACCTCGGCAAGCCCTTCGGGGACGCGACCTGGGAGCAGGTCGTCGCCCGCAAGCCGGAGGTGATCGTCATCTACGACTACGGCTCCACGACCGTCGAACAGAAGAAGAAGCGCCTCCTCGACGACCCGGCCCTCAAGGACGTCCCGGCGGTCAAGAACCGCCGCTTCGCCGTACTGCCGCTCTCCGACGCCGTCCTCGGCGTCCGCGTCCCCGCGGCGATCGAGAAGCTCGCCACCCAGCTCCACCCGACCCGGTGACGACCACCTCGTCCCCGCCCCCGGCCACCGGAGCCGAAGGGGAGGCGGCCCCGGAGGGCCGGGCCCCGACCGCTCCGGCGCCGGCCGGGCGCGGCCGGTTCCTGCTCGTCCTCGCAGGGCTGGTCGCCGCCCTCGCGGCAGCCGTCGTCGCCGGGGTCGCCCTCGGGTCGGTGCGGATACCCGTGGGCGCGGTCGCCGAGATCCTCACCGGCCGCGCCGCCCCCTCCCCGTACCGCACGATCGTGCTCGACGTCCGTCTGCCGCGCGTCCTGCTCGGCGCGGTCGTCGGTGCCGGGCTCGCCGTCGTCGGCGCCGTCCTCCAGGCCCTCGTCCGCAACCGCCTCGCCGACCCCTTCCTCCTCGGGATCTCCTCCGGCGCGTCCACCGGGGCCGTCCTCGTGCTCGTCCTCGGCGTCGGCGGCGGGATCACCACCACCGTCGCCATGCCCGCAGGCGCCTTCGCCGGCGCCCTGCTCGCCCTGGTCCTCGTCTACGCGCTCGCCCGCCGCGGCTCCACGATGACCGGCTCCCGGCTCGTCCTCGCCGGTGTCGCCGTCTCGTACATCCTCTCCGCGCTGACCACCCTGCTCCTCGTCCTCGCGGGCCGCCCCGAACACTTCCAGGAAGCGATGTTCTGGTCCCTCGGCGGCCTCGGCAGCGCCCGCTGGGACACCCTCGCCCTGCCCACCGCCGTCCTCGTCCTCGGCGTCGCCGCCCTGCTCACCCTCGCCCGCCCCCTCGACCTGCTCCTCGTCGGAGAGGAGGGCGCGACCGTCCTCGGCCTGGACACCGCCCGCTTCCGCGCCGCCGTCTTCGTCCTGGCCTCGCTCGTCACCGCCGTCATGGTCTCCGTCAGCGGAGCCGTCGGCTTCGTCGGCCTGATGGTCCCGCACGCCGCCCGCATGGCCGTCGGCGCACCGCACCGCCGCCTCCTGCCGGTCTCCGCGCTCGGCGGCGCGCTCGCCCTGATCCTCGCCGACCTCGCCGCCCGTACCGTCGCCGCGCCCCAGGACATCCCCGTCGGCGTCCTCACCGCACTCACCGGCGGCCCGTTCTTCCTCTGGCTCATGCGCCGCCGCGCCGAAGGGAGCCCGGTATGACCGAACTGCGCCTCCGGCGACTCTCGTACGGGACTCGACTGCACGACGCCGACCTCACCGCCCGCCCCGGCGAGACCGTCGGCCTCGTCGGCCCCAACGGCAGCGGCAAGACCACCCTCCTGCGCTGCGTCTACGGCACCCTCACCCCCACCGCGGGCCGCGCCCTCCTCGACGGCGACGACCTGACCGCGCTCGGCCCCAAGGCGCGCGCACGCCGGATCGGGGTCGTCCCGCAGGAGGGCGCCACCGAGTTCGAGCTGACCGTCCGCGAGCTCGTCGCCCTCGGACGCTCCCCGCACAAACGCTTCTGGGAGGGCGACGACGCCTCCGACCGGGCCCGCACCGAGGCCGCCCTGGCCCGGGTCGGCATCGCCGGGCTGGCCGACCGGCCGTACCCCACCCTCTCCGGCGGCGAACGCCAGCGCGCCCTCGTCGCCCGTGCACTCGTCCAGGAGCCGGCGCTGCTCGTCCTGGACGAGCCCACCAACCACCTCGACATCCGCTACCAGCTGGAAGTCCTGCGCCTCGTACGCGAGTTGGGCACCACCAACCTGCTCGCCCTGCACGACCTCAACCTCGCGGCCGCCTATTGCGACCGTCTCGTCGTGCTGGAGCGCGGACGTGTCGTCGCCGAAGGCACGCCCGCCGACGTCCTCACGTCTGCCCTGCTCAGGGCGGTGTACGGAGTGGAAGCCGAGGTCATCCCCCATCCGCGGACCGGCACACCGACCGTCTTCTACCTGCCAGGTCCGCCCCTCGAACGCGAACCGTCCGTCATGTGAGATCACATTCCGAAACCCGGACCGGGAATCGATACGATGACCGCATGGTTTCCCACGACGTGAGCGAAGTGACGACGCCGGGCAGCGCGCTGCTCGTGGCGCGACTGCACGTCGACCTGTGCCGTTTCGCCAGCGCGATGTGAGCAGGTGCGCCCACGGCGCACCCAGCAGCACCACCCCGCGCGGGGGCCGACAGCCGCGCGCCTTCCACGCCACTCCCGACTCCCGAAAACAGGAGCCCACGCCATGGCCATCGAGGTCCGCATCCCGACCATCCTCCGCACCTACACCGACGGCGAGAAGGCCGTCGAGGGCAACGGTGAGACGCTCGCCCAGCTCTTCGCCGACCTGGAGACGCGCCACGCCGGGATCGAGGCCCGCATCGTGGACAACGGCCAGCTGCGCCGCTTCGTCAACGTGTACCTCAACGACGAGGACGTCCGCTTCCTCGACGGCATCGACACCAAGCTGACCGACGGCGACAACGTCACGATCCTGCCGGCCGTGGCCGGCGGCATGGTCTGATCCACATGCGTTACGACTCCCCGCTCGCGGCGGTCGGCAACACGCCCCTGGTCCGTCTGCCGCGGCTCTCCCCGTCGGACGACGTCCGCATCTGGGCCAAGCTGGAGGACCGCAACCCCACCGGCTCGGTCAAGGACCGCCCCGCGCTCCACATGATCGAGCAGGCGGAGAAGGACGGCCGGCTCACCCCCGGCTGCACCATCCTGGAGCCGACCAGCGGCAACACCGGGATCTCGCTCGCGATGGCGGCCAAGCTCAAGGGCTACCGCATCGTCTGCGTCATGCCGGAGAACACCAGTGAGGAGCGTCGCCAGCTGCTCGCCATGTGGGGCGCCGAGATCGTCTCGTCCCCCGCGGCCGGCGGGTCGAACACGGCCGTACGGGTCGCCAAGGAGATCGCGGCGGAGAACCCCTCCTGGGTGATGCTCTACCAGTACGGCAACCCCGACAACGCGGGCGCCCACTACGCCACCACGGGCCCCGAGATCCTGGCCGACCTGCCCTCCATCACCCACTTCGTGGCGGGCCTCGGCACCACCGGCACCCTCATGGGCGTCGGCCGCTACCTGCGCGAGCACAAGCCCGACGTCAAGATCGTCGCCGCGGAGCCGCGGTACGACGACCTCGTGTACGGGCTGCGGAACCTCGACGAGGGCTTCGTCCCCGAGCTCTACGACGCCTCGGTCCTCACCACCCGCTTCTCCGTCGGCTCCGCCGACGCGGTCACCCGCACCCGGGAACTCCTCCAGCAGGAGGGCATCTTCGCCGGCGTCTCCACGGGCGCGGCGCTCCACGCGGCCATCGGCGTCGGCACGAAGGCGCTGAAGGCGGGCGAGAGCGCGGACATCGCCTTCGTCGTCGCGGACGGCGGCTGGAAGTACCTCTCCACGGGCCTCTACACGGCGGCGACGACCGAAGAGGCGATCGAGACGGTCCAGGGCCAGCTCTGGGCGTAGGCCAGCTCTGGGCGTAGGCCGGCTCGGGGCGTAGGCCGGCTCGGGGCGCGCAGGCCCTGCACTCCGGGGCGTAGGCCTCGCGGGCCCGTCGGGCCCCTTCAGGTCGCCAGATGGCGGACCTGGTCCCACACGACCGGGTCCGCCGTTCCCACTCTGCGGCGGAACTCCTCCACCGGGACCTCCCGCAGCTCGTCCGTCTCCAGGAAGCTCGGCCGCCCCTGCGCGTCCCCCACGGACCCCGGCGGCAGCGGAATGACCCCCTGCCGTTCGTCGTGGTACCTGCTCGTGATCTTGGCGACCAGCGCGGAGTCCCTGCGCAGCGCCAGCACCAGGCAGGGCCGGTCCTTGGATCCCGGCCCGTCCTCGTAGGGCACGTCCGCCCACCAGATCTCGCCCGCCCGGGGCAGCCGCGCGGGCGCCTTCGAGGGCGCGCCCCGCCCGGCGGGGGGCCGCGCGGGCGGACGCGTACGGCCTCCCGGTGCGCGACCGCGGCCTCCCGGCGTACGGCTCCGGCCTCCCGGCGTGCCCGTACGGCCGCCGGGCCGCCGGGCCGAGCGCTTCCGGCCCTCCGCCACCGCCGCGACCAGCGCGATCACCACGACCGCGACGAGCGCCGACCACCAGGACGTGTCCATAGCCCACGACGTTACCGTCCGCACGCACCCCGCGCCCTCCCGCCCCAGGTCCATCCGAACCGGTGACAGAGCCCGTGAGTTCGCCCACAACGGGCCGCTACGGAGGAGCGACGGAGGGCGACGCGCCTTACGCTCGACGCATCGCAAGACCTCCCCCGCCGCTCTCCGCCCTCGGAGGTTCACGCTCCATGAAGCTCACCGTCGTCGGCTGCTCCGGGTCGTTCCCGTCCGCGGACTCGGCCTGTTCGAGCTACCTCGTAGAGGCCGACGGCTTCCGGCTGCTCCTCGACATGGGCAACGGCGCCCTCGGCGAGCTGCAGCGCCACATCGGTCTGTACGACCTCGACGCCATCTTCCTCAGCCACCTCCACGCCGACCACTGCATCGACATGTGCGGGTACTTCGTGGCCCGCTACTACCGCCACGAGGGCGGGCGCTGCGACGCGATCCCGGTCTTCGCCCCGGAGGGCGCCGAACAGCGCCTGACCACGGCGTACGCCGACACCCCCTCGGACAAGTCGATGAGCGAGGTCTTCGACTTCCGGACCCTGAGGTCGGGGACCTTCGAGCTGGGCCCGTTCTCCGTCCGTACGGAGAAGGTGTGCCACCCGGTGGAGGCGTACGGCATCCGCATCGAGCACGGCGGCCGGACGCTCACGTACTCCGGCGACACCGGGGTCTGCGACTCCCTGCACCAACTCGCGGACGGCGCGGACCTCTTCCTGTGCGAGGCGTCCTTCACGCACGGCAAAGAGGACATCCCGGCCCTCCACCTCAACGGCCGCGAGGCGGGCGCGGAGGCGGCCCGCTCCTCGGTGGGCCGGCTGGTGCTCACGCACATCCCGCCGTGGACGGACGGCCGCCGGAACCTGGCGGACGCGCGGGCGGTCTACGACGGCCCGTCGGAGCTGGCGTACGCGGGCGCGGTCTACGAGATCTAGCGACGTACGGGAAGGGCCCCGGAACCGTGTGTCGGTTCCGGGGCCCTTCCGTCGTTCGGGTGAGGCTCACGCCTTGGTGAGGTCCTCGATCTCCTCGTCGGACTCGCGGCCCGGGGTCGGGAGGTTGAACTTGGTGATCGCGAAGCGGAAGACGCCGTAGTAGATCGCGGCGAAGACCAGACCGATCGGAATGATCATCCAGGGCTTGGTCGCCAGGTTCCAGTTCAGCGCGTAGTCGATGAAGCCCGCGGAGAAGGTGAAGCCCGCGTGGACACCGAGCGCCCAGGTCACGGCCATCGAGATGGCGGTGAGGACCGCGTGGATCGCGTACAGCAGCGGCGCGATGAACATGAAGGTGAACTCGATCGGCTCGGTGATACCGGTGACGAAGGAGGTCAGCGCGAGGGAGAGCATCATGCCCATGACGGCCTTGCGGCGCTCGGGGCGGGCGGCGTGCGCGATGGCGAGCGCGGCGGCCGGCAGACCGAACATCATGATCGGGAAGAAGCCCGACATGAAGATTCCGGCGCTCGGGTCACCGGCGAAGAAGCGGTTCAGGTCACCGTGGACGACCTCGCCGGCCGCGTTGGTGAAGTCACCGATCTGGAACCAGGAGACGGTGTTCACGAACTGGTGCATGCCGACCGGGATCAGCGCGCGGTTGATCAGGCCGAAGAGGCCGGCGCCACCGGCGCCGAGGCCGGTCATCCACTCGCCGAAGCTGGAGATGCCGTTGCCGATGGGCTCCCAGACCAGGCCGAAGACCACGCCGACGAGCGTGCCGACGAAGGCCATGATGATCGGGACGAGACGGCGGCCGTTGAAGAAGCCGAGCCAGTCGACCAGCTTGGTGCGGTGGAACTTCTGCCACAGGATCGCGGAGAGCAGACCCATCAGGATGCCGCCGAGGACGCCCGGGTTGTTGTACGTCGCGGCGACGTCGACACCCTTGTTGGCGGTGGTGTTGACCACGGCGTCGGTGACCGGGAACGCCTTGAGGACGTTGCTGTAGACCAGGAAGCCCACGAGGGCGGCCAGGGCGGTGGAGCCGTCGGCCTTCTTGGCGAAGCCGATGGCCACGCCTATGCAGAACAGCAGCGGCAGGTTGGCGAAGACTGCGTCACCGGCCGTGGCGAACACGGAGGCGACCTTGTCCCATCCGAGGCCGTCCTTGCCGAAGACGTCAGGCTGGCCGAGACGGAGCAAGATACCCGCGGCCGGCAGAACGGCGATCGGCAGCTGCAGGCTGCGACCGACCTTCTGCAGGCCCTGGAACAGGCCGGATCCGCGCTTCTTCGCGGGAGCGGCGGCCTGGGCGGTGGCCGTACTCATCAACTTCCTCCAGTAAGGCAAGGCGCCGCCAGAGGTCATGAAAAGGGGGTGACGGCGGCGTCTCGTGGAACGCGGTGGACTGGACCGCGTGGTCTACACCAATGAGTGGTGTAGACCAGTTTTAGCACGTGAGACTTAGATAAGGAACCTGCGAATTCTCCGTGCCCGAGCCATAGCTGGGTGTGAACGGCGAAAGGCCCCCGGACCGTGCGGTCCGGGGGCCTTTCGTCTCGCGGCAACGGGGCGAAAGCCCCGAATCACGCCGTCTCGCGCCGTTCTCGCGCTAGGCCTTGGTGGTGTCCCGGTCCATCTCCTCCTCCAGCTCGTCCGGCTCGCGGCCGGGCGTCGGGAGATTGAACGTGGTGATCGCGAACCGGAAGATCACGTAATAGACGAGCGCGAAGCCCAGACCGATCGGAATGATCAGCCACGGCTTCGTCGCCAGGTTCCAGTTGATGACGTAGTCGATCAGACCCGCGGAGAAACTGAAGCCGTCCTTCACCCCGAGCGCCCAGGTCACGGCCATCGACACACCCGTGAGCAGCGCGTGGATCGCGTACAGCACCGGGGCGATGAAGAGGAACGAGTACTCGATCGGCTCCGTGATGCCGGTGACGAACGAGGTCAGCGCGACCGACAGCATCATGCCGCCCACCTCCTTGCGCCGGCGCGGCTTGGCGCAGTGGGTGATCGCCAGGGCGGCCGCCGGGAGGGCGAACATCATGATCGGGAAGAAACCGGTCAGGAACTGGCCGGCCTCCGGGTCGCCCGCGAGGAACATCGGGATGTCGCCGTGGACCGTCGTACCGTCCGGCCTCTCGTACGTGCCGAACTGGAACCAGATGGGCACGTTCAGGAACTGGTGCAGGCCGATCACCAGCAGCGCGCGGTTGGCGACACCGAAGATGCCCGAACCCCAGGCGCCCAGGCCCACCAGCCAGTCGCTGAAGTTCTCCAGCGCGTCGCCGATCGGCGGCCAGACCCAGAGGCACAGGGACGCGAAGGCGATCGCGACGAAGGTCATGATGATCGGCACGAGCCGGCGGCCGTTGAAGAAGCCCAGCCAGTCCACCAGCCGGACCCGGTGGTAGCGCTGCCAGAACCAGGCCGCCAGCAGACCGATGACGATGCCGCCGAAAACACCCGGGTTCTGGTACGTGTACCCGGTGAAGGCCTGCTCGGGCGCCAGACAGCCCCCGTCGATGTCCACCGTGCCCTCGGGACAGGTCTCGGGGAACTGGCGCATCACGTTGAAGTAGACGAGGAAGCCGACCGTCGCCGCGAGCGCGGTCGAGCCGTCCGCCTTCTTGGCCAGGCCGATCGCCACACCGATGCAGAACAGCAGGGGCAGACCCAGGTTGCCGTCGAGCAGCGCGCCGCCGGCCCCCGCCATCACCTTGGCGACGTTGTCCCAGCCCAGACCGTCGGCGCCGAAGACGTCGGGCTGACCGAGACGGTTGAGGATGCCGGCCGCCGGGAGGACGGCGATGGGGAGCTGAAGACTCCGCCCCATCTTCTGCAGCCCCTGGAACAGGCCGCCCCACATCGACTTCCTCGGCGCGGCCGCGGCGCTGTCCGTACTCATCGGCGTCCTCCCTGAACCCGGAACAAGCCGAGCCCTGCTGACGTTGCCACCGGTGCTGCGGAGGTGGTGTAGACCAGTTGCGATAGGCTCCCGTAGCCCGCTGAGGGCAGGCTGCCGGTGATCGTCATCATTCGGCAGAACGAGGGCACTCGCCCGCGAAGTTGGGCCAACCGTGGGTTACCGTGACCAAGCGGACCACCGGTGCGCCGGGACTCACGTTCTTCGAACAGGAACGGACAGGGAGAAAACATGGCCAGCAAGGCTGAGAAGATCGTCGCCGGGCTCGGCGGCATCGACAACATCGAAGAGGTCGAGGGCTGCATCACCCGCCTCCGCACCGAGGTCATCGACCCCTCCAAGGTCGACGAGGCCGCCCTCAAGGCCGCCGGCGCCCACGGCGTCGTCAAGATGGGCACCGCGATCCAGGTCGTCATCGGCACCGACGCCGACCCGATCGCCGCCGACATCGAAGACATGATGTAACCAGCCCCACCGGCCGAAGGGGCCCGGCCCGACAGGGGGCCGGGCCCCCTCCGCGTACGGCTACGCTCGGAGCATGTCTCGTATCGACGGCCGTACCCCCGAACAGCTCCGCCCCGTCACCATCGAACGCGGATGGAGCAAGCACGCCGAGGGCTCCGTCCTCATCTCCTTCGGCGACACCAAGGTCTTCTGCACCGCCTCCGTCACCGAAGGCGTCCCGCGCTGGCGCAAGGGCAGCGGCGAAGGCTGGGTCACCGGCGAGTACTCCATGCTCCCGCGCGCCACCAACACCCGAGGCGACCGCGAATCCGTCCGCGGCAAGATCGGCGGCCGCACGCACGAGATCTCCCGCCTCATCGGCCGCTCCCTGCGCGCCGTCATCGACTACAAGGCCCTCGGCGAGAACACCATCGTCCTCGACTGCGACGTCCTCCAGGCCGACGGCGGCACCCGCACCGCCGCCATCACCGGCGCCTACGTCGCCCTCGCCGACGCCGTCTCCTGGGCCCAGGGCAAGAAGCTCGTCAAGGCCGGCCGCAAGCCCCTCACCGGCACCGTCGCCGCCGTCTCCGTCGGCATCGTCGACGGCACCCCCCTCCTCGACCTCTGCTACGAGGAGGACGTCCGCGCCGAGACCGACATGAACGTCGTCTGCACCGGCGACGGCCGCTTCGTCGAGGTCCAGGGCACCGCCGAGGCCGAGCCCTTCGACCGCAAGGAGCTCAACGCCCTCCTCGACCTCGCCTCCGGCGGCTGCGCCGAACTCGCCGAGATCCAGCGCCAGGCGCTCGAAGGAACTCTGTAGGCCCCAGCGGCGTCTTCAAGGACACGGGCGTACGGCAGTACCGTACGCCCGTCATCCATATCCCTCGGGGAGGACCCGTCTTGAAGCGCCGACTCGCACTCGCCATGGCCTCGGCAGCCGTACTCACCACCACCCTCGTCGGCTGCGGAGCACTCGACAAGGCGATGGACTGTGTCGCCACCGCCGACGCGATAGCCACCAGCGTCGACAAGCTCTCGCAGGCGGTCTCCAACGCCTCGAACGACCCGACGCAGCTCAACGAGGCCCTGAACGAGATATCCACGGAGCTCGGCAAGCTCCAGGACACCACCGACAACGCCGACCTCTCCAAGGCCGTCGACGACCTCACCAAGGGAGTCGAATCCGTGAAGACCGCCGTCAACAACGGCGACACCACCCCGGACATCAAGCCGATCACCGACGCGGCCACCGAGATCGGGAAGGTCTGCACCCCGGGATAATCGGGAGCATGACCCGTCTGATCCTCGCCACCCGCAACGCCGGGAAGATCACCGAACTCCACGCGATCCTCGCCGACGCAGGCCTCACCCACGAGCTCGTCGGCGCGGACGCGTACCCGGAGATCCCCGACGTCAAGGAAACCGGCGTCACCTTCGCCGAGAACGCCCTCCTCAAGGCCCACGCCCTGGCCCAGGCCACCGGCCTGCCGGCCGTCGCCGACGACTCCGGCCTCTGCGTCGACGTCCTGAACGGCGCCCCCGGCATCTTCTCGGCCCGCTGGTCCGGCACCCACGGCAACGACCGCGCCAACCTGGACCTGCTCCTGGCCCAGCTCTCCGACATCGACGAGACCCACCGCGCCGCCCACTTCGCCTGCGCGGCGGCCCTGGCCCTCCCGGACGGCACGGAACGCGTGGTCGAGGGCCGGATGCCCGGCACCCTCCGCCACGCCCCGACCGGCACGAACGGCTTCGGCTACGACCCGATCCTCCAGCCGGACGGCTACGACGTGACGTGCGCGGAACTGACCCCGCAGGAGAAGAACGCGATCAGCCACCGAGGGAAGGCCTTCAGGGCACTGGTCCCGGTGGTACGGGAGCTGCTGGGCTGAGACGCGCACGCGGCCTGGGAACCGAACAGCCCGTCACCTTCGAATCGAAGGTGACGGGCTGTTCCTGGTCGTACGCCCGGTCGGACTCGAACCGACAACACATGGCACCTAAAGCCATTCTCTCTTCCAGTTGGAGTACGGGCGCGTAGGGTCCCGCCCACTTTACCCGCTGCCGCCCGGCAGCCAGGGGCCGGTGACCGTATGCCAGTTGGGGTGCGGCCGCCCGCGGTGCGCACCGCGTCACGGCCGTGCGCACCCCGGGTCGGCGGAAGGCCTGGGTCAGATCCCCAGGTCCTTGATGATCTTGGCGACGTGGCCCGTCGCCTTCACGTTGTAGAGCGCGCGCTCGACCTTGCCGTCCTCGTCGACGACCACCGTCGAGCGGATCACGCCCGTCACCGTCTTGCCGTACAGCTTCTTCTCGCCGAACGCGCCGTACGCCTCCAGCGTCTCCTTCGACGGGTCGCCGACCAGCGTGACCTTCAGGTGCTCCTGCTCGCGGAACTTCGCCAGCTTCTCCGGCTTGTCCGGCGACACGCCGATCACGTCGTAGCCCGCGCCCGCCAGCAGTTCCAGGTTGTCCGTGAAGTCGCACGCCTGCTTGGTGCAGCCCGGGGTAAGCGCTGCCGGGTAGAAGTAGACGATGACCTTGCGGCCCTTGTGGTCCGCGAGCGAGACCTCGTTGCCGTCCGCGTCGGGCAGGGTGAAGGCGGGGGCGGTGTCGCCGGGCTGAAGTCGCTCGCTCATGGCTCTCCTCGGGGTGTCTGCGCGTACACGACCGAGCCTAATGGGGGCCTGAGACAGACCGCGGACCGAGAAACTGAGAGACTGTCCGTCAACGACCGATTACGACTACGGAGGCAGCGCGGTGTCGGAGGCCAGGACCCCTGCACAGATCGAGGCGGACATCGTCCGCCGGCGCGAGCAGCTTGCCGAGACCCTCGACGAGATCGGCATTCGGATGCATCCGAAGACGATCATCGGTGACGCGAAGGCGAAGGTCGCCTCCACGGTCGACCAGACCGCCGGGCGGGCGTTCGTCGCCGTGAACCGGACGGTGTCGGACGTGAAGGCCCGGTTCACCGGCGAGGACGGCGCACCCCGCCTGGAGCGCGTGGTTCCGGTCGCCCTCGTCGCCGTCGCGCTCGTCGGGCTGCTCGCCGTGTCGACGCGCAAGCGCAAGGGATGACCCCTCCCGAGTACGGCCGACACGCCCGGGCAGGTAGGTTCGAGCCGTGAGCGAGAACACGCACGACAAGCTGCCCATCCGGATGCTCCACGACCGTGTCCTGGTCCGGACCGACTCCCCGGAGGGGGAGCGGCGCTCGGGCGGCGGCATCCTCATTCCGGCGACCGCCGCCGTCGGCCGCCGGCTGGCCTGGGCCGAGGTCGTCGCGGTCGGCCAGAACGTCCGTACGGTCGAGACCGGTGACCGGGTGCTGTACGACCCGGAGGACCGCGCCGAGGTCGAGGTGCGGGGCGTCGCGTACGTCCTGATGCGGGAGCGCGACCTGCACGCGGTGGCAGCGGACCGGTTCGAGGGTTCGAAGGACACCACCGGGCTGTATCTGTAGGACGTCCGCGCACGACCTTCCGTGCACGACCTCCACGTGCGATCTCCCGCGTACGACCTTCCGCGCTGAGGCCTGGTGACCGGTGTCACCAGGCCTTTCGCCTTCTCCTTGCTACCTTGGACGCACCCGACGAGACGCGCCGTACCGGGCCCACTGCACCGCAGTACGCAAAGACGACGCACCCCTGTTGTTCCGTCTCGCGGAGGTGTTCGTCGTCATGGCGTGGGTTCTTCTCATCGTCGCCGGTCTGCTCGAGGTCGGCTGGTCCATCGGCATGAAGTACACGGACGGGTTCACCCGTCTCTGGCCGAGCGTCTTCACGGGCGCCGGGATCGTCGCCTCGATGCTGCTGCTTTCGCAGGCCGCCAAGACACTGCCGATCGGTACGGCGTACGGCGTGTGGGTGGGTATCGGCGCGGCCGGCGCGGCGGTGCTCGGCATGGTGGTGCTCGGTGAGCCGGCGACCGCCGCGCGGATCTTCTTCGTCTGTCTGCTGCTCGTGGCCGTGGTGGGGCTGAAGGCGACCTCGGGTCACTGACCCGGTGGCCGCGCGGCCGGCTGGAACGTCTCCGGCCGCGGCGGCCGCGGCGGTCGCTGTTCCGGCGTCCCCGTCCCCGTGCCCACCTCGGTCTCCGGTCGCGGCGGCTGCTGGTCCGGCTGGATCGTCTCGGGCCGTGGCAGCGGCTCCGCCTCCTGCCGTGGCACCGAGGGCGCCTGCGCCGCCTGAGGTGCCTCGGGCAGCCGCGGCCGGTGCGGCCCCTTCGGGCCCGCCTGGCCCAGCTGCTCCTCCGGCGTTTCCTCCTGACCCTCCTCGGCCGACCCTTCCGGCTTGGGAGGATCCAGCGGCTCCAGCCACTCCTCCGCCCCTTCGCCCAGCTCGAGTTCAAAGTCCCGCGCCTCCGTCCCGGCCAGTGCCTCCCGGGTGAAGTGGCCCCAGATCTCGGCGGGCGTGCCGCCCCCGTTGATCCGGTTCTGGCCGAGCGCGCCGTACAGCGGCTTCTGTTCGCCCGTGTCGGGGTCCTGGCCCATGACCGTGACGACGGTCGCGAGGTCCGGGGTGTAGCCCGCGAACCAGGCGGCCTTGTCGTCCTCGGCGGTTCCCGTCTTGCCGGCGGCAGGGCGTCCGGCGGCCAGCGCCGCCGTTCCCGTACCGCTCTCCACGACGCTCCGCAGGACGTGCGTCGTCGTGTCGGCGGCTTCCCTGCTGACCACCTGGCGGGGGTCGGAGGACGGCAGGTTCAGGTCCTGGCCGTCCTTGGTGATGCGCTCGACGAGCGTGTACGTGCCGTGGCGGCCGTGGTTGGCGAGGGTGGCGTAGGCCTCGGCCATGTCGAGGGCGCTCGCGGTGGCGGGGCCCAGGGCGATGGAGGGGGAGCCGTTGAGGTCGGGGGTGCGGGCGGGCAGGCCGAGGGCGACGGCGGTCTCCTTGACCCTCGCGGGCCCGACGTCCACGGCCATCTGCGCGTACACGGTGTTGACCGAGTCGTCGGTCGCGGTGCGGACGGTGATGGGGCCGTACGAGGCGTCGTCCTCGTTGGCGGGTGCGTAGTGGGCGCCGTGCCAGCCTTCCACGGGGCGCTTGTCGGCGCCGTCGTAGAAGGTGTTCGGGGTGATCGGCTCGCCGTCCTGGGTGAGCGAGGTGTGTTCGATCGCGGCGGTGAGGACGAAGGGCTTGAAGGTGGAGCCGACCTGGTAGTCGCGCCGGGTGGCGTTGTTGACGTACTGCCGGGTGTAGTCGATGCCGCCGTACATGGCGACGACGCGGCCGGTGGACGGTTCGATCGACGCGCCGCCGACCCGTACGTACCGGTCGACGGGGTTGCTCGTGGGGTCGATCCGGGACATGACCTTGTCGTCGACGGCGGTGACGAAGGCGTCCTGCTTCTCCTTCTCCAGGGTGGTGGTGATGCGGTAGCCGCCGCCGGCGAGGGTGTTCTCGTCGAGGACGCCGTTGGCGGTGAGGTAGTCCTCGACGGCCTGGACGATGTAGCCGCGCTGTCCGGAGAGTCCGGTGGCGGGGCGGGCGGTCTGGGGTGTGGGGAAGGAGGCGCTGGCGCGGTCGGTGCGGGAGAGCCACCGCTCCTTGACCATGCCGTCCAGGACGTAGTTCCAGCGGGCGAGCGCGCGGGCCCGGTTCTCGGGGTGGGTGGCGACGTCGTAGGCGCTGGGGGCGTTGAGGAGCGAGGCGAGGTAGGCGCCTTCGCCGGTGTCGAGTTCGGCGGCCTCCTTGCCGTAGTAGGCGCGGGCGGCGGCCTGGATCCCGTAGGCGTTGCGGCCGAAGTAACTGGTGTTCAGATATCCCTCGAGGATCTCGTCCTTGCTCTTCTCGCGGTTGAGTTTGATCGCGATGAAGAACTCCTTCACCTTGCGGGTGACGGTCTGTTCCTGGCCCAGGTAGTAGTTCTTGACGTACTGCTGGGTGATGGTGGAGCCGGACTGACGGCCCTTGCCGGTGAGGGTGTTCCATGCGGCGCGGACCATGGCCTTGGGGTCGACGGCGCGTGCGGAGGAGAAGTCGCGGTCCTCGGCGGCGAGTACGGCGTGCTGGACGGTGAGGGGGATGTGCGCGAGGCGTACGTTCTCGCGGTTGACCTCGCCGTCGCGGGCGATCTGGCTGCCGTCGCTGTAGAGGTACACGTTGGACTGGGCGGTCGCCGTGGCGTTCGCGGGCGGGATGTCGACGAGAAGGTACCCGGCGACGAACGCGGCGGCGAGCAGCAGGGTGCCGATGAGGGCGGTGCGGAACAGCGCCCGCAGGATGCGCCGGGGGCGCGAGCGCCGCGCGCGCCCGGAGGCGCCGGGGGGTGCGGCGGCCGCGGGGGGCGCGGGTGGCGGTGTGGCGGGGACGGTGGGATCCCTCGGCGTCCAGCCGGGCCGGTGTGGAGGGGCTGGCTGGTCGTCGCGCATGTCTGGAACTCCCGTACCGGATGAAGGAGGCATGACCTTCCCCATAGTGCACGTAACGGGACAGAACCTGAGGAATGCGACTCGAAAAGCACTCGCGGTGGCGGAGCGCGGGCGGCTAGGGTCGTGCGCTTTGGTGTGAGTCGGTGCTGCGAGAAGGGCGACGCGAGATGCTGCGGCTGTACGCGACGGTGGCCGCGGGTGGCTTCCGGCGCCATGCCACGTACCGGATGGCGACGGCGGCGGGGTTGTTCACCAACACCGTCTTCGGGTTCATCCTGGCGTACACCTATATGGCCCTGTGGGACGAGCGGCCCCACCTGGGTGGCTACGACATGGCGGACGCACTCGCCTATGTGTGGATCGGCCAGGGGCTGATCGCGGTGTGCGGGATGATGGGCGGCGGGTTCGAGGACGAGCTGATCGAGCGTATCCGTACGGGTGACATCGCCGTCGACCTCTACCGTCCGGCGGACCTCCAGGCCTGGTGGTTCTCGGCCAACGCGGGCCGCTGCGCCTTTCAACTGCTCGGCCGCGGGGTGGTGCCGATGGCGGTCGGGGCGCTCGCCTTCGACTTCCGGCTGCCGTCGCGGCCGTCGACCTGGCTCGCGTTCCTGCTGGCGATCGCGCTGGGGGCGACGGTCGGTTTCGCGATCTGGTACCTGGTCGCGATGTCCGCGTTCTGGCTGATGGACGGTCAGGGGGTGGTGCAGGTGGCCTGGCTGGGCGGGCTGTTCTTCTCCGGGATGCTGCTGCCGCTGAACGTCTTCCCGGGCGCGCTGGGCGAGGTGGCGCGGATGCTGCCGTGGGCGTCGATGCTCCAGATCCCGGCGGACGTGTATCTGGAGCGGTACGAGGGGTGGGGACTCCTCGGGGCGTACGGCTTCCAGCTCAGCTGGGCGGTGGCGCTGCTGCTCGCGGGGCGGCTGGCGCAGTCGCTGGCGACGCGGAAGGTGGTGGTGCAGGGTGGGTGAGTTCACGACGACCGAGGCCCCGGCCCCGGCCCCGGCCACGTCCGCGCCGCGGGAGGCCTGGCGTACGTACCGGATGGTCGCCGGGATGTGGATCCGTTCGACGATGACGTACCGCGCGTCCTTCGCCCTGACCCTCTTCACCTCCTTCTGCGTCACGTTCTTCGACTTCGTCGTCATCCTGCTGATGTTCGGTCAGGTGCAGGGCCTCGGCGGCTTCTCCTTCGCCGAGGTCGCGTTCCTGTACGGGACGGCCGGCACCTCTTTCGGGATCGCGGACCTGACGATGGGCTCGCTCCAGCGGATGGGCCGGCGGGTGCGGGACGGTTCGCTCGACATGTTCCTGATGCGGCCGGCGCCGGTGCTCGCCCAGGTGGCGGCGGACAAGTTCGCGCTACGGCGGCTCGGCCGGGTGGCGCAGGGGCTGTTCGTACTGGTCTGGGCGCTCGTCGTGCTGGACGTGGAGTGGACGGCGGTGAAGGTGCTGCTCCTGCCGGTGATGGTGGTGAGCGGCGCGGTGATCTTCGCCGCGGTGATGGTGGTGGGGGCGTCGGTGCTGTTCTGGGCGCAGGACGCGGCGGAGGTGACCAACGCGTTCACGTACGGCGGCAACACGCTCCTGCAGTACCCGCCGGTGATCTTCGCGCAGGACCTCGTGCGGGGTGTCGTGTACGTCGTACCGCTGGCGTTCGTGAGCTGGCTGCCGGCGCTGTACGTGCTGGGGCGGCCCGCTCCGGCCGGCGTGCCGTCCGCGCTGGCGTTCGCGTCGCCGCTGGTGGCGCTCGTGGCGTGCGTCCTCGCGGGGTGGGCGTGGCGCGCCGGACTCCGTTCGTATCGAAGCACAGGGAGCTGAGGCATGGCCTTCATCGAGCTGGACGGTGTGGAGAAGGTCTTCACCGTCCGCAGGCGGGCGGGGCTGCTGCGCCGCGAGAAGCGTGAGGTGCGGGCGGTCGACGGGATCTCCTTCGGCGTGGAGCGCGGCGAGATGGTCGGCTACATCGGCCCGAACGGTGCGGGGAAGTCGACCACGATCAAGATGCTGACGGGCATCCTCACCCCGAGCGGGGGCCGGCTGCGGGTCGCGGGGATCGACCCGGCGCGGGAGCGGACGCGGCTCGCGCAGCGGATCGGGGTGGTGTTCGGGCAGCGGACGACGCTCTGGTGGGACCTGCCGCTGATGGACTCGTACCGGCTGATGCACCGGATGTACCGGATCCCGGACGAGCGGTTCGCCGCCAATCTCGCCCGCTGCGTGGACCTGCTCGAACTGGGCGAGCTGCTCGACGTACCCGTACGGCAGCTCTCCCTGGGTCAGCGGATGCGCGGCGACATCGCGGCGGCGCTGCTGCACGACCCGGACGTGCTGTACCTGGACGAGCCGACGATCGGCCTCGACGTGGTGTCGAAGGCGCGGGTACGGGAGTTCCTGCGCGAGCTCAACGCCTCGCGGGGCACGACGGTCCTGCTGACGACCCACGACCTGACGGACATCGAGCAGCTGTGCAGGCGTGTGATGGTGATCGACCACGGGCGGCTGATGTACGACGGGGAGCTGGCGGGCCTGCACGAGATAGGGGCGAGCGAACGTCAGCTGGTGGTGGACCTCGCACGGGAGATGCCGCCGATCGAGCTCCCGGGCGCGCGTTTCGTACGGTCGGAGGGCGGCGGGGTGCGGCAGGTCCTCGCCTTCCCCGCCTCGGCGTCGGCGGCACCGCTGGTGGCCGAGGTTGCGCAGGCGTACCCCCTGGTGGACCTCTCGGTGCGGGAACCGGACATCGAGGCCGTGATCGCGAAGATGTACGGGGATCGGGAACTTGAGGTGCGCCCGGGAAGTCCCTGATGTAGGGAGGTGGGGTGATGAGCGACATGAGGCGCGAGCCCGGCAGCGCGGCGGGTGACGAGCCCGGTAGCGCGGCGGGGGGCGAGAGCGGCAGCGCGGCGGGGGGCGAGAGCGGTCCGGCGCGTCCGGCTGCGCGCACAGCCGTGCGCGAGGCGCGACGGCCGCTGGTGGCGTTCGCGTACACGGCGGCGGACGCGGAGCGGCACCGCGGGGTGCGCCGCATGAAGGCCTTCGCCACGGGCCTTCTCGTCCTGGTCGCGGTGATCTACGCCCTGGCGACCTGGGCGGAGAACGCGGGGTGGGGGGCCTGGGCCGGGTACGTGGCGGCCGCGGCGGAGGCCGGCATGGTCGGCGCGCTGGCGGACTGGTTCGCGGTGACGGCGCTGTTCCGGCGCCCGCTGGGGCTGCCGATCCCGCACACGGCGATCATCCCGACGAAGAAGGACCAGCTGGGGACCACGCTGGGCTCGTTCGTCGGCGAGAACTTCCTGTCGGCGGACGTCGTACGGGGACGGCTGCAGGCGCTGGGCATCGCGGGCCGCCTGGGGGCGTGGCTGGCGGAGCCGGACCACGCGGACCGGGTGACGCGTGAACTGTCGACGGCGCTCCGGGGCGCCCTGACGGTGCTTCGGGACGCGGACGTCCAGGCGGTGGTCGGCGAGGCGATCACGCGGCGGGCGGAGGCGGCGGAGGTCGCGCCGGGCATCGGCAAGACGCTGGAGAAGATCGTCACGGACGGAGCGCACCGCCGGGCGGTGGACCTGGTGTGCACGCGGGCGCACGACTGGCTCGTCTTCCACGCGGACTCGGTGATGGACGCGGTCCAGGGCGGCGCGCCGGGCTGGACGCCCCGATTCGTGGACCGCAAGGTGGGTGAGCGGGTCTACAAGGAGCTGCTGCGCTTCGTCACGGAGATGCGGGACATGCCGGGGCACCCGGCGCGCGGCGCGATCGACCGCTTCCTGACGGACTTCGCGGCCGACCTCCAGGGCGACACGGAGACCAGGGCGCGGGTGGAACGCCTGAAGGGCGAGCTCCTTGCACGTCCGGAGGTGCAGGACATCATCGCCTCGGCGTGGGCGTCGGTACGCGGCATGATCATCGCGGCGGCCGAGGACGAGCGCAGCCAGCTCCGTCTGCGGGCGCGGGCGTCGCTGATCTCCCTGGGCGGCCGGCTGGTGACGGACAACCGCCTGCAGACGAAGGTCGAGGGGTGGGCGGAGGACGCGGCGGCCTATGTGGTGACGACGTACCGCACGGAGATCACGTCGCTGATCAGCGACACGGTGGCGAGCTGGGACGCGGACCAGACCTCGAAGAAGATCGAGGCGAACATCGGCCGGGACCTCCAGTTCATCCGCATCAACGGCACGGTGGTGGGCGCGCTGGCGGGCCTGCTGATCTACACGGTGAGCCACGCACTGGGGGGCTGAGGTCGGGTGTGGGGGTGGGCATGGGTGGCGCGGCGCTGGGCGGCTGAGGTCGCGTATGGGTAGCACCGCGCTGGGCGGCTGAAGTCATCGGTGTGCGGCACCGGTGGCCCCGCTGTGAGTGAGGGTTCGGGGCGCACCGGTGGGCCACGCGCTGGGCGGGCCAGGGGGTAGGGGACCCGCCCGCCCAGCGCTCATGGGGAGGGCACCGAGTAATACGCGGGGGAGGGACGGGGCGTTCAGCGCTCTCCCGAATTCAGCCCTTGTTCCGGGTGACGGCCCAGGAGGCGCCGGCCATGGCCCCGGCCACGGAGAACACGGCGGGCCAGGCGCCGACCTTCTTCGCGAGCGGGTGCGACCCGGCGAACGCGGCGACGTACGCCCCGGTGAGCGCGGCGGCGGCCTTCCCGCCGGCGGCCTGCTGCCACTCCCGCGCGGCGAGCCCCCCGGCGGCGGCGAGCACGACGCCCCCGAGCGGCCGCTTCTTGGTCCACCGAGCGACGGCGTACCCACCGACGAGCCCGGCGGCGGCTATGGCGGGGGAGGGGATGCGGGGCATGAGGGGGCCTTTCGGTCGGGCGGGTTGCCCTTCGAGCCTACGAGGGGGTGCGGATGCGCTCCCCGTCAGGCACCGACATCGGCTCGTCACGAGTAGGCGTTGCGCATGCGGCGCACAGGGTCTCGTCGGCGAGCGGCCGGAACAGCATGGGCTGGGTGTGGTGGCCGGTGCACTCGCGGGTGCCTTCGAGGCGGATGGAGAGTCGGATCCGTGTGGGGGCAGGTGTGGGCGTGGTCGGCAGAGCGCGGGGTGGGACATCGCGGAGGAGATAGCGGACGAGCCCACCGGGTCGGTGAACGGGCGTCCCGACGCCGGGCAGGCCGCGTAGGACGTGCTCGTGGACGTCGGCGGGCGAGTGCCCGGCGTCGAGCCAACGGGCGGCGAGGTGGGCGAGTTCGCCGCGCATGCCGGGCGGGATGTGCCGCAGGGCGGGGGAGAGGAGATGCAGCGCCCCGACGAGGGCGCGGGCCTCCTCGATGTGGGGGTCGGTGGGCGCTCCGTCAGCAGGCGCGGGCTCGTCGACGGCCTCGGTCGGCTCGGCCGGAAGGTTGGAGGTGTCTTGCCTCTGGTGTTCATTTGGATGACCGTCGGTCGACGGGGAGGCCGGCTGACCGGCGGCCGGATTCCGGGGACTCGGTACGACCTGCGGGGTTACGTGGTCCGTGCAGGTGAGGTGCGGTGTCTGAGCGAGGAGCTTGGTGGCCTCACCAGACGTCAACGGGGTACTGGAGACTAACTGTTGGGTGGCCCACCGCCCACCGGGTCCCTGAATTCGCCGTTCATGCAGGAATCCCTCTTCCTTGAGCTGTCGCTTGGCGCGGGTGAAGGCGCATCCCCCGATCCGGGCACGTTGGGCGGTCGCGGAAAGGGACTCGTGCGCGTCCCGGGGGAGGGAGAGTTGCCAGGTCAGGAGTCGAACGGCGTCGGAAGTGAGGCGAGGATGCCGAATGATCTCGTGCGAGAACTGACTGAAGGCACGAGAGGGCGCGTTAAAGTGCCGGTAGATCACGGTGGAGTCCGATTCCACTAGTGGTTCAGGCCCTCGCGATGGCGCCAACCATGGCGAGGGCCGTTTCGTGCGAACATATCGCACGGAATGTGTCCAGGTGGGCGCGCTGAGTGAAGAGCGCTCGTGTGGGTGAAGGCCAGGCTCGACAGGCCCCGGGGCCGGCTCTGCCTCGAGTGCGGCCGCCCTTGTTCCGGGGGTGGCGGCCTCCGGCATCGGGTCAAGGGCGCTCCCTGCGGTGGCGTCGTTGCGCGGTGGGCTGCGCCCACCTCTCGGAAAGAGGGCGGTCCCACCCGAGACCCATCCTCCCGACCAGCCCAACGGGCCGACCTCGCCTGAAGCCAGGTGGATGGCGAACCGCCGTCTCCCGGCCACGCCACCTCAGCGTTCGGAGGCGTCTCGCCAGTAGTCCGTGAGCATCTCGCCTGGCCACGTCGGCTGGGTCACGGACCCGCGAGGCAGCATTTCCTGGAACACCGCGACAAGATCGACGATCTGAGTGCCGTCGTCGGCGTCGAGGTCCACGACGTGCAGGTCGCGTCCGTCGACCTTGAGGAGTCTCGGAAAGGAAGTAGCCAGCCGCGCTGGACGCCGATGGTTGTGGTGAACGAAGGTGCCAGTCGCTGGCCATGCGGGGTTGTCGCGGGGGCTGCGGGCATGGAGCGCGACATCATTCGGGGATCCGAGGTTGAAGAACCAGGTGACCTGGAGGTGAGAGAACTGCTCGATGCCCTGAAGGGTCTCCACGGGAAATTCAGGCCGCAGGCGGATGACCGATTCCATGCCGCCCTTGAAATCGTCGAGCCGTCCGGTATGGCCCCCGACCACGTCGGCGATGACCGGCACCTCGATGACCTGTTCAGGCATGGTTCTCCCCTTCTCCCTTATAGGAAAAGCCACTTGTCGGTGAGGATTCGACGACGTCAGGTTACTCGTCGGAGGGTGAGCCGGGCTCGCTCGTCCACCTCGGTGGCAGAGGAGATTCCGCGATTGCGGAACGGGGACAGGGTCGTTCGCATGGTGACGACTGCTTCCCGAGCCCTGCCGGACTGAACACTGTCCATGGCATCCAGAGCGCGTGACCACGTTTGGCATGCCGCATCGATGTTCCCCTGCCCAGCCTGGACTGTGCCCATGTAGCCGAGCGTGACAGCGTGGGTTCGGCTGAAGGAGTCCGTCCTTCGGTGTCGAACACTGGAACGGAAGTGGCGCAGGGCACCGTCGAGGTCGCCCAAAGCCCACAGCGCGCGAGCGGTTTCATGGGCCAGGGACGCTTCCTGGAAGAACCAGACCCGCTGAGGTTCGTCGTCGCCCGCTACGGCCTGGTCGAGGTCGGTCTCGGCTCGCTTGATCGCGGCGATGGCGCTGCCCCTCTGGCCGTCCACGGCCAGCGCCCGCGCACGCACGACCCCGATCAGAGCTCGTTCGCGCGGAGTGGAATGGGCGTACCTTTTGCGTTCGACGGAGGCGGTGGCGAGGTTCAAGGCCTCCCTGGCATGTCCCAGGTCTATGGCCTGATGGGCCATCGCTCGCAGGACGTGCCCGGCGAGGGGAGCGTCGTCGGCTTCGGCGGCAAGCTTGAGCGCGAGGGTGAAGTAGTGTCGTGCGGACTCGTGTTGAGAGGCGTCGAAGCTCATCCAGCCGGCAACGTACACCGCTTCGGCTGCCGCCGAATACAGCGACCGACGCGACTTTTCACTGCTGAAGACTCCGCTGACGTACCGGGCGACATCGTCGACGATGTACTGGTGGAGGGCGGTTCGTCCGTCGACACCACCGTGCCGTTGATCGCGCCGGGCGAAGAACTCGGTCATCTCGCGAACGGCCCGCACTTCGGTCTCGCCGACTCTCCGGTTCGGGTCCATCGCGCGGGATCGTGCCCGCCGCGGAGCTTCGTCCCACCACGGATCTCGGGGCAGCACCAATCCGCCGACGGAGTAGACGGCGGCGCCGGTGAGGAGTTGGCGGCGTTCGCGGTCCATGCTGTTTCTCCCCAGGTTGACCAGAGTCGTCAGCGTGTCGGTGTCCCACTCGGACTCGGTGGCCGTGTCCGAGTTGTTTTCCGCGAGGCCGATCTCCGCGAGTGTGACGGGACACCCCAACCGCCGCGACAGAGTTTCGCGCAGGATGCCGGCGGCCCGGCCCCGGGGTCGGGTTCCGGCGACCCACATGGCGATGTGTGAGCGCTTGACGGTGAGGAGTTCGTCGACGCCGGCCTCTGCCGCGACACGCACGACTGCAGCGGCCACCACGGGTTGTGACCAGCCCGTCTCCGCGATCACCGCTGCCAGTTCGTCGTTCCTACGCGCCATGCTGCGCCCCTGTTCACCAGAGAACAATCTTTGACGGGTTTGACGGCATCGGAGCCCGAGCGGGGATGCCCGCCCATCGCGAATCACGGTTCGCTGAGAGGACAGGAAACCACCAACCGACAACAATGGGAGGGCAACTGGTGACTTTCAGCCACGTGGGTGACGAGGAGGGCCGAGAGCCCGGCTCGTCATCTACGACACCGACTCGTCTTCCTTCGCGACCCAAGCAGGTAACGCGAGCGAGCGAGAGGCCCGTACCCCCTCCACCCGCCTTGATGGACGCTGCGACTGCCACGTCTCGTCCCACAGGCCACCCCGCCTACTCCCAGACCCTCCCCCGCGAGGCGCGGAGCGCTGGAGTCGCTCGCCGTCTGGTTCGCACAGCACTGGTCCTCTGGGACCTGGATTCGTTGGCCGAGGATGCCTCGATCGTGATCACTGAGCTGGTCTCCAACGCGGTCGCCCACAGTCGACTCCCGTCGATCAGAGTGATCGTCTCTCGGCCTTCCACGAATGGGGTTCGCGTGGGGGTGGTCGACCGCTCAAGGACCCTCCCGATCCTGGGCGCGGACTTCAGTGACGACCAGCTCCGGGGGAGGGGGTTGATCCTGGTCGACACGCTTACGGACGAGTGGGGAACCGAGCTGTATCAATGGGGCAAGCAGGTCTGGGCCGAGCTCAGCGAGGGAAACGCGTGAATGATGTCAAGCCCCGGGTGGGCGACGAGGGCACCAGCATGTGAAATGCCCGCGGCGGCTCTGTCTGTATGCGGCCTTCGCCATGTCTGGGGCGGGGGCGACACCTGGGATGCCGAAGACCCTGAGAAGCTCACGCTGACAGAGCATGCTGGCGGGTGGCGGCACCACACTCAGGGGCGGGACGCTGCCCGGGCCGGCGCATGAAAGAGCGGAAGGCCCGAGCGGTGCGGCGCCCATGTGTGGCCGTGCCCTGCCCCTGCTAGCCGGACGACGCCCTGGCCAGATGTCAGCCGCGCAGGAAGGAGTAGATGGCGGACGCTATTGCTCTGCCGAGGGGAATCGGAACCGCGTTCCCGATCTGCATGGCGATTTCCGTCTTGGAACCGCACCAGCGGAATACGCGAGGGAATCCTTGAATGCGGGCAGCTTCGAAGTGAGTGATCGGGCGGTCCTTTTCAGGATGCAGATACCGGCCCTTCTCGGGCTTGAAGAACTCGGTTCTGATCGTGACGGACGGCTCTCCAAGGCGGAGACGTCCCATGACGTCTCCTGAGCCGGTGTTGTGACTATCCCAGCTATCAGTGGACAGTCGCCTCACAGGAGTTGTCACTCCCGGCGGATTCGGTTCCTTGAAGTACTTGATTTTTCCGACTTCGTTCAGGGTGAACCACTTGTCGCGCAGATCCTTCCGGTTCCCGCCAGGCGGAATCGCGCCGTAGCGAGCGAGTGAAAGGATCTCAGGGTTGCGGCGGATGTGAAGGTCGTTGGTTTCGAAGACTCCCGGTACGACAGAATCCACCTCGGCGATGTGATCCTTGGTGTCGGGAAGCTCGGTTCCCCTGAGAGGGATCTTCGCCGATTCCGCGAATACGCTGTCAACGGCGTTCCAGTATTGGACGCTTCCCGCGAATCCGTCGAGCGGCTGGGCGGGCGTTTCGATTGTCTTCTTTGGGGGGCGGAAATGGGTCTGAGGCGGGTAGGTCATCGAGTGGCCGCCCTCGATATCGCGGCGCACGCCGATGACAATCGCGCGACGTCGCGCTTGAACCGCCCCGTAGTCCGCGGAGTTGAGGAGGTAGCGGCGGGTCTTGTCTTCCTCGGTATCGGACGGCTGGTGTCCCGGAGGGTCGACGAGCCGGTAGTCCGCGAGGATCCCCCCTGGGCGCACCTCGTTCAGCAGATTCTGGAATTCATCCGACTTGAGGAAGCGGTCGACGTTCTCGATGACGAAGACCTTCGGTCGGACTTCCGCGACGATGCGGACGTATTCCTCCCAAAGGCGGTTGCGCTCACTGCCCTTCTTCTTGCGATTCAATGCGGAGAACCCCTGGCACGGGGGTCCTCCGACGATGACATCCGCGTGAAGAGTCTCCTTCGTCGGCTTCCACTCCTCGATGTCGCCGAAGTAGACGAGAGCCTCAGGAAGGCTCTTGTCGGGTCGACCACTGCCGAAGTTCATCGCGTATGTGGCAGCCGCCGCCTTGTTGTGCTCGACCGCCGCGACACTGTGGAAGACGGGCCCGTCCTCGGCCATCCCGTCCGGCCTGAACTCGTGGAACCCCTGGGTGAAGCCGCCGCAGCCGGCAAAGAGGTCCAGGACGGTGATGGGCCCAGGGGAGGTGGGACGGGACGCACGCATGGTGCGATCTTAGCTTCGTAGAGCCGCTGCGATGGCAAGTCCGACCGCCGTTGCCAAAGGAGGCGGCATGGCGTGACCGATCTGACGGTACCTGGACGTCTTGCCGCCAGAGAAGTTCCAGTCGGTGGGAAACGACTGGATCATCGCGGCCTGCTCGACCGTCAGCTTGGGATGATCGTCGGCCGGGAAGTCGGGGCTCGGCGGCTCGTCGCCAAGACTGTTTCCGTTCACTCCCAGAGAGGCCCACGCCTTCTTGCTGCCGGTGGGCCCGAGATCGGCACCCCCACGGCGATCGGAACCACCGACCAAAGCCGGCGCGATGCGATCGGCGTTCTTGCTCCACTGTTCCGCGCCCGGCCAGCCGTGTGAGGCCATCGAGGGGCCGAGCACCGCACCGACTGTCGGCGGTGCGGTTTCGTGCCCATCTGGCCACTGGAAACGTGAGAAGTAGGGCTCTCGCAGCGCGATCAAGAAGCCGCTGCTCCGATTCTGCGGAACGCCGTAGTGCGAAGCGTTGAGGACTTGCCAGCTCGAGCGGTAGCCCGCGCTGTTCAGCTCCGTCTCGATCCAGGCGCGGTCCGCCTCGAAGGCGGGACTCTCCACCAGATCCGGCACGTTCTCCAGAAGCACGGCCTTCGGCTTGATCGAGCATGCCAACTCGACCGCAGCTCTAAGGACCCGCCGTTCCTCCGAGTCTTCAGCGCGTCCTACAGTGGCCGGCGATTTCACACGGGGCAATCCGCCGCTCAGAAGATCGACGCCGAAGACGTCCGGACGCATATCGGCATGGAACTGCACGACATCCATGCAGACGACATCCCAGCCGGGGCGGTTGAGGTCGATGGTGAAGCACGCATCGGCCTTGCTGTCGATGAGGAGCAACGGGTCGAAGCCCGCCAGCTCGAGCCCCAGCGCCTGGGCCCCTGCTCCGGCGCAGATCTCCATCGACTTGAACCGGACCTTCGTCGCAGGAGCAGGAGCAGGGCGTTGAGCGTCGACGGACTCCTGCGCCACGGCGCGAAGCTCGTCGTCCAGGTCGCCGTCTTCGATGCCGTCGAAGAGCACGAAGGGGGCGAGCCGAAGCAGCCGCTTGAGGAAGTCGCGGAATGTCTCGCGCTCGTTCAGCCCCTGAAGGTCGAGGTCGTTCCAGACGCGGAGAATGGCACGCACCATGTGCGGACTGCCGCCCAGAGCGGCACGGCGTGCATAGATCTGATCGAAGGCGGCCTCGCCGAGGATCTTGAGGGCGCCGTACGGATCCGACGCGTCAGACGAGCGCACCAGTTGCCCCCGCCACCAGAGGCGGCCGAAGACGTGCCGGGTGAGATCCGTCCCTAGGACGCGGTCCCGCGGGGGATGCGGATAGCGCCAGTACGCGACATCGGGGAGAACGGCGATCGCGAGGAAAGCCCATGCGTCTCGGGAGGCCGCCTCAGCAGGGACCATCCCCATCTCTGCATGCAGGAGCGCGGCCAGCCCGAGATCGAATTCGGCATTGCGAGCACGGTCGGACGAGTGAGGGAAGCCCGAGCGTTCGGCGAGCTCGACGACGGCCCGGCGCAGCTCTTTGAGTCGCTCCGTCGAAACCCTGTCGCCGCCGGTGGCGACGTATACCGCCGACGGATGTGTGTAGGACACCCGATTGGTGAGTTCGGGGATCGAGAGATCCCTGTACTCCTCGTAGAGCTGCCTGGCCTGCTGGGGCAGCAGGCGCGGATACAGAAGGCTCATCACGACACCTCGAAGATCTTGACGGCGGCCTGAAGGTCCGAGGCGAAGATCGCCGGTGACTGCAGACGGCGCAGCCGGACGTCGGTTATGGACTGGTCCGGGAAGAGCTGGTCGAACAGACTCAGCAGCGTGGCGCCGAGGGAGTCCTCGGCGTAGTCGGACTCCTCTGAGAAGTCCTCGTGAGAGAGGGCGTATTCGATCATGATGCGAGCCGCGTCCGCGTACACCGCAGAGAGCACGACCTGGTCGACAGCACGCGGCTTGTGGGCGTTCTCGAATGCCGCAGTGGTGACCTTGTTCTGTTCGTTGACCAGAAGCAGAAGGGAACCCATGGTGGCGCTCTCCAGGCCGCCGCTGATCTGTAGATGCCAGGCCGCGCCGTCCGGAAAAGACGTATTGGCGAAGTCGATCACGGCCATGGGGAACTGCGGTGCGTCGCCCTGAAGGCGAACCGATTCCCGTTCGCTCCACAGGACGGAGCCCGCACGACGGGGGGATGACGGCCGGCCGTCGCTCCGACGTTCGGCGAGAACCAGAGCCGTGTCGAGGACGAGGAGTCCGCCGAGGTCGGCTCCAGGCAGTCGAACCTCCAGTTCGACAACGCAGACGCCGCGGTCGGAGAGTCGCGTCCGGTGTCCCGGGCCGCTCAGATTCGAGCCGCTGGCCGTCCACACGGTGGCCAGCATCAGCACGGTCTCCTCAGGAAGTCCGCACTGGGCACGAACGCGATCGAGGTCGACACGAACGGTCCTCCGGAGAGCCAGGTCCATGCGGTAATCCCAATGCGGTAGTGCCTCGGGCAGGGGTACTTCGCCGTCGTCGACGACGAGCCGCCACGGTTCGGCAGCGACGACGTCTTCGGACGGGCTGCGGTACGGAAGAACACGCCGGCTCATGGTGTGCTCACCGCCTCCACTCTGATGCCGATCTCGGTCATCGTGTCCGGCGCGGGTCGCACAATGGCGCGCCAGACGGATTCGCCTCCGTCGATCACACAGGTCTCCGACGTATGCAGGCGCCCGTCGACGTCCTCCCAGCCCACGAGCGTCGGCATCTGCGCCCCGATCGGCGGATCCGTCTCGCGGCCGCCGGCTCCGGGCAGCGCCACGGCCAAGTCCGCATGGACCCGCTGCGATATGGGCACGGGCAGGCGGAACTCCTGAACGAGCACCGTCAGGTCGCCGCGATCGTCGTAGTAGGGATCGCCGACATACTGGACTCGCGGCCGCCTGCGGCGTCCGGGGACGGCTATCTCATTGGTGTCCGCGAAGTCGAAGCCTTCGCCGCTGGTATTCCAGGTCTCGCGAGCGGTTTCCGCGCCCCGCCCTGACGCGGCGCTGTGGGAGTCTCCGCCGGGCGATGCCGTTGCTCCCCTTCTCCTCCCTGAGGCCTCCTGCGCGCCAGAGCGTGTGGCAGTGCTCCCAGGCTTGGCGTAGGCGGTTGCTCCGCCTACGCCCCAGGCGCCACCGACCAGCCCCGAGAACAGTGTGCTTGCCGCTCCCAGTGCCACGCTGCGTGCACCGGGGCGAGCGACTCCGCCGAGCGCGAGCAGCTGATCGAGCGCTTCGTCGATGCGGCGGAACGTCGTGTGGACGAACGTGCTCTCAGGGCGCTCCAGCGATTGCGGATTCCAGGCGTCGTGCGTGGGAGGCTCGGCCTTGGCGTACACGTCGTCCATGGACTCGTCAGCCCGGAAAACCCCCGCGTATGCATGGTTCTGGCTCGGAGGTTTCGGGCCCGGCCGGTAGGTCACCACCAGCTCGGCCGGACGCATCAGACAGACGTGATGAACGAGGGTCTCGATGTTCAGCATGCGTCCCGCGCGGCTTGGCTCCAGGGGTGGCCGAATGCGCTTCACCACCCCGAAGCGACCGAGAAGACGCTTGGGTCTGAGGCACTCCAGGCTGCGACCGTCGGGCCCGTTCAACGCCTCATAGGCGGAGACGAACATGTCGAGGGGGGCGGTCTCCCGCGGGTCCGGGACCGGGTGGTCGACTCCGTCGCACGTGACGGAGAATTGCATGGCGGGGTTGCCGCCGTCGGTGGAGATCATCTTGGGCCAGAGATGCCAGGCGATGGTCTCGGCCAGATAGTCCGCGGCCTCGGAGGGCTCCAGTTCGTCCAGGCTCGGATCGATGACGACGACGGTCGTGCCGGTCTCATCGGTGGCGAACGGTCTCAGCCCGAGGCGACGCGCCACTGTGTCCGCCTGCGTCCCGATCAGCGGCTCGATAACGTCTCCGGAGGCGTCGCCCCACCAGTGCCGACCCGTGAAACGACGGCTCGCCCCGTTCTGAACGGCCACGTGGCTCTTCCAGAGGGTGCATCCGATGAGCCGTGTCTCGAAGCCGTGTGGAGTGCGGCATCGCGTGTGGACGAGAATCGTCCCCGGTTTCGAGAGCAGGTAGAAGATGCCCTTGCCGAAGCCGTAGGTCCCACCGCCCAGCGCCGTGTCACGGGGCTCCCCGATGTTGCGAATGAACGAGACGAAGTCCCGATCGCTCCCTACGGCGTCGTTGGCGCGGGTCGGCCCCCCCAGCCCGCGGGTCCCACGGTCTGACACGGACAGGAGTCGGACCGAGCCATGCCTGATCGTGTCGCGCAGTGGGAATTCGTCCGCATTCGCCGGTGCGCCCGCGAGGAGGAGTTCGCGCCACGTGGCAATGTGGGCTGGGCCGACGGTGGACACGTCGATGCGGTAGTCGACGGGATCTGTGGACGCCATGGAGCGGGCGTCCCAGCTGTTCTGAGCTGACTCACGCACGAGGATGGTGAGCAGGTCGAGCTCAGGGCGACCGAGTTGATTACGGATGCCTTCGGCGGCGCTTGCCCCCTCCGGCGGATACGGCTGGGAGAACCAGCGGGGCTCGATCACCGCACCTCCTGAACGATGTCGTCGATTACTCCTGACACCTCGTCGTCCGTCAGTGGAGCGGGGACGTCGCCGGAGAGATCGATCGTGTACTCGACGTTCTGGACGGACACCGACAGCCCCGCCTCGACGAGGGCCCTGGTAGTGAGGCCGGGAAAGCCGGGACCCACCTCGTACCACCTCTCCTCTTCGATGAGGAACCGCGCGCCGCGGTAGCGGTCGGCGTCCGCAGAGCGGTATCCGGCAGTCGCGAGGAGTTCGAGGAGCGAGCCCTCGTCGTCACAGAGGCTTCGGGCCCGATCGACGAGCTCGACCACGGAGACGCCGAGAGAGCCGCTGGGTATGGGCTGCAGGCGGAACCAGACGAGGGTCAGCGCCCCGTCGTTCGGTCGATCGAGCTGGTCGAGTCCGTGGATGCGCGGCCTTCGCGCGGTGGTGGTGCCGGCTTTGACCTCTATGGCCGTGGAACCGGATGAGAAGTCGTGCCGATGGCTTTCAGGTCCCAGCCATAGGCGATGCGCGCTCGGATCCCTTTCCAACAGGTGGCAGAGAACGGTGAGTTCACCGAAGAGGCCGGCGAGCTGCTCGCCGGTCAGGGGACTGCCCTGAGTGCGGAAGAGCTCCTTCCAGCGGTCGAGGACATGGTGGAGGGCCTTGAGCGGATTCTCCGGATGCCCTTCGGCCGTGCCCAAGACATCGACACACAGCTCGGTGAAGAGATCGTTGAGATCGCTGCGTAGGCACGCAAGATCCGCGTATGTCTGGTACGTCTCGTCATCCTCCAGCGGACGCTTGCGCAGCTGAAGCACAGGCCCGTCCAGTCCGGGCCGCACTCGGCGATTCGCCGGTATCGGTACCAGGACGTGGCGGTGCCCGTCATGGTCCACGGCCACCGCCAGCTGGTTGTCGTGCTCGACGACGATCGGGAGGTGAGAGACACGGAGGCGGCGCTCACCCGTGGTCTGTTCGGCCTCGAGTGCGGCCCAGCGTTCCTCGACGAGATTCCGCAGTATCACCTCGCTCATGCGTCGTCGCTGTCGAGGATGCTGTAGTCCTCGTCCTCGAGGCGGATCTTCGATAGATCGGCCGAGATGTACTTCTCGACGGTGCTGTCGTACAGAGGAGCCGGGAAGACCAGGCCCACGCCGATGACATGCTCTTCGGCGTTCAACGCTTCACGCCTCAGCTTCGAGGGGCTCGGCGTCGAGACCTTGTCGATCGGGTAGAGGACCAGCAGGCCGGTGTCGGGAAGCTCGGCACGACGCCGTTCCATGATGCCCTCCTCCTTCAGATTCGAGACGTCCCCGTCGAGGTCCACCGCAGCGTCTCGGCGGCTCATCAGGGTCTTGATGTCGGCGAGACCCGGGGTCGGATTCGGCACGGAGAGTCGCGCGCGAACGTTGCGTCCCACGGAGACACCGGGAGCGAATTCGAAGTCCTCGCCGCGAGGGTTGCCGACGATTGCGATGTTCCACCGGCGTAGCGATCCCGCCGCGACCCGCTTCCGGATGTAGCCCGTCAGCAGGTCGGCATCGTTCTCTGGGGACTGCTCGTGGAATCGGTAGGAGGACAGGAAGTCGACGACCAGGTCGTAGGGCACGTCGCGATACACGAACCGGCCCTCCGAGGGCCTCTCCTCCGCCGTAACAGCGTTCGCTACGGAGGCACCCACCAGACCACGGGCGGCGAGGATGTTTCCGCGCAGCCATTCTCTGTCGGTGTGGAAGTAGTGGGTCTGGACCCGCTTGCCGCCGTAGGAGGACGCCGCCGTCACCGCATCACGCATCTTGGCCGCCGCCGTCACGCGGAGGGCGGGGTGCGTCCGCAGACGTACCGCGAAGGTGAGCGGAGTCTCGTCCTCGGTCATGTAGATGTCGACGTCGCGGCGCATCTCGGTCTCGACGGTGGCGAGGTGCCGGAACCACTCGGCCAGCTCGTCCGTCATCCAGATCCGAGGGAGGTCGGCGTACCCGTTCCGGAAGCCGAACCAACGTCCCATCTGAAGCAGGGTGTCGTACGCCGAAACGGCCCGAACGAAGTAGCTGACCGACAGGCCTTCGAGGGTCAGGCCCCGAGACAGGGTATTGCCGCCCACTGCGATCGCCGTGACCGGGCCGTTCTCGTAGTCCAGGCGGTACTCGCTGGTCGAGTTGTCCATGATGATGCGGCAGCTCTTGAGCACCTCGGGCAGCTCAGGCAGCAGCGCCTCGAACGGAACCTTGGCCTCCCCGAACTCCTCGGCCGGAACCTGCGCGGTCTCGCGATCCCAAAGACTGCGCAGCCGAAGCAGGAGGGCGCTGTCAGACAGCGACACGGCGGTGTGATCACGCAGGTACTCAAGCGGTCTGCGGAAGCTGTCGTGCACGGTGGTCTTGACGCTGGTGTGGATCAACATCGTGTTGTGCTGGTTTCCAGTGCCGCGAACACGCCGTGCCGCGGTAGCCAGCCAGAAGTATTCGATCGCCGTCCGCAGAGTGTCCGTGATGACCGGTTCGAATCCCTCGGCGTCCGCCTTCGTCATGGGGCGCACACAGGGCACATCGTCCTCGGGTACGGATCGAATCATGTCGTGGCCGTCGTCGACCTGTTCAGGGTCCTCGCCGTCGAGGGCGTAGCGGCCGAAGAGGACCTCGGTGCCGAAGTGCCCCTCAGGTTTGGGCAGGTTGACTACGAAGTCCTTCGGATAGAGGTCTTCTGCGCCCGGGTCGATTAGCAGGTTCGCGAACGGCGAGGCGGTGTACCCGACGTAGGCGCACCTCGGAAGGGTGCTCATGATGCTCAGGATCAGCGGATTGATTGAATTGGTCGCCACCGTCGCCTGGTCGGCCTCGTCGTCGATGATCAGCGTCGGGCAGTCCTTGAGGTAGTCGGACGCCGCCTCAAGCCACCGGAAGAGCTTGCGCAGCACCGTCGCGTTCTTCTTGACCACGCACAGCACGCGTGTCCCGTTGCTCTTGCCGAAGTAGGAGGCGGGGTTCTCCTGGGGAGTGAAGTCCCGGTCGAGACCCGTCAACTGCGACCACATCGCGGGGTTCGGCTCGACGAGCTGTTGCACCAGGCGTGCCTGGGTCTGTCGTCGCAGCCCGTTGTGGACGCCGGCGAGAACGATGAAGAGTTTGTAGCCTCGGTCGGCCGCTTTGGCGATGACGGATGTGAAGTTGGTCGTCTTGCCCGACTGCACGTAGCCGACGACGAGCCCGCGTGTCGAGTAGGACTTCTCCTTGGGGTGGTTCAGCAAGGAGACGACGCGGGTGGATGAATCGTCCAAGGACTTGATGGCGGGGTCCTCCGGCCATCCGTCTTTGCGAAGGGTGTCGACGATCGCCGGCCAGCACTTGTCCTTGGCGTGCGGCCCGGTGTACCAGGTGTCGCGGTTGCCGAGGACGACCGCGTGCGGCTCCTCCAGCTCCTTGATGCGTACCGTCTGCTGCTCGTGGCGCTCTCGGATCTGCTGGATGATCTCCGCGCTGATGCCGAGCTGCTCCAGTCGCTTGACCGCTTCCGAAGGGGGGAACGAGTCCAGGAGAGCCTTGAACGTGTCGTACATGCCGTCGAATGCATCGGTCATGGGCAGTGACCGCTCCCCTGTCTCGTGCGCTTGAAGTCGAATGAACCCAGGGGCGCTCCGACGTCGTGGGGGGCATCTGCTGAGCAGAGTGCCGGCACGTCACCTTTGTTCAAGGTCACACATTATTGGGTGCCGCGGCTCATGAAAAAGGGCATGGATCTCACAACTGGTACGGAAGTGATCGATCCGTGGCTGAAATACGATGGATTCGCCGACGTTCAACGCGTGTTTCTGCCACGTTGAGTGGCGATTCGGTGATCGTAGAGCTCCTTCAGGCGGGCTGCCGCCTGAAGAGGGTCCTCGTGCTCCCACACCCTTAGAACGGCCCATCCAGCTTCCTGGAGAAGCCTGTCTGTCTGGCGATCGCGCGCCCGGTTCTTCTCGGCCTTCTCCGCCCAGTATTCCGGATTAGTCCGAGAGACGGTGAAATGTTCAGGGCATACATGCCAGAAGCAGCCGTCTAGGAACACAGCGATACGTGCTCGGGTGAACACAAGGTCGGCGGTCCTCCGGATGGCCGGAATCGGACGCTCGGAGACGTGGTATCGGAGGCCGAGGGCGTGAGCTGCGCTTCGTAGAGCCCGCTCGGGCTTGGTGTCGCGGCCTTTGTTCGACTGCATACTCCGACGGGTCCCCGGGCTCGAAGCCCACGAGCCTTCGGGAAGCTTGGATACGGAGTCGCCGGTCAACTGATCCCTCACGGTCGAGTATGCCGCCGCACGATACAGAAGTGTCTCGGATCCGGGCCCAGGCAGGAGTGCAGCCCCGGGCCTACTCCTGCGCCTCGCCCCCGTGGCATTCTCCGTACACCTTCACTGACCCGCACCAGCAGGCTGCGCCGCGGGCCGGGGGCCAGGGGGTTGCGCGGCCTCGGGCTGCCAGGGTGGTGGCGTATTGGGGGAGCAGGTCCGCGTTTGCGGGGGAGGAGGATTCCGAGGCGGCGAAGGCCTCGTAGGAGGGGACCGTCGCCGGGACGATGCCCAGGTTGGGGGTGCCCGCCGCGGCGAGTTCTCGGAGTGAGGCTTCGATGTCCGTGAGGTGGGCGCGGTACGTGGGGTACTCGGATTCCAGTTCCGGGTACGACGCCAGGAGCTCGTCCAGTTCCGCTTCCGGCCAGTGGAGGACCGCCACCGGGAAGGGGCGCGAGAGGGCCGTGCGGTAGGAGCCCAGTTCGCTGCGGAGGCGGGTGATCTCCGCCTGGAGTTCCGCCGGGTCCGACGAGCCCAGCGACCACAGGCGCTTCGGGTCGTGCAGCTCGTCCAGGGGGACCTCCGCCCTGTGGAGGGTGTCCGCCAGGGTGTCCCAGTCGTCGTGCGGGAGCGCCAGCATGCGGCGGACCCGGTGGCGGGTCACCAGGAGCGACTGGGTGGAGTGGGGGAGGTCCACCGAGACGGCGGCAGGGGACAGGAGGGTTGCCGCCTCCGTCGCGATCGCCTCCGCCAGTTCCAGTTCGTCGTGGGTCTCCAGCGTCTCCACCACGATCTCCCACGGCGCCGCCTCCGACGGCGCCGAGGCGCGCAGGCCCTCGATGATCGCCCGCGCCTCCGCCTCGTGGCCGTACTCCCACAGGTTCGCCGCCTTCAGGGCGCGGATCAGGTGGGGGTCCGCCGGGTCCGGCGACAGCAGGTCGTCGTACAGGGCCGTCGCCGCCGCGCGGTCGCCCGCCAGTTCCAGGTGCGCCGCCGCCCGCAGGAGCAGGGATTCCCTGTCCTCGGGGTACAGCGCGGCGGTGCGCAGCAGGCGCTCGGCTTCGGTGGCGTGGGCGGCAGGCGTGTCGGGGCGCATGCTGAACACCGTACTGCTGTACGGCCCTGGAGAGTTGGCGCGTCAGCGCTTATCGTGCCCCGCGTGCGGGACAGGGTGCGTGAGCGGGTGCCGGTCGTCGTCCAGACGCGCGGGGTGCGGAGCACGCCCGCGCGCGTGCTGTGGGTGTGCGCCGAGGCCGTCGTCACCTGCGGGGTCGTCCTCATGCTCCTCGTCGTCCACCAGCTCTGGTGGACCAACCAGCAGGCCCGCGCCCAGGCCGGTGAGCAGGTGCGGGTGCTGGAGCGGGAGTGGGCCGGATCACCGCCCGCCGGCCCTTCACCGTCCGTCTCCGGACCGCCGGCCGTCGTTCCCGACGTGCCCGCCGAGGAGACGGAAGCGGCCACCACGCCTCCGCCGGCCGCCCGGCCCGGCGAGAGCCCGCCCTCCTCCGCGTACGCCATCATCCGCATCCCCCGCATCGGCCTCACCGCCCCCATCGCCCGCGGCGTCTCCAAGCGGTCCGTTCTCGACCGCGGGTACGTCGGCCACTACCCGGACACGGCCGGGCCCGGCCGGACCGGCAACTTCGCCCTCGCCGGGCACCGCAACACCCACGGCGAGCCCTTCCGGTACATCAACAGGCTCCGCAAGGGCGACGTCATCCGCATCCAGACCCGCGAGCGGGAGTACGAGTACGTCGTCGACCAGGTGCTGGCGCAGACCGCGCCCCGCGACACCGGCGTGATCCAGCCCGTACCGCGCTCCCTCGTCAAGCCCTCCTACGGCTACTCCGCCCCTGGTTCCTACCTGACCCTCACCACCTGCACCCCCGAGTTCAGCTCCCGGTACCGGCTCATCGTCTGGGCCAAGCGTGTATAACGGCTGGAGACAGTGGAGACAGCAGTGAGGGGAGGAGGGGTGATGGTCAGGGACGTCGCGTTGCGCATGCTCGCACCGGTCTTCTTCCTGCTCGCCCTCGCCGACCTCCTGCTCTCCGACGGTGCCGGCGTCTCCGCCGCCGTCGCCCTCGCCGCGACCACCGTCGTCTGCGCCCTCATCGGCGCCCCGGCCGCCCCGCCCGTACCCCGTACGCGGGTCCGCACCGCGCTCCGCGACCGTGAACGGCGTACCGCCTTCCTGCCCCAGCGCGATCCCGACGCCTCCGGGCGCCGCAGGCCCCGGGCACCCGGCCGTCCCCTCCCGACGGCCGCGTAGCGAGCAGCGACACCCGAGGTCTCCTGCGCGGTTCCGTCATGCCGACGTTTCCTCTTCCGGCACGACGAGACCCTTCGGAGGGCTCCCATGTCCGTTTTCGCCTCCCTGGTCGAGCAGCTCGCCGACCTGCTCCAGCCGCTCTTCGCCACCGCATCCACCGCCGCCGCGATCGTTCTGTTCACGATGGTCGTACGGCTCGCCGTCCACCCCCTCTCGCGGGCCGCCGCCCGCGGCCAGAAGGCCCGCACCCGGATCGCCCCGCAACTCGCCGAGCTGCGCGCCAAGCACGCCAAGAATCCCGAGCGGCTCAAGAAGGCCGTCATGGAGCTGCACGCGAAGGAGAAGGTCTCGCCCTTCGCCGGCTGCCTGCCGAGCCTCCTCCAGGCGCCCGCGTTCTTCCTCATGTACCACCTGTTCTCCGGCGACCGCATGGCCGGGCACACCCTCTTCGCCGCCCCGCTCGGCGACCACTGGGCCGACGCCCTCGCCCACGGCGGTGTCCTCGGGCCCGCCGGCCAGGTCTATCTCGTCCTCTTCGCGATCGTCGCCGCCGTCGCGGCCTTCAACTTCCGGCGTACGAAGCGGCAGCTCGCCACGCAGCCCCTCGACACCGGGACGGCGGACACCCCCGGCGCCGGGGCGATCCAGAAGGTGATGCCGCTGCTCTCCTTCGCCACGCTGATCACCGTCGCCGTCGTCCCGCTCGCCGCCGCGCTCTACGTCGTCACCAGCACCACCTGGACCGTCGTCGAGCGAGCCGTCCTCTTCCGTGAGCCGCGCCCCGCGGAGGTCCTTGCTACCGGCGCGTAAGGGTCCAGTCCGTGAACGGGGTCTTGCCGAGTGGTCGAAACTCTTGGAGGATCGACCAATCCTCCGATATCTCCGATGGCCGCACTCCATCGGCCGGGGCTCTGCCGGGCCCGCCCCCGGGCCCACCTCGACCACAGGGAGAAGACCATGAAGCTGCTGCGAGTCGGTCCGGCGGGAGCCGAGCGTCCCGCCCTGCTCGACGGGGACGGAACGCTGCGCGACCTGTCGGCCCTGGTCGACGACGTCGACGGCAGCCTGCTGGCCGACGCCTCCACGCTCGACCGGATCCGGGCCGCCGTCGGCGCCGGTGTCCTGCCCGCCCTCGACGCGACCGGGCTGCGGATCGGCCCGCCCGTCGGCCGGATCGGCAAGGTCGTGTGCATCGGGCTGAACTACCACGGGCACGCGGCCGAGACCGGCGCGGCGACCCCGGCCGAGCCGGTCGTCTTCCTCAAGTCCGCCGACACGGTCGTCGGGCCCGACGACACCGTGCTCGTACCGCGCCGCAGCACCAAGACGGACTGGGAGGTCGAGCTGGCCATCGTCATCGGCCGGACCGCCCGCTACCTGGAGACCGACGAGGAGGCCCTCGCGCACGTCGCCGGGTACACCGTCGCCCACGACGTCTCGGAGCGCGAGTTCCAGATCGAGCGCGGCGGGACCTGGGACAAGGGCAAGAACTGCGAGACGTTCAACCCCCTCGGCCCGTGGCTGGTCACCGCCGACGAGGTGCCGGACCCGCAGGCGCTCTCGCTCAGGCTCTGGGTCAACGGCGAGCTGAAGCAGGACGGCAACACGTCGGACCAGATCTTCGGCGTCGCGGAGGTCGTCCGGTACGTGAGCCAGTTCATGACCCTGTACCCCGGCGACATCATCAACACCGGCACCCCGGCGGGCGTCGCGATGGGCCAGCCGGAGCCGAAGCCGTACCTGCGGGCGGGCGATGTGGTGGAGCTGGAGATCGAGGGGCTCGGTCGTCAGCGGCAGGAGCTGAAGGACGCGTAGCCGTTCGGGCGCGCCTGTCGTCCGCATGCGCCCTGTAGATCGGGCGCGCCTGCCGTGTGGGTGCGCCTGCCGTGCGGGGTGCGCCTGCCGTGTAGGTGCGCCTGCCGTGCGGGGCGCGCCTGCCCAGCGGGCGCGCCCCTCGGTTCGTCCGCGGCGTTTCGTCCGCGGGGTTCGTCCGTAGTGTTCGTCGGCGGCTTCGTCCGCGGCTAGTCCGTGAGGTCGGCCAGCAGCCGGGCCAGCGCCTCGACGACCATCGCGTGGTCCTCGGCCTGCGGGAGCCCCGACACCGTCACCGAACCGATCACCCCCGCGCCCTCGACCGCGACCGGGAACGAACCGCCATGGGCGGCGTACCGGTCGGGGTCGAGGCGCGAGGAGTCCTCGAACGTCGTCCCCTTGGCGCGGAAACGGGCGCCGACCAGGTACGAGCTCTCCCCGTACCGCTCGACGACCCGCCGCTTGCGGTCGATCCAGGCGTCGTTGTCCGCGCTCGAACCCGGCAGCGCGCAGTGGAAGAGCTGCTGCGCCCCGCGCCGGATGTCGATCGCCACCGGCGCGCGGCGCCCGCGCGCCAGCTCCACGAGGAGGGAGCCGAGGGCCCAGGCGTCCTCGTACGTGAAGCGGGGCAGGACCAGGCGGGCTTCCTGGGCCTCCAGCGTGGCCACGTCGTTCACAGCGTCACCGTGATTCCCTCGCGGGCGGAACGCCTCGCCGCCTCCAGTACGTCCAGCGCGGCAGCGGCCTCGTGGGCGGTGACCGGGTTCGTACCGGTGCCGCGGACGGCGGCGGCGACGGCCGCGTAGTACGCCGGGTAGTCGCCCGGCGCCGACTCGACGGGGACTCCGCCGCCGGTCAGCGGGGACTCCCCGGCGCCGAGCCGGCCCCACAGCGACTCCGGTTCCACGCCCCACGGCGTTCCGGGCTCCGGCAGCAGGCCCTCGCGCAGGTCGGCCTCCTGGGGGTCGAGGCCGTACTTCACGAAGCCGGCGCTCGAACCGAGGACGCGGAAGCGGGGGCCGAGCTGGGCCGTGGTGGCGCTCACGTACAGATGCGAGCGCACCCCGTTCGCGTGGGTGATCGCGATGAACGTGTCGTCGTCCGCCTCGGCGGCGGGGCGGCGGACGTCGGACTCCGCGTACACCAGGACGGCCGGGCCGAAGAGCACGAGCGCCTGGTCGACGACATGGCTGCCGAGGTCGAAGAGGAGACCGCCGATCTCCTCCGGGGCGCCGGACTCGCGCCAGCCGCCCTTGAGCTGCGGGCGCCAGCGCTCGAACCGGGACTCGAAGCGCTGGACGTCACCGAGTGCGCCTTCCGCGAGGAGCCGGCGCAGGGTCAGGAAGTCGTTGTCCCAGCGGCGGTTCTGGAAGACCGACAGGAGCAGGCCCCGCTCCTCGGCGAGGGCGGCGAGCTCGCGCGCCTCGGCCGCCGTACCCGCGACCGGCTTGTCCACGACGACCGGGAGGCCGGCGGTCAGGGCGGCGGTGGCGATCGGGACGTGCGTCTTGTTGGGGGTCGCGACGACGACCAGATCGAGCTCGTCCGCCCGCGCCCACAGCTCCTCGGGGGAGTCCGCGACCCGTACGCCGGGGTGCGCGGCGCGGGCCTGTGCCTGGCGCTCCGGGTTGCCGGTCGTGACCGTGTCGAGGACGAGGCCCTCGGTGGCGGCGATCAGCGGGGCGTGGAAGACGGAGCCCGCGAGGCCGTAGCCGACGAGTCCGACGCGGAGGGGGGCGGTGGCGGTCATGAGCCCCACTTAAGCAACGCTGTTGCCAAAGTGCAAGCGAGGGGGACAATGGGGTGGTGAACAGGAGTGTCGGGATCGGGAACGGGATCGGAATCGGGATCGGAATCGGGATCGTCGGGAGTGTCAGCGGCGTCGGAAGCCCGTGGGGCGTGGGCAGTGCGGGCAGTGCGGGGAGCGAAGCGGGAGCCAATCTGCCGGCCCTGCGCAGCCACAACGCGGCGCTCGTCCTCGACCTGCTGCGGACGGCGGGGGAGGCCGGGATCAGCCGTCTCGAACTGGCCGAGCGCACCGGGCTCACCCCGCAGGCGGTCAGCAAGATCACCGCGCGGCTGCGTGCGGAGGGGCTGGCGCGCGAGGCCGGTCACCGCGCCTCGACCGGCGGGAAGCCGCGTACCGTCCTGCGACTCGTCCCCACGGCCGCGTACGCGGTGGGGGTCCACCTCGACCGCGACGAACTGACTGCCGTCCTGGTGGACCTGGCAGGGGTACGGGTCGCGGTACGGCGGGCGCCGCTCGATCTGGGCGAGGGGGCGGAGGCCGTCTTCGACGCGGTCGACCGAGAGGTCCGCGCGGTACGCGCCGAGGCACCGGGGCCGCCAGGGGCGGTGGGGGAAGCGGTGGAGCGCGAGGCCGAGGGTGACGGTGTGTCGGCTGCGGCTGCGTCGGTTGCGGCGGCCGCGTCGGCATCGCGGACCCCCGGGGCCGCCGTTCTCGGTGTCGGGGTCGCCATGCCCGGGCCGCTCGATCATCTCGCCGGTACGCCCGGGCGCGTCACCGGCCATCCCGCCTGGGAGGGCGTTCCGCTGCGGGACGAGCTCACGCGCCGGCTCGGGCTGCCCGTCGCCCTCGACAAGGACACCAACGCCGCCGCCCTCGGCCTCGCCCTCCACCCCGACGCCCCCGCCGCCGACTCCTTCGCCTACCTCCACCTCGGTACGGGGCTCGGCTCCGGCCTCGTCCTCGGCGGCGCCCTCCACCGGGGGGCCAGGACCGGTGCGGGGGAGTTCGGCCACCAGACCGTGCTGCTCGACGGGCCGCCCTGCGGCTGCGGCGGGCGCGGCTGCCTGGAGGTCCTCTGCCTGGCGGCCGTCGCGCGCGGTGACGTGCCCGAGGCGGCGCGCGTCCTCGGTACGGGCGCCGTGAATCTCGTACGGCTCCTCGACATCGACCGCGTCGTCCTCGGGGGCCGGGCCGTGGCCGCCGACCCCGAGACGTTCGTCGGCGGCGTCGGCGCGGTCCTCGCCGGGGCGGGCCTCGGTACGCCGGTCTCCGGCGCCACGTCCCCGTACGGCGTCGCCGAGGGGGCGGCACAGCTGATCCTCGCTCCGATCTTCGGAAAATAGGCTGATTGGGCGGAACGGGTGGGCCGCCCGGGGGTCACGTGCCGCGTCGCTCCCCGGCGCCGCCGCCCCCGCCTGGCAGCGTCGCGGCCGTCCCGTACGCCCGCGAGCAGCAAAGGCACCCGCCCATGCGACTGCGCAACGCCCTCGCCCTCGGTGTGACCGCGGCGACGACCGGAACCGCCGTCCTCGCGCTCGCCGTAGGCCCGTCCTCGGCCGAGCACGGCCCGAGCCAGGCGGCCGGTTCCGGCTCCGGCTCCGGCTCCGGATCCGAGTCCGGTGCCGGTGCCGGTGCCTCACGGTCGGAGGACGAGGCCGGTTCCGGCTCCGATGCCGGGTCCGTCCTGAGCCCCGGTTCGGGCCTGGGCACCGGCCCGGGCGTCGGACTCAGGGCCGATGCCGATGCCGATTCCGGTTTCCGGCTGAGGAAGGACTCCGGCGCCGGATCGGTGGTCGCCGAAGCCGAAGCCGAAGCCAAAGCCGAAGCCGACGCCGAAGCCGAAGCCGACGCCCGCGCCGGAACCGGATCCCGCGCCGGAACCGGATCCCACCTCGACGAGCGAACCGGTATCGGAACCGAGGCCGGTACGGGGCCCCGTCCCGTCGCCGAATCCGGCACCGGAACGACGCAACGGCGACAGCCCTCCCTCTGTGGCGAGGTCACCGACCCCGCGTTCCCGATCGACACCCGGATCCACCGCCGCCCCGGCGTCCTCGTCCCCGGCGCCGGTTTCCGTGCCCTCGAGGTCGACCTCACCAACACCACCGCCGAGGCCTGCCGGGGCATCCACCCCGTCCTGGTCCTCACCGACTGCGACCGGGTGCTCCGGCCGGAGCAGATCCGGCTGGAGTTCTACGACTCCGAGGCCCGCCGCTGGCTCCCGGTCGCGTTCGAGGCGACCGAGGAGGACGAGAACGTCGGCGCGTTCAGCGGCTTCTCCGGCCTCACCGTCCCCGCGGGCGACACGGTCACCGTCTCGGTCCGCCTCGCGTTCCGGGAGGACACCGCGCCCAACGAGGTCGTGGTCAACGCGGCGATCGTGCAGCGCCACGGGGCCGACGGCGAATGGGTCGGGGAGTCCGACGACGTCCCCCTGACCATCGGGCCCGAGGGCACGGAGGAGAACCCCGAGGCGAACCCGGAAACGACCCCCGAGACGAATCCCGAGGGAAACCCCCGGGGGAACCCGCGGCCCGTGCCCGACGGGACCACCCCGCCGCAGCGCGGCGACAGCGGCCTCCCGCCCGTGCCCCTGCTTCCCGAACTCGCCCATACGGGACCCGAGTCGATCGCCCTCATCGCCCCCGCCTCGGGCGCGCTGCTCCTCGCGGGCGCGTCACTCGTCGTCGCCTCCCGGCGCTTCCGCCGACGGCCGGACCCGAGGACGTCCTGACCCTCCGAACCCGCGAGTCACTCTCCGTACACCCTCCCGTTCATTCCCATCTGCGAGCATCCCCCCGTGGACTACCCGAACGACCAGGCACCTGGCGCACCCATCCGCTCCGGCATCCCCGAGCACGGACGCATCCCCAAGTACTACGCGGTGAAGGCGAAAGTCGCCTCGCTGATAGACGAGTTGGGTGAGGGCGGGCTGCTGCCGACCGAGCGGGACCTCGCCGTCCGTTACGAGGTCTCGCGCGAGACGGTCCGTCAGGCCCTGCGCGAGCTGCTCCTCGAAGGACGGCTGCGCCGCCAGGGGCGCGGAACCGTCGTCGCCGGGCCCAAGCTGGAGCAGCCGCTCTCGCTCGCCAGCTACACCGAGGGCGTACGGAGGCAGGGGCGACGGCCCGGCCGTAGCCTCATCTCGCTCGACCGCTTCCCCTGCCCGGACGCGCTCGCGCCCGAGATCGGCGTCGAACGCGGTGAGCCCGTCTGGCACATGGAGCGCGTGCTGCTCGCCGACGACGAGCGGGTCGGGCTGGAGAGCACGTACGTGTCGGTGGCCCGCGTCCCCGGTCTGGACGGCGAGTTCGACCCCGACTCCTCCTTCTACCGCTACCTCAGCGAGCAGCTCGGCATCGGCTTCGGCGACGCCGACGAGCGGATCGAGACCGTGCTCGCCACCCCGCGCGAGGCCCTGCTCATCGGCACCCCGCCCGCGCTCCCGATGCTGCTGATCCACCGTCTCTCCCGCGACACCGCCGGCCGGCCGCTGGAGCGCGTCCGCACCCTCTACCGCGGCGACCGCTTCAGCTTCACCGCGCACCTGGGGCAGCAGGGCTGACCCGAGCCGACCAGAGCCGGGCCGGTTGGCCTGAGCCGAGCTGAGCCGAGCTGAGCCGAGCTGGGCGACCTGAGCCGACCCTGAGCCGAGAAGGGCCCACCCCCACTGATGATAACGGGACGATAACGGGTCTAGGCCAACCTTGTCGCCCCGTTCACCGTCCCGTTGCCGCGCGGATCGCTCCGGGTCACGCACCGCCAGGACCGTGAACGGCATGAAGGTGATCGTCGTAGGAGCCGGCGTGGTGGGAACCATGCACGCCTGGCACGCAGTGGAACGCGGCCACGAGGTCGTACACATCGAGCGCGAGGCCGAGGCGCGCGGAGCCTCGCTCCGCAACTTCGGCCAGATATGGGTGAGCGGCCGCGCGGGCGGAGAGGAGCTGGACACCGCGCTGCGCGCCCGCGAACTCTGGGAGGGCATCGGCGCCCGCGTGCCCGAGCTCGGCTTCCGGGCCATCGGCTCGCTCACCCCCGTACGCAACGACCTGGAGCTGGCCGTCGCCGAGGCCGCCCTCGCCCGGCCCGACGCGGCCGCCCGCGGCTACAAGCTGCTCACCGCCGACGAGGCCCGCCAGGTCAACCCCGCGCTGCGCGGGGAGTTCCAGGCCGCCCTGTTCTGCGAGCGCGACGCGGCCGTCGAGCCGCGCACCGCCCAACTCGCCCTGCGCAAGGTCCTGCTGGCCTCCGGGAAGTACACCTTCCTGCCGAACCGCGAGGTCCGTGACGTCTCCGGCGCCGAGGGCATGGGCACGTGCGCGGTACGCGACGACCGCGGCGAGGTCCACACCGGCGACGCCGTCGTCCTCTGCACCGGCGCCGCGCTCAGCGGCCTCGTCCGCGAGATCGCCGGCGACATCCCGGTCCGCCGTGTGCGGCTGCAGATGATGCAGACCGACCCGCTCGGCGAGCCGCTGACCACCTCCGTGGCTGACGCCGACTCCTTCCGCTACTACCCGGCGTACCGGTCGGAGGCCCTGGACGCCCTCAACGCGGGCCAGGCGCAGGACCCGACCGCCGCCGCGCACAAGATGCAGCTCCTCATGGTGCAGCGCCTCGACGGCGGGCTGACCATCGGCGACACCCACGAGTACGAGCACCCCTTCGCCTTCGACACCCTCGAAGACCCCTACGAGCACCTCGTCCGCGTCGTCGAGTCCTTCCTCGGCCGCCCGCTGCCGAAGATCAGGCGCCGCTGGGCGGGCGTGTACGCGCAGTGCACCGACACCAGCCGGGTCGTGCACCGGCAGAAGGTCCGCGAGGGCGTGTGGCTGGTGACGGGACCCGGCGGACGCGGCATGACCTGCTCGCCCGCCGTCGCCGAGACGACCGCGAACGAACTGGGCTGGTGAACACCATGACCGAGAACCACACGTACAACCTCGTCGTACTGGACATGGCCGGGACCACCGTCGCTGACGGCGGCCTCGTCGAGCGGGCGTTCGGCGCCGCCGCCGAGCGCCTCGGCGAGGATCCGGCCACGATGATCGACTACGTCCGCGCCACCATGGGCGAGTCCAAGATCTCCGTCTTCCGGCACCTCTTCGGCGGTGACGAGACCCGCGCCCAGCAGGCCAACGTCGCCTTCGAGGAGGCGTACGGAGAGCTGGTCGCGGGCGGCCTGATCGCCCCGGTCCCCGGCGCGGCCGAGGCGATCGAGCGGCTGAAGGCGGAGGGCCGGACGGTCGTCCTGACCACCGGCTTCGCCCGGGTCACCCAGGACGCCATCCTGGACGCGCTCGGCTGGCGGGACCTGGTCGAGCTGACCCTCTGCCCGGCGGACGCGGGCGGGCGGGGGCGTCCGTACCCGGACATGGTCCTCGGCGCCTTCCTCCGTACGGGAGCCGTCGACGACGTCCGGCGGATCGCGGTCGCGGGCGACACCTCGTACGACATGCTCGGCGGGATCCGCTCGGGCGCCGGGATCGTGGCGGGCGTGCTGACCGGGGCGCACGACGAGGCCGCGCTCAAGGAGCACGGCGCCACCCATGTCCTCGCGTCGGTCGCGGAACTGCCGGCGGCGATGGCCCGGGCGGAGGGCGGCCGGTGACGGCGCCCGGCGCCGTCGTCGCGACGGGCACGCCCGGTACCGCCGGCCCGGTCGCCCCCGCTCCCACGGCCGCCCGCAGCGGTATCCGCTTCGACTCCGTCTCCGTCGCCTACGGCGGGAACACCGTCCTCGACTCCCTCGACCTGACCGTCGAGCCCGGCGAGGTCATGGCCCTCCTCGGGCCCTCCGGCTCCGGCAAGACCACCGCGCTGCGCGCCGTCGCCGGGTTCGTGCAGCCGGCCTCCGGCCGGGTGTTCATCGGCGACCGTGACGTCACCGGCCTTCCGCCGCACAAGCGGGGGATCGGCATGGTCGTCCAGCAGTACGCCCTCTTCCCGCACATGCGGGTCGAGGACAACGTGGCCTTCGGCCTGAAGGCGCAGAAGGCACCCAAGGCCGAGATCCCGGGGCGGGTCGCCGAGGCCCTGGAGATGACCGGGATGGCGGCCTACGCCAGGCGCTACCCGCGCGAGCTGTCCGGCGGCCAGCAGCAGCGCGTCGCGATCGCGCGGGCGCTCGCCATCCGCCCGAACGTCCTGCTCCTCGACGAGCCGCTGTCCGCGCTCGACGCGCAGCTGCGCTCCGGGATGCTCGCCGAACTGGCGCGGCTGCACCGGGAGTTGCCGGACGTCTCGATCCTGTACGTCACCCACGACCAGGTGGAGGCGCTGACCCTCGCCGACCGGATCGCCGTCATGGACAAGGCCCGGCTCCAGGACTGCGGCACGCCGCAGGACCTGTACCGCCGTCCTCGTACGGAGTTCACGGCGTCGTTCGTGGGCAACGCGAACCTGCTGCCGGTGACGGTGGCCGCGGGCGGGGTGACGTTCGGCGGCACCGAGCTGAAGGTCGCCACCGACGGCGTCGCCCCGGGAGCGGGAGCGACGCTCTGCGTACGGCCGCACCTCGTCGGCCTCGGCGAGGGCCCGAACGCACTGCGCGGGCGGATCGCGGAGGTGCAGTGGCGGGGGTCGACGCACCGCCTGTACGTCGACGTGGAGGGACACCGTGTGAAGGCGGACGTCCGCGAGCTGCGGGAGACGCCGGCGCTGGGGGACGAGGTGCTCCTCCACTTCGCGCCGGAGGACGGTGTGCTGCTGGGTGCGGGGGTGTCCGATGGGTGACCCGTCCGCACCGGTCATGACGGCCGAGCGGTCCCGTGGTGCGGCGTCCACCCTCCCCCGGACTGTGTCCGGGGGGACCCCCATCGCCCCTGCGCGACGTATGCCCACGACGGTCCTGTGGGCCCTGCCGCCCGTCGCCGTCCTGGCCCTCGTCTTCCTCTACCCGCTCGCCCTCGTCGTCCAGGAGTCCCTCGCTCCCGGCGCCTACGCCGACGTCTTCGGGTCCGAGGCCTTCCAGGAGGCGCTCGTCACCACCGTGTGGCTGGCCGTCGGCGCCACCGTCGGTTGTCTCGTCCTCGGGTTCGTGCTCGCGCTCGTCATCGCGTTCGTGCCGTTCCCCGGCGGGAAGGCGGTGTCGAAGTTCATCGACGTCTTCCTCTCCTTCCCGTCCTTCCTGATCACCCTCGCGCTCCTCTTCCTCTACGGCACGGTCGGCATGGCCAACGGTCTGTGGACGGACGTCACCGGCGCCGAGGCCGGGCCCTTCCAGTTCCTTACCACGCCCTGGGGGGTTCTCCTCGCCGAGATCACGTACTTCACGCCCTTCGTGATGCGTCCGCTCCTCGCCGCGTTCTCGCAGATGGAGACCGCGCAGCTGGAGGTCGCCTCCTCCCTGGGCGCGAAGCCGCTGCGGATCGTCCGGCAGGTGATCCTGCCCGAGGCGCTTCCCGCGCTCGCCGCCGGCGGAAGCCTCGTCCTGGTCATGTGCCTGAACGAGTTCGGGATCGTGCTCTTCACCGGCGCCAAGGGCGTCACGACCCTCCCGATGCTCGTGTACGGCAAGGCCATCCTCGAATCCGACTACGCCGCCGCCTGTGTCGTCGCCGTCGTCAACGTCGCGATCTCCGTGGGCCTCTACGGCCTCTACCGGGTGGTGGGCCGTCGTGTTGGTGCATAGCCGTACCGGGAAGTGGACGGCCTGGACCGTCTTCGCGGTCCTCTTCGTCCCGCTCTTCGCCCTCCCGCTCCTCGTGATCGTCGCAGCGTCGTTCTCCACGAACTGGTCCGGGGCCTTCCCCTCCGGGCCGACCGCCGAGCACTACACGGCCGCCGTGCGGGGCGAGTCGCTCCAGGCGCTGACCACCAGCCTGGTCACCGCCGTCACCGCCAGCCTGCTCGCGCTGACCGTCGGCACATGGGCGGCGCTCGCCGCCAACGCCCTGCGGAAGAACGGCCGCCGGTTCCTCGACGCGCTGTTCATGCTGCCGGTCGCCGTGCCCTCGGTCGTCGTCGGTCTGGCCGTCCTGGTCGCCTTCTCGCAGCCGCCCGTGCTGCTGAACGGCACGCGCTGGATCGTGATCCTGGCGCACACCGTCCTTGTCACGGCGTTCGCCTATCAGTCGGTCTCGGCGGCCATCCTCCGTCTCGACCCGATGTACGAGCAGGCGGCGGCCAGCCTCGGCGCCCGCCCCGCCTACGTTCTGCTCCGGGTCCGCCTGCCGCTCCTGCTGCCGTCGCTGAACGCGGCCGCGGGGCTCTGTTTCGCCCTCTCCATGGGCGAGTTGAGCGCCACGATGATGCTCTACCCGCCGGACTGGCTGCCGCTGCCGGTGCTGATCTTCACCGCCACCGACCGGGGCTCCCTCTTCACCGGCTCGGCGCTCGCCGTGGTCCTCATGGCCACAACCCTGCTCGTCCTGCTCGCCGTCTCCCGTGTCCGTACCAAGGCGTCCTACCGCTAATTCCCTCAGGAGAGAACGACGTTATGCGTACCTCGTCCACGTTCGTCAAGCCGATCGCCGCCGTCACCGGCAGCCTCGCCCTCGCCGCCACCCTCACCGCCTGCGGGGGTTCCTCCGCAGCCTCCGACGAGAAGGTCGTCACCGTCTACAGCGCGGACGGTCTGAAGGGGGAGAAGGGCGACGGCTGGTACGACAAGGTCTTCGCCGACTTCGAGAAGGAGACCGGCATCAAGGTCAAGTACGTCGAGGGCGGTTCGGGCGAGATGGTGCAGCGCGCCGTCCGCGAGAAGAGCAACACCCAGGCCGACGTCATCGTGACCCTCCCGCCCTTCATCCAGCAGGCCGACTCCAAGGGGCTTCTCCAGGCGTACACCCCGAAGGGCTCGGACCAGGTCGACGGCGCCGACAAGGCCGACGACGGCAAGTGGACCTCCGTCGTCAACAACTACTTCGGCTTCATCTACAACAAGCAGCAGCTGAAGGAGGCCCCCAGGACCTGGGAGGAGCTCCTCGACGGGAAGTACGAGAACAAGCTGCAGTACTCGACCCCCGGTGTCGCGGGCGACGGCACGGCCGTCGTCATCAAGGCGATGCACGACTTCGGCGGCCAGGAGCCGGCGATGGAGTACCTGAAGAAGCTCCAGGCCAACAACGTCGGCCCGTCCTCCTCCACCTCCAAGCTCGCCCCCAAGGTCGACAAGGGCGAGATACTCGTCGCCAACGGCGACGTCCAGATGAACTTCGCCCAGTCGAAGTCCATGCCGAACCTCGGCATCTGGTTCCCGGCCAAGGACGGCGCCAGGCCGACCACCTTCGCCCTGCCGTACGCCGCCGGCCTGGTCGCCGAGGCCCCGCACACCGAGAACGGCAAGAAGCTGCTCGACTTCATGCTCGGCGAGCAGGCCCAGCGTGAGGTCAGCTCGATCGGCGGCGGCTTCCCGGCCCGCAAGGACGTCAAGGCGACCGACGCCAACGCGATCGAGCTGGCCGAGCTGGTCGAGGGCGTCGAGATCTTCGAGCCCGACTGGGCCGACATCGACAAGAACCTGACCACGTACGTCGACGCCTGGAAGACGGCCACCGGAAGCTAACCGCGGGCTTCCAAGAGTTCACCGCACGGCCCTGGAATCCCTCCGCATGTAGCGGAAAGATAACGGGTACGGACCAACGCCCCCGAGGAATCGGGGGCGTTGGTGTGTCCTCGCCCCGTTTCTCCCTCTCCACGGAGGATCCAGATGCCGATCACCGGCATGTCCACGGACCAGTCCACCGGCGTCCCCCGCCGCACCGTGCTCGCCGCCGCAGGTGCCACCGCCGCCCTCGCCGCCGCGGGCACCGTCGCCGCAGCGCCGGCCGCCCACGCCGCCACCACCGCCGCCCCCACGCTCCCGAACGGCACCAGCAAGGACAAGGTGCTCGTCGTCGGCATGGACGGCCTGCGGTACGACCGGATCGACGCCGCGAACGCGCCGACGATGAAGTCCCTCATGGCGAACGGCACGTACGGCCTGTCGCTGCTCTACGCCAACCCGATGGCGGCCACGTCCTCCGGCCCCGGCTGGTCGACCATCTCCACCGGCGTCTGGCCCGACAAGCACGGCGTCAGGGACAACACCTTCACCGGCAAGAACTACGCCAAGTACCCGGGATTCCTCGCCCGGTTGAACCAGGTCCGCCCCGGTCTCTCGCTCTTCGCCGCCGTCGACTGGCCCGAGCTCGACACGCACGGCACGGTCACCCCGGGCGCCGATGCCAAGCTCGTGTACAACAACGACTACGCCGTCAACGACAAGATCATCACCGACATCACGGAGGACGTCCTCCGCAACCAGAACCCGGACGTCCTCTTCGTCTACTTCGGCGAGACCGACGAGATGGGCCACTCCTACGGCGCCGCCAGCCAGAAGTACCTCGACGCCATCGCCGTCCAGGACGGCTACCTCGGCCGCCTCCTCGCCGCGATCAAGGCCCGCCCCGCGTACGCCACCGAGCGCTGGACCGTCATCGTCACCACCGACCACGGCCACACCGACGGCGGCGGCCACGGCGGGTCCGCCATCGAGGAGCGGCGTACGTTCGTCCTCGCCCAGGGCCCCGGCATCGCGGCCGGCGCCCGTCCCATCGACACCCGTCTCGTGGACGTCGCCGCGACCGTCTTCCACCAGCTCGGCATCGTCCCCGACGCCTCCTGGGGCCTGGACGGCAAGCCGGTCCAGCAGCGCTCCACCGACCCCTTCGACGCGCTGCACTCCTCGCTCGGCGGCCGCGTGGACGAGTCCGGCATCCCCGCCGGCGTGCTCGGCTTCACCCGCACCGCGCCCAGCGGCTGGTCCGTGATCAACAACGCCATGGGCACCGGCGGCATGACGGAGTGGCGCGGGTGGTCCTTCGCGACGGACGAGTTCTGGTCCCGCACCCAACGCGACCAGTCCCGTGAGCTGAACGTCCGCGCCCGGGGCGTCTTCGCCGTCGCCGACTCCGACGAGTGGTCCGACAAGTCGTTCTCCGGTACGTACGACTCGACACTGGTCACCCCCGCGTACAACGTCTCCGGCAAGACGCGGGCGACCCTCGACTTCACCACCTTCTACCGCCAGGAGGGCAGCCAGACCGCCCAGGTCCAGGCCGTCTTCAACGGCGGTGCGCCGACGGTCGTCAAGAACTACACCGCCGACGTGATCTCCCAGCCCCAGTCGCTCACCGTGAACGTCCCCGCGGGGGCGTCCAGCGTGAGCTTCCGCTTCCGCTACACCGGGTCCAACAACTGGTACTGGGTGATCGACGGGGTCAAGGTCAGCACTTCCTGATTAGGCTGGGGGCGTCGCCACAGCGCCGTCGCGTCGCCCCCAGCACACCGCACTTCTTGTACGGCAGGAGTCCCGCACCCATGGCAGAGCGCAAGCCGATCGAATCCTGGCTCACGGACATGGACGGAGTCCTCATCCACGAGGGCGTCCCGATCCCCGGCGCCGACGCGTTCATCACGAAGCTGCGGGACACCGGCAAGCCGTTCCTGGTCCTCACGAACAACTCGATCTACACCGCCCGCGACCTGCACGCGCGCCTCGCCCGCATGGGCCTCCAGGTGCCGGTCGAGAACATCTGGACCTCGGCGCTCGCCACCGCCAAGTTCCTCGACGACCAGCGCCCCGGCGGCACCGCCTACGTCATCGGCGAGGCGGGCCTGACCACCGCGCTGCACGACATCGGCTACGTCCTCACCGACCACGACCCGGACTACGTGGTCCTCGGCGAGACCCGGACGTACTCCTTCGAGGCCATGACCAAGGCCGTCCGGCTCATCAACGCCGGCGCCCGCTTCATCTGCACCAACCCCGACGAGACGGGCCCCTCCCTGGAGGGCCCGCTGCCGGCCACCGGTTCCGTCGCCGCGCTGATCACCAAGGCCACCGGCAAGGACCCGTACTTCGCGGGCAAGCCGAACCCGCTGATGATGCGCACCGGCCTGAACGCCATCGGTGCCCACTCCGAGACGAGCGCCATGATCGGCGACCGGATGGACACCGACATCCTGGCCGGCCTCGAAGCGGGCATGCAGACGTTCCTGGTCCTCACCGGTCTGACGACGCAGGCGGAGATCGACCGCTTCCCGTTCCGCCCGTCCAAGATCGTCAAGTCGATCGCCGACCTCGTGGACCGGGTGTAGCGGCTCCGCAGGGGGCCCGGTCGGACGCCCGACCGGACCCCCTGCGGATGCGAGAGCGGGCGAAACGGGTGACCCTGCCAGTATCAGGAGGTCACGATGCGTTCAGGTCCCATTGCTCTCCGTGCCGCAGGGGCGGCCGCCATCCTGGTGCTGGCGCCGACGGCCGGTACCGCCTTCGCCGGGGACGGCGTCAAGGCCACGGTCCACCCGGCCACGGCCAAGCCCGGCGCCGATGTGGAGGTCCGCGTCCAGGGCTGCAAGGGCACCACCGGCGCCGCCTCGTCGAAGGCGTTCGTCGCGGCCGCCGACCTCACCGGCGCCTACGGAGGCGGCCACGGCCTCTCCGGCGACACCACGATCAGGTCGGGGCTGGCGAGCGGTACGTACAAGGTCAGCGTGACCTGCGACGGCCGCGAGCACCGTGACGTCGGCGTGGTCCACGTCGAGAAGCACAAGCCGCAGCCGACGCATCGACCCACCCACGAGCCCACGTACGAGCCGACGCACGAGCCCACGCATCACTCCACCCCGTACGCCCCGGTGCGGGCCGGGGGCGGCGGCGCGGCCCTCGCGGTCCCGGCCGTACCCCCCGTGGCGCCGGGTGTCGCCCAGACCACCAGCGAGAACGGGCTCGGCACGCCGTACACCCTGGTCGGCCTGGGGCTGGCCGCGATCGCCTCGGTGGCCGTCGCCGTCCGCAGCGCGCGCCGGCGCGGGGCGGGCGACTGAGGTGTCCACCGGGTCCGCCGGGTCCGGCAGTGGGCGGATGCTGACCGGGGCGACCTGGGCGGTCCTCCTCCTCGGGCTCTGGCTCTGGGGCCGGGAGATCACGGACGGACCGGGCGGCACCTCCGCCCCCACGACGGGCGACATAGCCGCGGTCGGCCGTCCGGCCGGTGCGGCCCTGCCCCCGGCGCACGCGCCCATCGAGCCCGCGGAGCCGCGCCGGGTCGAGATTCCGTCGCTCGGGATCGCGGCGCCGGTGGTCGGGCGCGGCCTGGACGGTACGGGGGCGGTCGACCCGCCGCCGTACGAGATGCCCGAGTCGGTCGGCTGGTTCCGTACGGGCACCCGGCCCGGAGCGGAGGGCGCGGCGCTCTTCGTCGGCCACGTCGACACCCAGACCAGACCCGCCGTCTTCTACGGGCTGAGCGCCGCCCGCCCGGGCGCCACGGTCAGGGTGACCCGCGCCGACGGCTCGGTCGCCGAGTTCACCGTGGACGACGTGCGGGTCTTTCCCCGGGAGGGCTTCGACGCGCGGAAGGTGTACGGGCAGCGGGAGGACGGCCGGGCGGAGCTGCGCCTGATCACCTGCGGCGGGACCTTCGACCGCGAGTCCGGTGCGTACACGGCGAACGTCGTCGTCTCCGCGTACCTCACGGGGGCGACGCGGGCGGCGGGGGCGAGCGGGGCGTGACCGCCGGGGCGTGAGGGACGGGGTGTGAGGGACGGCCGGGGGAGGAGGCGGCCCGGGCCCGGCCGGCGGGCATCTGATCGTCGGGTCCATCTGGCGGACCACGCGCCCGGCGGCCGGGCCGGTCCTCGACCGCGGGCGCACGGGCTGCGGGAGAAGCCCGGCGCCGCCGCGGGAGGTTCGGATTCCGCAACTCTAGAACGGGCGCCCGCCGCGGGGGCGGACAACCTCCGGGACGCCTTGAGATCGGCCGGTTCCGTACGGTCCGAAGACACGTGCGCACGGTTCAACCCGGCGTCCGCGGCAAGCGGTTGAGGGGCGGGGAGTACGGGGGGAGCGCACGGCAAACGATCAAGGCCCCCTCACCGGTGGTGAGGGGGCCTTGACTCTGCGTGCGCCGCCAGGGACTCGAACCCCGGACCCGCTGATTAAGAGTCAGCTGCTCTAACCAACTGAGCTAGCGGCGCCTGCTGACCTGCGTAACTCTACCCGACGTCCGAGAGTGCTCCCGACCATTACCGGTTCTTCCGGCCTGTCGGATGGTCGTATCGGGCCTTCGATCCGTCAAAATGTGATATGTCCGGACAGTTGAGACACTGGCGCCCGTGCACCACGCCAGAAGATCTTGACGAGTGTGGAGGGGATTCGCATGAGTGTGCCGGTCTTCGAGGAGTACGAGCCCGCGGCCGACTGCGGCTGCGCGGGCTGCGCCCGGCAGCGGCGCGATCTCGCCCTTGGCCTGCCCGTCCGGGCGGGCGGTCATCCGGCGGCGCACGGGGCGCGCCGCGCGCTGGTCATGGTGACCGCGGCGGGAGTGGTCCTCGGTGGCGGGGGAGCGAGCGCGCTGGCCCGCCAGCCGGGCTCCACGACGCCCGTCACTCCGGCGGACGCGACGGCGGGCGCGACGGCGGCTGAGGCGACGGCGGCGGTGGACGCGGCGGCGGTGGCGGGGGGAGTCGCCGCGCCCGGGCCCGACACGCCTCAGGGCAGCGCCGGGCCCCTGCACGGAGCGGCCGGCCCGGGTCCGCAGCAGCCTTCGCCCGCCGCGACCCCGACGACCAGTCAGGTCTCCGTCCAGTCCCTGCGGAAGACCACCCGCACAGAGATCGTCAACCGCGCCAAGCGGTGGGTGAACGCCCAGGTCCCGTACTCGATGGAGCGGTACTGGTCCGACGGCTACCGCCAGGACTGCTCGGGCTACGTCTCGATGGTGTGGAACCTGCGCGCCAACGAGTGGACCGGCAGCCTGGACCGCTTCGGGGACCGGATCGACCGGGCCGACCTCCAGGCCGGCGACATCCTGCTCTTCCACAACCCGGCCAATCCGACGAAGGGCTCCCACGTCACGGTCTTCGGAGGCTGGACGGACTACACGCACACGTCGTACATCGCGTACGAACAGACCAAGCCGCGCACGAGGCGGCAGGCGACGCCGCTGGCGTACTGGAAGAACTCGGCCCGGTACGTGGCCTACCGCTACAAGGGCGTGGTCGGCGGCGGCAGCGGCGGTGGGGGTGCCGTCGGGGGCGGCGGTGCCGCCGGCCCGGCCGCGACGGCGACGGCGTACCCGGGCTCGGAGATGTTCGGCCCCGGCGCGAACAACGCGCACGTCACCCGGCTCGGACAGCTGCTCGTGCAGCGCGGTGGCAAGCAGTACTACCGCCAGGGCCCGGGCCCGCGCTGGAGCGAGGCGGACCGTCTGGCGACGGCGGCGTTCCAGCGGTCGCAGGGGTGGCAGGGCAAGGAGGCGGACGGGATGCCCGGGCCGCACACCTGGCGCCTGCTGGTGGCGGGCACGGGGCGCAGCATCGGCGGTTCGAGTGGTTCGGGGGGTCCGAGCGCGAATGCGGCGGGGTTCCCCGGGCGTGGCTACTTCCGTCCGGGCCAATCCAACGCATATGTGGAGAAGCTGGGCAAACAGCTGGTGAAGCGGGGCTACGGCAAGCACTACCTGTCGGGTCCCGGTCCGCGCTGGAGCGAGGCGGACCGTCGCAATGTCGAGGCGTTCCAGCGGGCACAGGGATGGCGCGGCGGCGCGGCCGACGGCTACCCGGGCCCGGAGACCTGGCGGCGCTTGTTCCGATGACCCCGAGAACATGAGGTGGACCCCATGACCGCATCGACGCCACACCCCGACTCGGGCGCGGCGGCCAGCCGTGACGCGGCCCGCACGGCCCGCCGTCTGACGGCGGAGCCGCGCGGCCCGAGACCGTCGGCCCCTGCGCCGGAGCCGACGGGCGAGGCCGGCGCGGCATCGGAGACTTCCACCCCGTCCGCGCCGCCGCCTTCGGCCACCTCGTCCCCGGAGGGCCCGGCCCCGGCCGCGGCCGCCGGGGGCCCGACTGCGGCCGAGGCTTCGGTCCCGGATGCCGGAGGCCCGACTGCCGCGGACGCTTCGGTCCCGGCCGCCGAGGGCTCGACTGCTCCTGAGGCTTCGTCCCCGGAGGGCCGGGTCGGGTTGGAGGTTTCGGCCCCGGTCGCCGGACGGCCGGCGACGCCGGGCCCGGAGCCGCTGGGCGCTTCGGCCCCGGTCGCCGGAGCGCCGGCCCCGGAGGCCCCGGTTGCTTCGGGCGGTTCGGCCCCGGTCGCCGGGGGGCCGGGGCCCCAGGTGCCGGTTGCGCCGGGTGCTTCGGCACCGGCGGCCGCGACCAGGGCGGCAGCGTCGGTGACGGAACCGGGTCCCTCGGCCGACCGGGGCGCGGGCACCCCGGAAGCCGAGCAGGCGGAGCCGAAGGGGCCGGGTCTTCCCGCGGCAGCGGATCCCGCCGGCCCGTCCAGCGCCCCAGAGGGCCACGCCGCGAAAGCTTCTGAGGGAGCGTCGGCGGAACCGGTTGCCACCGGTGGCCTGCCTCACGCCGTGAACGGCTCCACCCCCGGCGCGGCTGCGACCGCGGAGCCGCGCACGGCGGCGACGCCGGATGCGGCGACGGGTGCGGCGACGGGTGCGGTCGGTGCGCCCAGCACCCCGGCGCCCGCTCGCCCGGTGGGGGATGCGGCCGCCGTTCCCGGTGGTCAGTCGGCTTCCCCGGGCGCTGTCGCCGCCACGCCCTCCGCCGCGCGCCCGGCGGCCGACGCTTCCGGCGCCCCGGCCGCTGCCGCGACCGGCGCCCGTACGCCGGGAACCTCCGGGCCCGAGCTTCCTGCCGGCCCTGGGGCTGTCCGTACGGCCTCCGTCGCCGGCCCTGCGGCGTCCGGGGCCCGTACGCCCGTGGGTGCGACGAGCCTTACCGCCGCCCGCCAGGCGGCCGATGCGCCCAGCGCTCCGGCCGACTCCGCGAACGGCGCCCCTACTCCCGGCGATCCCGCCGCCGGCCTCGGCGCCAAGAAGCCCGACGCCGTGGGCGCTCCCGCCGCCGGCGCCAGGAAGCCCGACGCCTCCGGCGCCGCCCCTGAGGTCGACGCCAAGAAGCCCGACGCCTCCGCCGTCGGCGCCAACGACTCCGACACGTCGCCGCGCCGTCCCGGCGCGGCGCGGTTCGATCCTCGGCGGATCGTTCACGGGGACGTCGGGGTCGTCGCCGTGCCTGTAGTCGCCGAGCCTCACGTGGCCGTGCGGCACGGGGGGCGGCGGAAGAACGTGATCGGGGCGGAGACCACCGGCTCCATCCCCGTACACCTGCTCTTCCGGAAGGAGCCCGACGCCGACGACGACGGCGGGCCCGCCACCGTCGCCATGGCCGCCCCCGTCCCCGCACCCGTTCCCAAGGCCGTCATCCCCGCCCCCTCCCGCCCCGAGCCCTCCCGCCCCGCCCCCACCGCCGACCCCAAGCTCGTCGAGCGGGACGGGGCCGTGCTGCCCGGGTGGACCGGGGTCGTCGCCGGGGCGCTCGCGCTCATCGGGTGCGCCGCCGTCCTGTGGTGGGTCGGCGCCGTGCCCGACCAGCTCACGCGCATGCTCCGGCTGCCCCCGCGTCCGTACCACGGCATCCACCTCGGCCAGTGGGCGCTCCTCGCCCTCGGGGTCCTGCTCACCCTCTTCTCCCTCGGCGGTCTCGGCCGCGGCCGCGTCGGCTACGCCTGGGTCCTCACCCTCTTCGGCGACTACCGGGGCACCGTCCGCCGTACCGGCCTCGTCTGGGTCAGCCCGCTCCTCCTGCGCCGCCGCGTGGACATCCGGCTGCGCCACTGGCGCAGCGAGCCGCTCTCCGCGGTCGACGCCAAGGGCACCGCGCTCCGGGTCGTCGTCCTCGTCGTCTGGCGCATCCGCGACACCGTCCGCGCCGCGCTCGGCGTCGACGGCCATGAGGACTACCTGCGCGAGCAGGTCGAGGCGGCGATGGCCCGCGTCCTGTCCCAGCTCCCGGCCGACGCCTTCCACGAGGACGCCCCGACCCTGCGCGACGCGGAGGCCGTCGGCGAGGCGCTGACCCGGATGCTCTCCGCGGAGTGCGCCCCGGTGGGGATCGACGTGTTCTCGGCGCAGCCGACCCGTATCGAGTACGCCCCCGAGATCGCGGCGGCGATGCAGCGCCGCCGGATCGCCGCCATCGATGCCAAGCACCGTGACAGCGTGCTGACCTCCGTCGTGGACGCCGTGGACGACGTGGTCCACCGGCTGACCACGCGTGGTCTCGTCGAGCTGGACGACTACGAGCGCAAGTCGCTGGTCAAGGACCTGACGGTGGCGTTCTACACCGGCCGCACCGGGCCCGTGGAAGGCGCGTGACGGGGTTCGTGACCGGTATGGACATGCTCAACTTCCGTCAATACCTTGGTACTTGGTCTAGACCGGAATAGGCACTACCGCACAAGCGCAAGCGCACCAGCACCAGCACCAGCACCAGCACCACAGCACCACCCGCACGCGTGCAGCACGGCTCGGAACTCCCCCACGTTCACCAGGAGCGACAGCATGCGCAAAAAGATAGGCGTGGCGGCGGTGGCGCTCGGCGTCGCCGGCGCCTCCCTCTTCGCCACCGGCAGCGCCGGCAGCCACGGGTACACCGACTCCCCGATCAGTCGTCAGAAGCTCTGCGCCAACGGCACCGTGACCAACTGCGGCAGCATCCAGTGGGAGCCGCAGTCGGTCGAGGGCCTCAAGGGCTTCCCGTCCGCCGGACCCGCCGACGGCACGATCTGTGCCGGCGGGAACTCGCGGTTCTCCCAGCTCGACGACCCCCGGGGCGGCGCCTGGCCCACCACGCGGCTCACCGCGGGCCAGAGCCACACCTTCCGCTGGCAGTTCACCGCCCGCCACAGCACCACCGACTTCAAGTACTACATCACCAAGAACGGCTGGAACGGCAGCCAGAAGCTCACCAGGGCGGCGCTCGATCCCCAGCCGTTCCTGACCGTCCCCTACAACAACGCACAGCCCCCGGCCACGCTCTCGCACTCCGGGACCATCCCGGCGGGCAAGTCCGGACGGCATCTCATCCTCGCGGTCTGGACGATCGCGGACACCGGGAACGCGTTCTACGCGTGCTCGGATGTTCAGTTCTGACGTAGCGTCAGTTACCGTCCGGTGCATGACCGAACCCACCGTGGCGGAGCTCGTGCGTCGGCAATGGGGCGACCACAGGGTCGGGCTGAGGACGGAGGACACGGTCCTCACCCATCACCAGGTCGCCGCCCAAGCCGCCGCACGGGCGGCGCTCCTCGTCGATCTGCTGCCCCGGGGTGCCGAGCCGCACCTCGGGGTACTGCTCGACAACACGCCGGAATTCCCGCTCTGGCTGAGCGCGGCGGCCCTCGCCGGGGCCGCCGTCGCCGGCATCAACCCCACCCGGCGCGGCGCCGAACTGGCCCGCGACATCGTTCACACCGACTGCCGCGTCCTGGTCACCCAGCGCGCGTACCTTCCCCTGCTCGACGGCCTTCCCCTGCCGGGCGTACGCGTCCTGGTGACCGACACGGACGCCTACCGGGAGCTGCTGACCCCCTTCAAGGGTGCCAAGCCGGGAGAGGTCACCGTCCGCCCCGTGCGCCCCGACAGCCGGATGCTGCTCTACTTCACCTCCGGCTCGACGGGCGCGCCCAAGGCGGCGATCTGCAGCCAGGGCCGGCTCGCCGCCGCCGGGCGTTCGCTCGTCGACCACTTCGGCGTGCAGCCCGAGGACGTCCACTACGTCTGCATGCCGATGTTCCACGGCAACGCGGTCATCGCGGACTGGGCGCCGGCGCTCGCGGCCGGGGCGGGCGTGGCGCTGCGGGACCGGTTCTCCGCCTCCCGTTTCCTGCCGGACGTACGGGAGTTCGGCGCGACCTACTTCACGTACGTCGGCCGGGCGGTCCAGTACCTGCTGGCCACGCCGCCGCGTCCGGACGACCGCGAGCACCGGCTGCGGCTCGGCTTCGGTACGGAGGCGGGGGCCGTGGACGCGGCCCGCTTCGAGGCACGGTTCGGGGCCCGGCTCGTCGAGGGCTACGGCTCCTCGGAGGGCGGCGCGGCGATCCAGCGGACCCCGGACACCCCGACCGGAGCCATCGGGCGGGCGGCGCCGGGGGACGACCTGGCGGTGGTGGACCCGGCGACGGGCGAGGAGTGCGCGCCCGCCGTCCTCTCGCCCGACGGCCGGCTCCTCAACGCCTCCGCGGCGATCGGCGAACTCGTCAACCGCGGCCGGAACCCCTTCGAGGGCTACTGGCGCAACCCCGAGGCGGACGCCGCCCGGACGCGCGGAGGCTGGTTCTGGACCGGCGACCTCTTCTACCGGACGGCCGACGGCTTCCTCTGGTTCGCGGGGCGCGACGACGACCGGCTGCGCGTCGACAGCGAGAACCTCGCGGCGGCGGTGATCGAGCAGATCCTGTCCCGCTGGGAGCGCGCCGCCGGTGTCGCCGTGTACGCGATACCCGACCCGGTCGCGGGCGACCAGGTGATGACGGCGATCGCCCTGCGCGAGGACCCCTCCGGGTGCGCCGACTTCGACCCGGTCGCGTTCGACGCGTTCCTCGCCGCCCAGCCGGACCTGGGCACCAAGATGCCCCCGCGGTTCGTACGTGTCGTCCCGAGGCTTCCGCTGACCGCCACCAACAAGATCCACCGCGTGGCCCTGCGCCGGGACTCCTTCCTCTGCGAGGACCCGGTCTGGTGGCGCCCGGCGCAGGGGAGCCCCTACGAGCCCCTGACCCCGGACGCCCTCGCCGGACTGCGGTCCCTCTACGCCGCCCACGACCGCTCGCCCCGAGGCCCGGGCGCCGCGGAAGGGCCGGCCCAGGACCAGGCCCCCGCGGGGTAGGACCAGGCCCCCGCGCCGTACGGGGGTAGGGCCAGGCCTACCCCCGTACACCCACCAGACCGATGGCCCCGCCCGGCGACCGCCCCCTACGGTGAACCCCATGGCGACCCCCACCCCCTGGCAGGCCCTCACCCGGGCCGGGTATCCGAGGACCGTCTGGCCCTGGCGGTCCGCCGGCTATCTGGCGACCGGGGTGCTCACCGGCGCGCTCGCGCTGCTCGTCCTGCTGCTGCTCGTCCTCTTCTCCTTCGTTCTCGTCGGGCTTCCGCTGCTCCTCCTCGCCGGCGTCGCCCTCGGCGGCATCGAGCGCCGCCGGCTCCGGCTCGTCGACCTCGACCCCGCCGCCGACCCGCACCGCGTCCCGGACGCGCCCGGCCTGGCCGCCTGGCTCCGCGTCCGCGTCCGGGAACAGGCCACCTGGCGGGAGCTCGCGTACGCCGTCCTGCACGCCACCGTCCTGTGGCCGCTCGACCTGATCGTCCTCGCCGTCGCCCTCGGGCTGCCCGCCGCCCTGATCAGCGCCCCCCTCCAGCTCGCCGTCGACGGCGAGGAGGCCAAGGTCGTCAAGGCGTACCTGGTCACCTCCTATCCGCAGGCGTTCGCCGCCGCCCTCCTCGGGTGCGTCCTCCTCGTCGCCCTGCTCTACCCGCTGGCCGCGCTCGCCGGCGCCCGGGCCGCCCTCGGCCGGGCGCTGCTCGCACCCCGCGAGGCCGAGCTGCGCGAGCGGATCGGCGAGGTCACCGCCTCCCGCGCCCGGCTCGTCGACGCCTTCGAGGCCGAACGGCGACGGATCGAGCGCGATCTCCACGACGGAGCCCAACAGCGCCTGGTCGCCCTCACCATGACCCTGGGGCTGGCGCGGCTCGACGCCCCGCCCGGCCCGCTCGCCGACCTGCTCACCGAGGCCCACGCGGAGGCCGGCCGGGTCCTGACCGAGCTGCGCGAACTCATCCACGGCATCCATCCGCAGGTGCTCGCCGACTACGGCCTCGGCGCGGCCCTCGCCGACGCCGCCGACCGCTCCGCCGTGCCCGTCGACACCGACGTCGACCTGCCCCGGCTGCCCACCGCCGTGGAGAGCGCCGGCTACTTCGCCGTCTGCGAGGCCCTCGCCAACATCGGCAAGCACAGCGGCGCCGCCCAGGCCCGCATCACCGCCCGGTACGGAGACGGGCGGCTGCGGGTCGGCATCGAGGACGACGGGCGCGGCGGGGCCGACCCGGCCCGCGGCTCCGGGCTCACCGGACTCGCCGACCGGCTCGCCGTCCTCGATGGCACACTGACGATCATGAGCCCGCCGGGCGGGCCGACCGTTCTAGGAGTGGAGATCCCGTGCCGACCGCTGTCCGAGCCCTCCGCGTCGTCCTCGCCGAGGACAGCGTCCTCCTCCGCGAGGGCCTGATCGGTCTCCTTGCCCGTTTCGGCCACGAGGTCGTGGCCGCCGTCGGCGACGCGGACGCGCTGCGCGCGGCGGTCACGGAGCACGATCCGGACATCGTCGTCACCGATGTGCGGATGCCGCCCGGCTTCCAGGACGAGGGGCTGCGCGCCGCCGTGGCGCTGCGCGCCGAGCGTCCGCGGCTGCCCGTCCTCGTCCTCAGCCAGTACGTGCAGCGGACCTACGCCGCCGATCTCCTGGACGCGGGCGACGGCACCGGTGTCGGCTACCTCCTCAAGGACCGGGTCGGCCAGGTCGAGGAGTTCCTGGACGCGCTCGGCCGCGTCGCCGACGGCGGCACGGTCGTGGACCCCGAGGTGGTCCGGCAGCTGCTGCGCCGCCGCCGCGATCCGCTGGAGGCGCTGACCCCGCGCGAGCGGGAGGTCCTCGGTCTGGTCGCCGAGGGGCACTCGAACGGGGAGATCGCGCGCCGGCTCGTCGTCACCGAGGCGGCCGTCGGCAAGCACATCGGCAACATCCTGGGGAAGCTGGACCTGCCGCCCGCGGAGGAGACCCACCGCCGGGTGCTGGCCGTCCTGACGTACCTGAGGGCGTGACCGGCGGGGGAAACGAAGAAGCCCCCCGCTTCCGCGAGGGGCTTCTTCCGTCTGTGCGCCGCCAGGGACTCGAACCCCGGACCCGCTGATTAAGAGTCAGCTGCTCTAACCAACTGAGCTAGCGGCGCCTGCTGACGTCGTAGACCTTAGCATCCTGATCGGCGGGAGGAAAAATCGATATCCGCACGTCGGCGGCGGAGGCGGCGCGGGCCGCCCGGACGCAGGCCCAGAGCATGACCTCGGGGCCCGGGAGCCAGGGGTTGCGGGTGTCGGGGGCGACCACCCAGCGGGGGCCGGAGGCGCTCGGCGGGGTCAGCGGCGGGATCGTCACCGCGTCCCCGGTGCCGTGGCAGAGCGGCGGCGGAACGGTGTCACCCCACTCCTCCCAGTGCAGCAGGGCCGGTAACCGCTGGGCGGTGCCGGGCGCGGCGAAGAGGAGCATCCGGCCGCGGTGGATCGCGACGGGCCCGGAGCCCGGGCCCTCGGCCCAGAGCCGGTCGAGCATCCGGCGCCCGAAGATCGGCTCCACGTTCACGACGTCGAAGACGGCCCCGCAGGGGAGGACGGCGGGGGCGGCGGGGCGGGACTCCCAGAGCGCGAGCGTGGAGCGCGGGTACGCGGTGGCGGAGGCGAGCCAGTCGGCGCCGGCGGCGGTGACGTGCGCGGAGTGATGACGCCGGTCGTCCGCGTCCCGCAGGAACCGGAAGATGTCGCCCCGGTCGGTCCGCCGCTCGTCGGCGTCGCTCTGGGCGGGGCTCAGGGGGGTCTCGTCTCGCAGCCATGCGCTCATGACGTCAGGTGTACCGGCGGTGACGGAGCGGTTTCCGCGTGTTGCCGGAAACCCGGACAAGGGTGGTGCGAGGGGAGTATCTTTCGCCCCGGCATATGCCACCCGCCGATGGCGGGGGCGCATGGCGCGAACAGGGGCGTGCGGTGTCGGCGCCCGCACCCCGACGCGCCCCGATGCCCCGGCGCGCCGGGACGCCTTCGCGCTCCCTCGCCCCTCGGCACCCCGGCACCGGCGACGATCGGCCCCTGCGGGCCGTCGGCCGGGCAGCCCGCGGGCCTCGGGCGGGTCGTCCGTGGGGTGGGCCGTCCGTGGACCGTCGGGCGGGTCGTCCGTGGGGCGGGTGGTCCGTCGAACGGTTGGTCCGTCGAACCGTTCGTCCGTCGAGCGGTTGGTCCGTCGAACCGGTCGTCCGGCGAACCGGTCGTCCGTCGGGCTACTCGTCCGTCGGGGTGGTGGTCGTACGGAGGAGGTCGTGGCCGAAGTCGATCATGCGGCGCGCGTAGTCCTCGGTCCACTCCGCCCGTTCGGCGACGTCCGCCGCCGTCAGACGGTCGAAGCGGCGCGGGTCGGCCAGCTGGGCCGCCGCCATCGCCTGGTACTCGATGGCCCGGTCCGTCGCCGCGCGGAACGCGAGCGTCAGCTCCGTCGCGCGCGCCAGCAGCTCACGCGGGTCCTCGATCGACTCCAGGTCGAAGAAGTGCTCCGGGTCCGCGGTCGCCTCGGCGGGCTCGAAGATCAGCGGCGCGGGCCGGAGCCGCCGTTGCTCGTTGCGCTCCGCGGATTCCGCCATCGTCCTTCTCCTCCTCGCACAGACGCGGCCCGGACACCCGGGCCGGCTTCCATTGTCCCGCTTCGCGCAAGAGGGCGGGCGGCGGTCAGTCGCCGAGGCCGCGGAGATAGACCGTGAGGCCGCCGAAGAACTCCCGCTCGGCGTCGATGCCGGGGGCATGACGGGCTGCCTCCGTCATGTACGGGAAACGGTCCCGGGGCAGTTCGGCGATCGCGGTCGTCCCGGCGCCGGCGAGGGACCCCAGGTGTTCGAGCTGGATCGCCCCGACGACGTACGAGATCAGGCCGCGCAGGGCGACGACGCGCCGCTCGCCGTCGATGCCGGCCTCCGCCAGCAGCCCGAGCACCGACTCCGACCAGCGCAGCAGCCCGGGCAGCCGGTGCCGGTGGGTGACCGTCAGCGGGACGGCGGCCGGGTGCGCGCCGACGCTGTCGCGCAGGCGCCGGACCATGACCTCGATCCGCGCCCGCCAGGGCGTGCCGGCGGGGGGCGGGGCCGGGTCGACGGAGCTCAGGACGCGCTCGACGACAAGCCCTTCGAGCTCGTCGCGGTCGGCCACGTACCGGTAGAGCCCCATCGTGCTCATGCCGAGTTCCTTGGCGACCGCGCGCATCGACAGGCCCGCGAGGCCGTCGCGGTCGATGACGACGAGCGCGGCGGCGGCGAGCTGTTCCGGGGCGAGGGAGCGAGGGCGGGGCACGGGTTGACAGCGTACGGCATACGCCTACGCTGTTAGGAGTACGCCGTACGCCTACGTGGAGGTCGTCCATGCTCATGCCCGGCGCGCCCGTTCCCGCCCGCACGCTCGACCCGGTCCTCGGCCCCCCGGTCGCCGTGCCGGACCCCGACTGCTTCGTCCATCTGCAGTTCCGCCGCTTCGCGGGCTGCCCGATCTGCCACCTCCACCTGCGGTCGTTCGTGCGCAGGCACCAGGAGATCGAGGAGGCGGGCATCCGGGAGGTCGTGGTCTTCCACTCGCCCCCCGAGGAACTCCATCCGCACCTCGACGGGCTGCCGTTCGCGGTCGTCGCCGACCCCGACAAGCGGCTCTACGCGGAGTTCGGCGTCGAGTCCTCACCCCGGTCGCTGCTCTCCCCACGGGCGTGGTGGCCCATCGCGAGGGCCGTGCTCGTCGGCACATGGGGGATGCTGCGCGGCCGGGAACGCCCGCCGGTACGCAACCCGCGCGGCGGCCGGCTCGGACTGCCCGCGGACTTCCTGATCGCCCCGGACGGCCGGATCGCGGCCGTGAAGTACGGCGAGCACGCCGACGACCAGTGGCCGGTCGACACCCTCCTCGCCCACGCGACCACGACCCCCCGCCCGACCTCCGCCCCCGGCTGACCGGTCAGGGCCGCCACTGGACGCGGAACTTGGGTCTCAGGGCCGCCACGAGACGCGGTGATCGGACCAGAAATCCCAGGTGGACATCATCGCCTCCCAGCCGTCCGGGAATTTGACCGTCACGCCCAGCTGTACCGGTTCCGTCGACGGGTGGTCGTCCAGGAGGTCGGCTACGCCTGCGCGGCAGACCACGATGCAGGCGTGGCGGTGACGGGAGGCCAGGACGCAGAGGCGGCCCGTCTCCAGGTGGAAGGCCGTGGCGTCCGGGCGGCCCGACAGGGGGTGGAGGACGACGGTCACGTCGTACTCCCGGCCCTGGAGGCGGTTCGCCGTGTCCACCGTCACGCCCGTGACGCCCAGTTCCGTCAGCGCCGCGCGGACCGCCGCCGCCTGGTCGCGGTGGGCCGTGCCGACCGCGATCCGGTCCCGGGTCAGCGGGACCGGGTCCGGCCCCCGCTCGCTGACCGCCGCCCCGCCCCGGTCCAGGAGACGGCGCACCACCAGGGCCACCGCCCCGACCGCCTCCGGGTCCGTGCGCGGCGTGTGCCGGGCGGGCAGTTCGAGCAGGCCCCAGCCCGACTCGGCGGCCTCGTCCAGGACCCGGTCGGGGCCCGAGCCGTCCGACGGCACGCCGAACGTCAGCCGCCGGTCGCCGTGGTCCGTGCCGCTGCGGAACCGGGTGTACGGATAGAACGCGTCGGACACCAGCGGCGCCGCCGACGCCGGCAGCCGCCAGGACACCGGCAGCCGGTGCTGCGGCAGCTCCGGGTTGTGTGCCAGGAGAGTCGAGACCGCGCTCGCCGACGGGTCGTACGACAGGCCCGCCCACTGCTCCGCGCCGACCACCGAGAACGGGTCCAACTGCCCCGGGTCGCCCACGAACAGCGCCCGTTCGAAGAGCCCCGCCACGCCGAGCAGCGCGTCCGAGCGCATCTGGTACGCCTCGTCCACGATCGCGTGCGCCCACGGCTCGACGTTCTTCACGTGCGCCCACTTCGCGGACGTCGAGATCGTCACCGGAAGCCCCGCGAGCGCCCCCGCCTTCGGCGACTTCCGTACGTTCTCCAGCGCGTCGAGCGCCTTGTCGTACGGATCGCTGTCGTTGGAGTGCAGTCGCCCCACCGGCAGGTCGGGACGCTTCTCCGCGAGCCGCAGCACCAGGTCGTCCACCTGGGCGTTCGTCTGCGCGACGACCATCAACGGCCGTCCTGCCTCGGCCAGTTCGAGCGCGGCGCGGACCACCAGCGTCGACTTGCCCGCGCCCGGCGGGGAGTCCACGACGACGCCCCGGGCGCTCCCGTGCAGGGTGTCGGCCAGGATCGCGGCCGTGGCCCGTGCCGCCTCCGCCGACGGGTCGAAGACTTCGGTGCTCACAGCAGGTCCTCCGGAGTGACGGCGTCGGGAAGTTCGGCGGCGTCGGAGCGCGGAGGCCCGCCGTGCGTCCAGGGCGTCTCCTCCGGGTCGGGGAGCTTCGCGCCGACCCGCTGCTCGTGCTCGAAGAGCGTCCAGGCGATCCGCTCGCCCTTCTCCGGCACCGACCCCTCCGCGGGTTCCTTGGAGCGGCCCATCCGGTCGGTGATCCGCAGCACGAGCGAGCCGTCCTCCTCCTGCCGTACGAACTCCGCGGTCTGCGGCTTGCCTTCGAGCGAGCGGTACACCTTCACGCCCGCGCCCAAGTGAGGGCGGTCGTCCGTGCGGACCGTGAGCAGCGGGCGCGGCGAGGGGCGCTTCGACTCCGACCAGGCCATCGTCACCTCCGCCACCTCCGCGACGAACGCCTCGCCCGAGAGCCGGCGCCCCGCGAGGACCAGCGGGTCGTCGAGGGCCTCCTGTGCCTCCAGCTGGCCCTGCGCGGACTCGCGCGCGGCCAGCTTCTGCGCCGCCGTGACCGCGTCGTCGCGGCGGGGCTGCGGCGGCTCACCGGCCGTGACCCGGTCCCGATGGCCGGTGAAGGACCAGCGGTCGCGGGTCCATCTGTCCGCCACCCGGGCTCCCGCGGGCAGCTCCCGCAGCAGGTCGACGGCGCGCCAGACCGCGTCCCACGTCGGCTTCAGCTGGGAGGCGATCAGCCGGCGGATCTCCCGCTCGGCGCGGTGCAGTTCACCGAGCCGCTCGTCGGCGCTCTCGCCGTCCTCGGCGGAGGCCAGTGCCTGCCGGGCCCGGTCGAAGCGCTCGACGGCGGGTGCGAGCAGCCGGTTGTCGAAGGCCGGGTCGGTCGCGGGACCGGCGGGCGGGCAGAGCAGCTGTCCCTCACGGTCCCGGCCGAGTTCGGCGCGGAGCGCCCCCTCCGCGCCCGACTCGGAGTCGTACGGGTCGATCCAGGCCAGGAGCGCGCCGAGGTGCTGGTCCTCCAGGGAGGACTGGCCCGTCGCCCAATGCCGGTTGAGCAGGTCCGTCGCCGAGAGCAGCAGCGAGGAGCCGGGCACGCGGGCCCGCTCGCCGAAGTGGGTCAGCCAGCGGCCGAGCAGCGGCACGCGCGGGGGTGCGGGGAACGGCGTCTCCGGGTCCTGCTCCGCCGTGCGGCGGAAGCGCATCGACCGCCCCAGGAGCCGTACGTACTCGATGCCGGCCCGGCTCGGCACGATCAGCTGCGGGGCGTCCGCGCAGAGGTCGACCTCGACCTTGACCTTCTTCCCGGTCTCCGGATCGGTTTCGTTCCGCTCCGCCGCCTCCACGGCGTCGGTGAACGAGTCGATGTACGGCAGGACTTCCTCGGCCAGGTCGGCGAGGAAGGCGAACCGCAGGTCCCGGTCGCGCGGCTGGGCGACGACCAGGAGCCGGGGCTCCTCGCGGTCGGTGCCGACCAGCGCGCCGAGCGGGGCGCCCGCCTCGCCTGCCGTGGTCAGCGGTACGAGGACGAGCGGACGGTCGGCGACGTGCCGGTGCCGGACCGTGGCCAGCGGTTGCGCCCGGCCGGACTCGACGGCCTCCAGCCGGGCGAGGGTGGAGATCAGCGACATGAGGAGCCTCCTCGTCCGGTGCTGCGCGCCGGCCTCGTGCTCAGCAGGGACATTCGACGGCCGTCCCCGCGGAACGTGCGGGCGCGCCCGCCAGTGCCTCCGCGCGCAGGGCCTGGGCCCGGCGGAGCGCGTCGACGGTCGGGTCCTCCGCGTCGCCCTCCTCGCCGCGGGCGGCCGCCAGGACCGCGCCGATCGTGGTCAGGCCGCCCAACTCGCCCCGTACCGAACGCCCGAGCGTCTCCACCGCGGCGGCGGCCCTGGCCCGCTCCCGGCAGTGGAAGGCCAGCTCGCAGGCGGAGAGGCACTCCGGCGCGTACGCGTGCGGAACGGACTCCACTGCCGCCGTGAGCTCCTCCGCCGAACAGGACTCCACGTCGAACGTGACGCCGTCGGGCAGGGCGGCCGCGATGTCCTCGATCCGCGTGAGCCGGTTGAGTTGTCGGCGGGTCACCGACAGCTGCTTGCGTACGTCGACGACCGAGGCCGTCGGCAGGTTGGAGAAGTCCTTCGGGCAGACGAGGAGCACGGTGTGCGCCACCTGGGCGCCCTCGGTCAGCGCCGCGATCCGCTCCAGGGCCAGGACGTACACCGCCGCCTGGCGGGCCGCCGCGCCCACCTTGGAGGCGTCGGCGGAACCGTCGATCATCGGGAAGGACTTGATCTCCACGACCGTCCACCGGCCGTCGGGGTGCACCACCACGGCGTCGGGCTCCAGGTAGGCGGGGGAGCCCGCCACCTCCAGGGCCAGCATCGGGTGGTCGAGCAGCGCCCACCCGCCGGCGGCGGTCGCCTCGCGCAGCGCGAGCGCCGTGCGGGCCGCCCGCCCCTCGGGGCCGGCCGCCGTCAGATCGGGGACCAGGGCCGCGTCGGGCTCGTCGATGCCGAGCAGCCGCAGCAGCTCGCGGCCGCCGTCCGCCTTGACCTTCGCCTCGAAGGCGTTGCCCCGCATGAACGCGAACTGCGACTGCCCGAAGGCGGCGGGCGAACCGAGCTTCGCCGCGAGCGCGGTCTTGTCGACCCCGGCTCCGTCGAGCAGCGCGCGCCGCCGGCAGCCGGGGTTGGCGGCCAGGGCCGCCAGTGCCCGCGCGTCCAGCGGGTGCGGCGCCACGGCGGGGCCGCGCAACTCGGCGAGTCTCTCCCACACTCTCGGCTTCACCGGAGCGGGGGAGGTCCCGTGCCGTTGTGTCGTCTGCGGAGGGAGGGGAGCTCCGCCGTCCAGGGATGCGCTCACCCGCGGAAGTCTCCCATCCGCCACTGACATCCGGTCGCGGTTCCGGTCCGACGGTGCTTCCCGACCGCCCCACGGGCGGGTGGCGCGTGGGCGGCGGGTGGCCGGCGGGTGGCCGGCGGGCGGTCCGTGTCGCCCGCGCGACGCCGTGAATTCATGTGCGGGATGATGGGGGTGCACCTGATACGTGAACCCCTGGAGAGCCTTCATGGCACCGCGCATCCTGCTCGCCCGGCACGGCCAGACCGAGTGGTCGCTGAGTGGCCGGCACACCGGCAGGACCGACATCCCGCTGCTCGACGAGGGCCGGCGCGGCGCCAAGCTGCTGGGCGAGCGGCTGCACCGGGGGCCGTGGAACGGCCTGCCGGACGTGGAGGTCCGTACGAGCCCGCTGGTACGCGCGCGTGAGACCTGCGACCTCGCCGGCTTCGGCGAGCGGGCGCGGGAGTGGGACGCGCTGATGGAGTGGGACTACGGGGCGTACGAAGGGCTGACCCCGGCCGAGATCCAGGCGGTCCAGCCCGGCTGGCTGCTGTGGCGCGACGGCGTGCCCGAGGGCGAGAGCCGGGCGCAGGTCGCGGCGCGGGTGGACGAGGTCGTCGAGTGGGCGCGGTCGGAGGACCGGGACGTGCTGGTCTTCGCGCACGGCCACATCCTGCGTTCGCTCGCGGCGCGCTGGCTGGGCGAGGAGGTCTCCTTCGGCGCCCGCATCGGCCTCGACCCGACGAGCCTGTCGGTCCTCGGCTGGATGTACGGCAAGCCCGCCCTGTCGCGCTGGAACGACACCGGGCACCTGGAGTAGGAACGCCTCGGAGTCCGGGCCGCCGCGGGTCCGGACGCTCCCGGTGTCAGGGCCGCCGCGGGTCCGGCCGCTCCCGGTGTCAGGGCCGCCGCGGGTCCGGCCGCTCCCGGTGTCAGGGCCGCCGCCCGCTCGGTGCGCGGTCGCGGGGTTCCGGCTCAGTGCGTGGTCGCGAGGGCCCGCTCAGTGCGTGGTCGCGAGGACCCGGCTCGTGTCCGTGAGGATGCGGCGGATGCGGGAGGACTGGACGTCGCCCAGCGAGTCCACCACCCGCCGCGCCTCCGCCGCCGCCTCGTCCCGACGGCCCGCGTGCGCCAGGTTGCAGGCGAGCTGGGCGCGGTAGAGGGCGAGGTTGCGGGCGAAGTGGGGGTTCTGGAGGACGCTCGCGCGATGGGCGTGGCGGGCCGCGCGGCTCCAGTCGCCCAGCGCCGACCAGCAGTGGGCCTCCAGCGCCTCCAGCTCCGGCTCCCCGAAGAACGACATCCACTCCGGGTCGCCCTCGCTCTGCCCACGGGCGAAGTGGGTGTGCGCGCGGCCGAGGGCCTGCTCGCACGCGGACCGGTCGCCGATTCCCGCCCAGGCCCCCGCCTCCCGGAGGGAGAGCAGGGAGAGCAGCCGGTCGGAGGAGAGCGGCTGGGCCGCCCGCAGACCGGCCTGGGCGGCGCGGACCGCCTCCCGGTACCGTCCCGCGTCCCTGGCCAGGAACGACGTGTTGCAGAAGGCGTGCGCCTCGAGGGCGGGGTCGCCCGCCACGCGCGCGGTGGCGAGCGCCTCCGCGTAGTGCGAGCGGGCGTCGTCGAAGCGTCCGGAGTCGTGGGCGAGCCAGCCGACGGAGATCGCGAGCTCGCCGGCGCCGGCGTGCAGCCGGTCCTCGGTGGAGCGGCGGGCCGTCGTGCCCGCGTCGAGCAGGGCGTACGCCGCCCGGAGCGGCTGCGCGGCCGCCTTGTAGAGACCGTCGGCGCCGTGCCGGTCGTCGAGCAGCCGGATCTGCCGTACGGCGTCCTCGACGGCGCGGACCTCGGCCTCGCCGATCCTGTGGGCCCCGCGGGGGGCGGGGATCGCGACGGCGGTGCCGCCGAGTCCCAGCGAGGCGGCCGCCACCGTGACGGTGCCGCTCGTCATGAATGCGCGACGCAGCACGTCGCTCTCCTCATCGTTCCGGGTCGTGATGGCGGGTGGGGGCGCTCCGGCCGAGACGGCCGGCCGTCGGCCGCGTACCGTCTCCCGCGCCGAGAAGCCCAGGTCCGCCAGGGAGAGACCGGGGAACATGTGCAGGAACACCCGCTCGTACGCGTAGTTGGGGCAGCGGATCTCGCCCGCCTCCACGCGCCCGATGTAGCGGGCGTCGCACGCGACCCGCTCGCCGATCTCCCGCGCCGCCCGCCGGACCGCCGCGGCGAACTCCGCCGGCGAGTGCTGTCCGCGGAGTCGGCGGAAGGCGAGATTGGGAACTGCCCCTGACACCGCCATGGCCGAGCCCTCTCCTGTGCTGCCGGTGTTCCGGCCGGGCATGAACGTACCTGCTGTGTCCGGGCGCACACGCTGAGTTTTGCCATAAATCGGATATCTCGCTCGCGATCTGCCATGAACTGCCATCCTTTGCGGCGGCGTGCCGCCGTAGCCGTTGACGCGCACGGGCGTTGAACCATGCGGAGAGACGGAACGTGTCTTCTCGGAGCAAGGAGGGGTCCCCTTGTTGGAGATCGGATCGCAGTCGACCGCACGGCACGCACCCACCCCGGACGCCAGTGCCCCGCACGCCGAGCCCTGTGACCTGGTGACCGTGCCGGCGCGCCAAGGCCTGGAGGCCGTGGACATCCTCCGCCGGGGCGGGACCCCGGTCGTCGGTCCCGTGCTGCACGACGGGGCCTGCGACACCCTCGGCTTCCTGGTGCCGCCCGGCACGGCGGCGGGCTGGGACATGCCGGGCAGCGCCTGTACGCAGACCTCGGGGCGCGGCCTGCGGATCCCCGAACTGCCCGAGCTTCCCGGGCCCGCCGGTGACGTGCCCCGCCCGGCCGGCTGGCTCCTGCCGCCCGGGGACACCGGCGAGGTCACCGACCCGATGGTGCTGCGCGAGGCCCTCGGCCAGGCGGCGCGCCTGATCGAAGCGGCCGACGGCTGCCACTGAGGCCGGGCGGCTGCCACTGGGCCGACTGCTGCCCATGGGCCGGGCGCCTGCCACTGGGCCGACTGCTGCCACTGGGCCGGGCGGCTGCCACGAGGCCGACTACTGCCCATGGGCCGGGCGGCTGCTCACTGGGCCGACTGCTGCCACTGGGCCGGGCGGCTGCCACGTGGGCCTGTCTTCCGGATCATGCCGGGGGCTCGTCGGGCGGGGGAGTCCGGCGGGCGCCGATAATGGGCACGTGGCAAGGAACAGACAGCGTGAGAAGGCGGCAGCCGCCGTCGCCGTCGTCGAGACCGTCGACGGCGGGCTCGCGGAGCTGATACCCGACCGGGAGCGGCCCCGCGGCTGGACGCTGCTGATAGACGGCGCCCCGCAGTCGCACGTCGATCTCGACGACCCCGGCCACCTGTCCTTCGAGTACCAGCGACGCCTCGGCCACATCGCCGATCTCGCCGCCCCGCCGAACCGGCCCCTCCAGGCCGTCCATCTCGGCGGCGGAGCCTTCACGCTCGCCCGCTACATCGCCGCCACCCGGCCCCGCTCCACCCAGCAGATAGTGGAGCTCGACGGGCCGCTGGTCCAGCTCGTCCGCCGTGAGCTGCCCCTCGACACGACCGCCCGCATCCGGGTCCGCTCCACGGACGCCCGGGCCGGCCTCGCCAAGGTGCAGGACGGCTGGGCGGACCTGATCATCGCCGATGTCTTCAGCGGAGCGCGCACGCCCGCGCATCTGACCAGCACCGAGTTCCTCACCGAGGTCCGCCGGGTCCTGAAGCCCGGCGGTTTCTACGCGGCGAACCTCGCCGACGGGCCGCCGCTGACCCATCTGCGCGGCCAGGTCGCGACCGCCGCCACCGTCTTCCCCGAACTCGCGCTGACCGCCGACCCGACCGTGCTGCGCGGCCGCCGCTTCGGCAACGCCGTGCTCCTCGCCTCCGACCGCGAGCTGCCCGTCGCCGAACTGACCCGCCGGGTGGCGACCGACCCGCACCCGGGCCGGGTCGAACACGGCCGTACGCTCACCGACTTCACCGGGGGAGCGACCCCGGTGACCGACGCCAGCGCCAAGCCCTCGCCCGTACCGCCCGCGTCCGTCTTCCGCTGACGCGCCGCCAGGCCGGCGGACGTCAGCGGTCCTCGATCTCCACCCGGGGCGCGGTGTCGTGCCACACGCAGAAGACCGACAGCTCGCGGCCGTCCCGGGTGAAGGTGACCCGGATCCAGGTGGGTTGCTTCCACACCTGCATCTGCCACCCCGAGGCCGGGGTGGCCGAGACCAGCTCCGCCGAGGTCTCGCCGAGGTCGAAGGCGACCAGACCGCCGTCCACGGCATAGCTCTTCACGCTCCCCCCGCCCTGCGGCGCCTGCGAGGACGGCTTCGGCGTGCTGGGCCTGCGCGAGGGCGTCGCGGAGGCGGACGGCGACGCCGCAGTCGAGCCGGACGCGGCGGGCGGCGTGGGGGAGGAGGGCGTTGTCCGCCGGGTGGAGGAGGCCGACGGGTCACCGGCCTTGCCGTCCGGTCCGTCGCTGCCGGATCCGGCCGGGATGGGCAGCGCGCGCGGCGGGTCGTAGACCGTGCCCGCCAGCACCGTGTGCACACCCCACCACGAGAGCGTGACCGCCGCGCCTGTGGCGAGCGACCACGCCATGGCGTGAACAAGTCCTCTACGCATCCGGGCCATACTGCACCACGGCCGTCCCGGCCGTCCCGCTGGGTGGACCTTCCCTGAGCCTCACCCGGATGGCGTACGGTGCGGCCCATGGCAAGTGTGCTCGTGGTCGAGGACGACCAGTTCGTGCGCTCCGCCCTCATCCGGCATCTGACCGAGGCCTCCCACACCGTACGGAGCGTCGGCACGGCCCTGGAGGCGTTGCGCGAGGTCGCCCATTTCCGTTTCGACGTGGTCATCCTCGACCTCGGACTGCCCGACCTGGACGGCTCCGAGGCGCTGAAGATGCTGCGCGGCATCACCGACGTACCGGTGATCATCGCGACCGCGCGGGACGACGAGGCGGAGATCGTCCGGCTCCTCAACGACGGCGCGGACGACTATCTGACCAAGCCCTTCTCCGTGGAGCACCTGTCGGCGCGGATGGCCGCCGTCCTGCGGCGCTCACGGGCCGCCGCCGGGGAGGCCCCGCCGTCGCGGGTGATCCAGGTCGGCGGTCTGTCGATCGACCCGCTGCGCCGTCAGGCGGAGCTCGACGGGGCCCGGCTCGACCTGACCCGCCGGGAGTTCGACCTGCTGGCGTTCCTCGCCGGGCGGCCGGGTGTGGTCGTTCCGCGCAAGGAACTGCTCGCCGAGGTGTGGCAGCAGTCCTACGGGGACGATCAGACCATCGACGTACATTTGTCATGGCTGCGGCGGAAGTTGGGCGAAACGGCAGCCCGTCCCCGCTACCTCCACACCCTGCGCGGGGTGGGCGTGAAGCTGGAACCGCCGCGGGAGAACAGACCGTGAGATGGGCACTCGTCAAGGTGTCGCTGGCCGTCACCGCCATGGTCGTCGTCGCGTTCGCCGTACCGCTCGGCCTCGTCGTCAAGGAGATGGCGCGCGACCGGGCCTTCTCCAACGCCGAGCGCCGCGCCGCCGCCCTCGCGCCCGTCCTCGCCATCACCACCGACCGGGACAAGCTCGACCGGGCCGTCGCGACCACCGAGGACGGCGCCGCCGGACGGATGGCCGTCCACGTTCCGGCCGCCGCATCGGCCGACGAGCCGGGCGCCGAGGCGCTGGAGATCGGCACCCGCAGGGCCGAGGAGAAGGAGCTGCGGACCACCCGGGAACTGGGACGGGCGACGATCGCCGAGGTGGAGGGCGGCTCCGTGCTGCTCCAGCCCACGGCGCTCTCCTCCGGGCAGGTCGCCGTCGTCGAACTCTTCGTCCCCGAGGGCGAGGTCACCAACGGCGTCGCCACCGCCTGGCTGGTCCTGGCCGGCGTCGGAGTCGCGCTGATCGTCGGCTCGGTCGCTGTCGCCGACCGGCTCGGCGTACGGATGGTGCAGCCCGCGCAGCGTCTCGCGGGCGCCGCCCACGACCTGGGCGAGGGCAAGCTCGGGGCGCGGGTCCCCGAAGAGGGGCCGCCGGAGCTGAAGTCGGCCGCGATCGCCTTCAACTCCATGGCCGACCAGGTCGTCCAGCTCCTCGCCAACGAGCGCGAACTGGCCGCCGACCTCTCCCACCGGCTGAGGACCCCGCTGACCGTGCTCCGGCTCAACGCCGCCTCGCTCGGCTCGGGACCGGCGGCCGAGCAGACCCGGACCGCCGTCGAGCAGCTGGAGCGCGAGGTCGACACGATCATCCGTACGGCCCGTGAGGCCAAGCCCCAGACGCAGGGCCCCGGCCCGGGCGCGGGCTGCGACGCCTCCGAGGTCGTCCGGGAACGGATGGACTTCTGGTCCGCGCTCGCCGAGGACGAGGGCCGCAAGGTGCGGGTCGCGGGCATCGAGCGCCCGGTACGCATCCCGGTCGCCCGGCCCGAACTCGTCGCCGCGCTCGACGCGCTGCTCGGCAACGTCTTCCGTCACACCCCGGAGGGGACGGCGTTCTCCGTCGACGTCCACAACGGCGACGACGCCGTCATCGTGCTGGTCTCCGACGCGGGGCCCGGCATCGCCGACCCGGCCGCGGCGCTCACCCGCGGAAACAGCGGCCACCGTGACGGCTCGACCGGTCTCGGCCTGGACATCGTGCGGCGGATGGCCGAGTCCACGGGCGGTGACGTCCGCATCGGGCACTCGGTGCTCGGCGGTACGGAGGTCCGCATCTGGATCGGCCTCGACGGTCGCCGCTTCGGCGACGCGGCGGGCCGCGGCGTTCGGCGGGGGCGCCGGAAGAAGCCGGCCGCGCCGCGGGTCCGCTGAGGGCCTGACGGGGGGATGCCGAGGGCCCGCCGAGGGCCGCCGAGCGCCCGCCGAGCGCCCGCCGAGGTGTCCAACCTTTCGTCGTTCCGATGCCTCCCTTAAGCGGACCCTAAGAATCCTCAACCCCGGCCCCCTCGTGGGCATTTGTCCGTTTCCCGGTCGCTAGCGTGCTGCCGCACCCCACCCCCGCACACAGAGGCAGGCACGCGATGGGCACCAGTTCGCACCGGCGCAGGACGAGCGGCAGGACCAAGGTCGTCGGCGCGGTCGTCGCGGCAGCGGTGATCGGCGGCGCGGCGTTCGCGCTCGCCGGCACCGCCCAGGCGGCGGCCGTCGGCGCCGCCTACACCAGGACCAGCTCCTGGACCGGCGGCTACACCGGGCAGTACGTCGTGACCAACGAGACCTCCAGCGTCCAGTCGGGGGGCTGGACGCTGGAGTTCGACCTGCCCGCAGGGACGACCATCGGGTCCCTCTGGAACGGCGAGCACACCGTCTCCGGCCGGCACGTCACCGTGAAGCCCGCGAGCTGGAACAAGGAGCTCGCCCCCGGCCAGTCCGTCACCGTCGGCTTCGTGACCTCGGCGGCAGGCGCGGCCGGCGACCCGACGAACTGCCTCATCAACAAGGCCACCTGCTCCGTCGGCGGCGCCACCCCGACACCCAGCGGCCGGCCCACCGGGCAGCCCACCGCCACCGTCGCCCCGACCGCGTCGGCGACCCCCACGGCGACCGCGACGGCCACCCCGAGCCGGCCCGCCACGACGGCGCCCACGCCCACCCCGACGGCGACCGCCACCGGCACCCCGGGGGCCACCGCGAAGTACGCGCCCTACGTCGACACCTCGCTCTACCCGGCGTACGACCTGCTCGCCACCGCCGACGCCACCGGTGTGAAGGAGTTCAACCTCGCCTTCATCACCTCCGGCGGATCCTGCGCCCCGCTGTGGGGCGGAGTCACCGATCTGGCCGACGACAAGGTCGCCTCCCAGATCGGTGCCCTGCGGGCCAAGGGCGGCGACGTCCGGGTCTCCTTCGGCGGCGCGGCCGGTCACGAACTGGCCCTGAACTGCGCGAACTCCGCCGACCTGGCGGCCGCCTACGGCAAGGTCGTCGACCGGTACAAGCTCACCAAGGTCGACTTCGACATCGAGGGCGCCGCCCTGCCCGACACCGCTGCCAACACCCGGCGCTCGCAGGCCATCGCCCAGCTCCAGAAGTCCCACCCCGGCCTGAACGTCTCCTTCACCCTGCCGGTCATGCCCGAGGGCCTGACGCAGCCGGGCGTGGACCTGCTCGCCGACGCCAGGAGGAACGGTGTCCGCGTCGACGCCGTCAACATCATGGCGATGGACTACGGCCCCGCCTACAGCGGCGACATGGGCCAGTACGCCGTTCAGGCCGCGACCGCGACCCAGGCGCAGATCAAGGGTGTCCTCGGGCTGAGCGACAGCGCCGCCTGGAAGGCCGTCGCCGTCACCCCGATGATCGGGGTCAACGACGTCACCACCGAGATCTTCAAGGTCGACGACGCGACCCAGCTGGTGGACTTCGCGAAGTCCAAGGGGATCGGCTGGCTGTCGATGTGGTCCTCGACCCGCGACAAGCAGTGCGCGGGCGGCGCGGTGAACCACGCGGACGCCACCTGCTCCTCGATCCTCCAGCAGCCGCTGGCCTTCACCAAGGCGTTCGCCGCGTACAAGTGAGCCACTGAGCCCCCCCACACCGCGCGCCCCGGCCGGTCCACCCCACCACCGGCCGGGGCGCGCTTCCTCGTCGGCCGCCGCACGGAAAGAGGCCCCCGGTTCGTCAGAACCGGGGGCCTCGATCGTTCAGGGTGAGTAACGGGACTCGAACCCGCGACATCCTGGACCACAACCAGGTGCTCTACCAGCTGAGCTATACCCACCATGACCGGCGGTTTTCCCGAAGGTTTCCCCGACCGGCCGAGAAGAAGTCTACAGGGTCCGAGAGGGTGCTCGCGCCCGTATTCGACCCGGCGGCGCCGTGGCGGCGTCAGAGGGGCGTCAGGGGCGCGAGCAGGGGCTGCTCGGACCTGGCAGGACGGGAGGCGGGCCGCGCCGGACCGGTGCGGAGTGGTCCGGAACACACACAGGACGACCCCGGGACGGCTCCGTACGGCCTGGTGCCGCTGCGGACTGCTCCGGGCTACTCCGGACGTACGACGTGGCGTGCCGCGATCTGCTTCGCCGTGTCCGAGTCCGGTCCGGGCTGCGGGACGAAGACCGCCTCGCGGTAGTAGCGCAGCTCGGCGATGGACTCACGGATGTCGGCGAGCGCGCGGTGGTTGCCGCTCTTCTCCGGACTGTTGAAGTACGCCCTCGGGTACCAGCGGCGGGCCAGTTCCTTGACCGAGGAGACGTCGACGATCCGGTAGTGCAGATGGTTCTCGAGCGCCGGCATGTCCCGCGAGAGGAAGCCGCGGTCGGTGGAGACCGAGTTCCCGCAGAGCGGGGCCTTTCCGGGCTCCTTGACGTGCTCGCGTACGTAGGCGAGGACCTGGGCCTCGGCGTCGGCGAGGGTCGTGCCGTCGGCCAGCTCGTCGAGCAGGCCGGAGGCCGTGTGCATCTGGCGCACGATCTCGGGCATGGTCTCCAGCGCCGCCTCCGGCGGGCGGATCACGATGTCCACGCCGTCGCCGAGCACGTTCAGTTCCGAGTCGGTGACCAGTGCGGCCACCTCGATGAGTGCGTCGTCCGTCAGCGAGAGCCCGGTCATCTCGCAGTCGATCCACACCATGCGATCGTTCATGCGTCCTACCTTAGGGCCTGTCTTTCGGGTGGCTCCCGCTTCGGAGCCGGACCGGGCGTGTGGCTCGGGGCGGGCCGGACGCCGACGGGCGCCCGGGAGAGGTGTCCCCGGGCGCCCGTCGGTTTTCTCTGTGCGCGGCTTGTGGCGCGCGGTCCCGCTCGCCCCTAGGGGGCGCTGCGCTGGCCCGGCAGGGCCGCGCGACCGGAGGCGTACACGTCGGACTGCGGCTTACCCGGCTCCATCGGGCCCCCGGGCCGCCGGACGACCGGCGGGCCCTGCTGGGGCACCAGCGGGTCGAGCACCGTCGTCGTGGTCTCGGCCTGCGGGCGCCGGGCCCGGTACGCCGCGCGGTACGCGGCCGGCGAGGAGCCGAGCTGGCGGCGGAAGTGCCCGCGCAGCGCCACCGGGGAGCGGAAGCCGCAGCGTCCCGCGACCTCGTCGACCGAGTAGTCGGAGGTCTCGAGCAGCCGCTGCGCCTGCAGCACCCGCTGGGTGATCAGCCACTGCAGCGGGGCGGACCCCGTCAGTGAGCGGAAGCGCCGGTCGAACGTACGCCGTGACATGTACGCGCGGGCCGCGAGCGTCTCCACGTCGAACTGCTCGTGGAGGTGCTCCAGGGCCCAGGCGACGACCTCCGCGAGCGGGTCGGCGCCGATCTCCTCTGGTAAAGACCTGTCGAGGTAGCGCTCCTGGCCGCCGCTGCGCCGCGGCGGGACGACCAGCCGGCGCGCCAGGGCGCCCGCGGCCTCCGCGCCGTGGTCGGTCCGCACGATGTGCAGACACAGGTCGATGCCGGCCGCGGTGCCGGCCGAGGTCAGTACGTCCCCGTCGTCGACGAAGAGCTCCCGCGGGTCCACATGGACCGACGGATAGCGCTTGGCGAGCGTCGGCGCGTACATCCAGTGTGTGGTGGCCGGTCTGCCGTCGAGCAGTCCGGCCGCGGCGAGCACGAACGCGCCGGTGCACAGCCCGACGATCCGCGCGCCCTCTTCGTGTGCCCGGCGCAGCGCTTCGAGCGCCTCCGGCGGTGGCGGCGAGGTGATCGACCGCCAGGCCGGTACGACGACGGTTCCGGCGCGACTGATCGCGTCGAGTCCGTACGGTGCGGTGAGTTCGAGGCCCCCTGTGGTCCGCAGCGGGCCTTCCTCACCGGCGCACACCAGCAGGCGGTAGCGGGGTACTCCCGCGTCCTGCCGGTCGATTCCGAACACGGAGAGCGGAATGGAGCTCTCGAAGATGGGGCCGCCGCTGAACAGCAGCACCGCGACGACTTCGCGGCGGCGGCGCCCGGTCAACTTCCGTGCGGCCTCCGTTACGGCGGAGTCCTGGCTCATGACGCTAAGCCCCCCTCGGTGTTCGCGTCTCCCTGGTCCTGTCGCTCCTGCACGTTTCCCCTCGGTTTTGCACGAGACCCCAGTCTTCGATACTCATGATCGAATCTACTGTGTTCCGTAGTGCCGACGTGACAAGTTCACCGTCCGGCACATTGTCGACAAGGCAACTTGGCGCGAAGCATTCGATCACGAAGCGTTCCACTCGCGGGCGGCGCAGGGAAGGCCGCCGTGACCGCATGGCCCGTCCCCGTGGGGTGCGGGGGCCGAGCTGAAGCCTTTCATGCCTGGTGGCACCAGGGTTGAGGGGGCATTCCGCCAAGGACTCACCGACATGTGGAAGTTGGCTGAAATCATACGGGTGTGAGTGTGCGAACCCGTCAGCTCCACGGGGAGTCCGTCACCTCTGACGGTGGTTTCGGCCTCCGTGGGAGTGTCGTCCGCGGGGTCCCGCGGCCTCGGCGCGCAGACCCCGCTCCGCGCGGCGCAGCAGCACCCGGCAGACCGCCGTCACCGCGGCGAGTCCGAGCGCCGTGCCCGCCGCTCCGCCCAGCGAGGTGCCGTAGACGACGAGCACGACGGGGACCAGGACGCAGCAGAAGACGGCCCACCGGACGACGTCCCCCGCCGGGTCCGCCGAGGGGTGCGGGGCCGCGGGGCCGGGGGAGTGGGCGGGGGGCCGGGTGCCGGCGGGGGCGGTGGAGGCGGGGGTGACGGCGGCCGTTGGTGCGGGCACGGGCGGGGCTCCCTGCGACGGTGACTGGACCTGTGGGAACGAGAAGCGGAACGTTCCGGTCACTCCCCGTGGCGGCCGTTCGGCCCCCGTGGCGGACAGCTGTAGGACACAACCGGCATTGCCATAACGGGACGGGCTCGTGCATGCTCCCTGGAACGCCCTGCGGGCGCCGTGTGTGGCCCCGGACCGCTCTGGGCAGGAGAGGGGTGTCGCCGTACCCTTGGGGGTATGGGCTTGGGAAGATGATTCCCGGACACCGCTCCGTCGCCAACCGTTGCTCCGTACGACGCTCCGTCCCTTCCCACAAGGATCTTCTTCGCCGAGACACCGATGGCCGGTCACGAATTCTCCGAACCCGCGGACCGCAAGCGCGTCGCCGACTCCACGGTCGACCCCCTCGCGGTGGAACAGCCACGCCACTCCTGTGATCCCGCCTTCCGGCACGGGGTGGTCGTCGGCTTCGACGGCTCGACCTCCAGCGAGCGGGCCCTGGCGTACGCCATCGGCATGGCCCGTCGCTCCGGCTCCGGCCTGATCATCGTGCACGTCGCCAACCGGCTGCCGACCACCGTCTGGGCGGGCTGCGAGCCGCCGGTCTTCGTCGACGTCCCGGACCACCGCACCGAAGTCCTCGGCCTGGAGCTGGCCTGCGCGGACTACCTGGCCGAGGTCCCCTGGATCCTCGTGGAGCGCGGTGGCGACATCTGCCACGAGCTGGAGGAGGTCGGCCGGGAGTACTCGGCCGACGCGATCGTGGTCGGCTCGACGCACGGCATCGTCGGCCGGCTCTTCGGCTCGGTGGCGGGCCGGCTCGCGAAGCGCGCGCAGCGGCCCGTGATCGTCATCCCGTGACCGTCATTCAGTGATCGTCATCCCGTGACCGTCCCTCGCTGACGCCCGCCCTCCGGGTCCCCCTCTCCTCGACGCTCCGTCAACTCCCTTGGTACGGCGATAATTTCTGCCGCCGTCAGGTGATTTGTGCGCTTGTGAAGGGTACTTAAAGGTCACCGGAACAAGCAGCTCACGCAGCACAACTGCGCACTTGAAGGGAGCCCGCCGTGGACAACGAAGTCGCCGCGGGAAACACGACCTCCACTCTCGGCCACCTCGCGCTCGGACTGACCCTGCTGGCCTTCGGCATCGGCAGCACAGGTGTCATCGACAACGTCGCGGCGTCGGACGCCGCATCCCTCGCCACCTGGGTCGGCGGGGTGGCGCTCTTCCTCGTCGGCCTGCTCGCCCTGCGTGCCGGCAACGGCGGTGAGGGCACGGCCTATTCGGCGCTCGGCGCGTTCTGGTTCACCTGGGGGACCGGAGTGGGCGACGGCGGTTCGGCCGAGGCGACCGGTCTCTTCCTGCTGCTCTGGGCGCTGCTGGCGCTCACGCTGACGATGGCGGCCGGGGGCAGCGGTCTCTTCGGACAGGGCGTGTACGGGCTGCTGTTCGTGGCGCTGCTGCTGCTCGGCATAGGGGCCCTCGCGGACAACGGTGGTCTGGCGAAGGCGGGCGGCTGGGTCGCCGCGGTGGCGGGCCTCGCGGCCTGGTACGGCGCGACGGCGGCGGTGGCGCACTGGCCGACCTCGGTCAGCCGCCCGGGCCGCCGAGCGGCAGCGGCGAGCTGACACCGGCCGGTACCGGCTCGGGAAAAAGCGGTCCCCGCGCACCTCATGGTGCGCGGGGACCGCTTTCATGTCCGGCCGGGCGTCCGGCCCTCCGGGGACAGGTCCGGAAATGCGGGCGGACGGGCTTTCCCGGCCGTGGTCGAGAGCTCCGGGGGACAGGCCCGGTCGCTGCTACTCGACCGTGACGGACTTGGCCAGGTTGCGCGGCTTGTCGATGTCGCGGCCCATGGCGAGCGCCGTGTGGTAGGCGAGGAGCTGGAGCGGGATGCCCATCAGGATCGGGTCCAGCTCGTCCTCGTTCTTCGGGACGACGATGGTGTGGTCGGCCTTGACCTGCTCCTGGTGCGCGACCGCGAGGATGCGGCCGCTGCGGGCCTTGATCTCCTCCAGCGCGGCGCGGTTCTTCTCCAGCAGGTCGTCGTCGGGGACGATCGCGACCGTCGGCAGGGCCGGCTCGATCAGGGCGAGCGGGCCGTGCTTCAGCTCGGAGGCCGGGTACGCCTCGGCGTGGATGTAGGAGATCTCCTTGAGCTTCAGGGAGGCCTCCAGGGCGACCGGGTAGCCCCGCACGCGGCCGATGAACATCATCGACTGGGCGCCCGCGTACTGCTCGGCGATCTTCTTGATCTCCTCCTCGGTCTCGAGGATCTCGCTGATCTGCGCGGGCAGCTTGCGCAGGCCCTCGATGATCCGCTTGCCGTCGGTGACCGAGAGGTCCCGGATGCGGCCGAGGTGGAGGGCGATCAGCGCGAAGGCGGTGACCGTGTTGGTGAAGCACTTGGTGGAGACGACGCAGACCTCCGGGCCGGCGTGCACGTACACGCCGCCGTCGGCCTCGCGGGCGATGGCCGAGCCGACCACGTTGACGACGCCGATGACGCGGGCGCCCTTGCGCTTCAGCTCCTGGACGGCGGCGAGCACGTCGTACGTCTCACCGGACTGGGAGACGGCGATGTAGAGGGTGTCGGGGTCCACGACCGGGTTGCGGTAGCGGAACTCCGAGGCCGGCTCGGCGTCGGCCGGGATACGGGCCATGGACTCGATCAGGCCCGCGCCGATGAGGCCGGCGTGGTACGAGGTGCCGCAGCCGAGGATCTTGATCCGGCGGATGGAGCGGGCCTCGCGGGCGTCGAGGTTGAGGCCGCCCAGGTGGACGGTGGAGAAGCGGTCGTCGATCCGGCCGCGCAGCACGCGGTCGACCGCGTCGGGCTGCTCGCAGATCTCCTTGTGCATGTACGTGTCGTGGCCGCCCATGTCATAGGAGGCGGCCTCCCACTCCACGGTCTCGGGGGTGGCCGTCGTCGAGGCGCCCGAGGTCGTGTACGTGCGGAAGTCGTCGGCCTTGAGGGTGGCCATCTCGCCGTCGTCGAGGGTGACGACCTGGCGGGTGTGGGCGATCAGGGCGGCGACGTCGGAGGCGACGAACATCTCCTTCTCGCCGATGCCGAGGACGACCGGGGAGCCGTTGCGGGCCACCACGATGCGGTCGTTGAAGTCGGCGTGCATGACGGCGATGCCGTAGGTGCCCTCGATGACCTTGAGCGCCTCGCGGACCTTCTCCTCCAGGGTGGTGGCCTGGGAGCGGGCGATCAGGTGGGTGATGACCTCGGTGTCGGTCTCCGACGCGAAGACGACGCCGTCCGCCTCCAGCTTGGCGCGGAGCTCCTGGGCGTTGTCGACGATGCCGTTGTGGACGACCGCGACCTTGTTCTCGGGGTCCAGGTGCGGGTGCGAGTTGATGTCGCTCGGCGCGCCGTGGGTGGCCCAGCGGGTGTGGGCGATGCCGGTGGTGCCGGTGAAGCGCTTGGGGACGCGGGCTTCCAGGTCACGGACCCGGCCCTTGGCCTTGACCATCTTCAGGCCGGAGGCCTTCGGGCTGGTGATGACGATGCCGGCGGAGTCGTACCCCCGGTACTCCAGCCGCTGCAGGCCTTCCAGCAGCAGCGGGGCCACGTCGCGCTTTCCGATGTAACCGACAATTCCACACATAAAGGTGTTACCCCTCCAGGTTGGTGAGTGTGCCCGGCCGCGTGTCAGCCGTAGACGATGCGGCGCAGCTGCCGGAGCGAGAGCTCCGGTGGCGCCACGGCGCGGTGCGGCAGCTCGGCCGCGATGCGCTCGAAGATCTCGGCGTTCACGGAGCCCCCGGACTGCAGTTCGCGGTGGCGGCGGCGGACGAAGTCCTCGGTCGACTCGTCGAAGTACGCCAGCACGTCGAGTACCACCCGGGCCGCCTCACCGCGCTGCAGCGCGGTGCTGCGCACCAGGTGGTCGATGAGGTCGTCATGCGACGGGCGGCGTTCGAGCACCAGTGAATACTGAGGGGTACCCCCCGGACTTCGCAAGAATCCTGCCCGAATTCGGGCAGAGCCCTTCATGATCGCCGGCCTGGAGGGGAAATTGGTCTACACCTTGACCCACGGAAGTGGTCCACGGTACGCATGGTGACTGTTCGGATACGCATATCCACAGCCGCGAAGTCCACCGAAAGGGACCATGCCTGTGAGACAGCGCAGAACGCTTCCCCGTGTGCTCGGCGCCCTGCTGCTCCTTGCGGCGGCCGGCATCTCCTGCGTCGGAGCCGCGCCCACCGCCCGCTCCGCCGCCGAACCCGCCCTCCGGCCGCTCGGCCAGATCGTGCCCGCCCCCGCCTCCGTGGCACCCGGCGGGCAGCCGTACACGATCACCGCGGCCACCCGCATCCGGATCGACGGCGGCTCCCGCGAGTCCCGCGCCGTCGCCGACTACCTCGCCGGGATCCTGCGCCCCTCCACCGGCCACCCGCTGCGCGTCGTCGACCAGGACGACGCGAGCGGCGGGATCAGGCTCCGGCTGGCCGGCGGGGAGAAGGCGCTCGGCGACGAGGGCTACCGCCTCCAGTCCGGCCGCGGCGGCATCACCCTCACCGCCCACCGGCCCACCGGTCTCTTCCGCGGCGTCCAGACCCTGCGCCAGCAGCTCCCGGCGGCCGTCGAGAAGCGCACCGTGCAGCCCGGGCCCTGGCAGGTCGCGGGCGGGACCATCACCGACACCCCGCGCTACGCCTGGCGCGGCGCGATGCTCGACGTCTCCCGTCACTTCTTCACCGTCGACCAGGTCAAGCGGTACATCGACCAGCTCGCCCTGTACAAGGTCAACAAGCTGCACCTGCACCTCTCCGACGACCAGGGCTGGCGCATCGCCGTCGACTCCTGGCCCCGCCTCGCCACCTACGGCGGATCCACCCAGGTGGGCGGCGGACCCGGCGGGTACTACACGAAGGACGACTACCGGGAGATCGTGCGGTACGCCGCCTCCCGCCACCAGGAGGTCGTGCCCGAGATCGACCTGCCCGGCCACACCAACGCCGCCCTCGCCTCCTACGCGGAGCTGAACTGCGACGGCGTCGCCCCGCCGCTCTACACGGGCACCAGCGTCGGCTTCAGCTCCCTGTGCGTGCCGAAGCCGGTCACGTACGACTTCGTGGACGACGTCATCCGCGAGCTCGCCGCGCTCACCCCGGGGAAGTACCTCCACATCGGCGGCGACGAGGCGCACTCCACGACCCACGAGGACTACGTGACGTTCATGGAGCGGGTGCAGCCGATCGTCGCGAAGTACGGCAAGACCGTCGTCGGCTGGCACCAGCTCACCGGCGCGACCCCGGCCGAGGGCGCGCTCGCGCAGTACTGGGGGCTCGACCGGACCGGCGCGGCGGAGAAGGAGCAGGTCGCCGCGGCGGCGCGCAACGGCACCGGGCTGATCCTCTCGCCCGCCGACCGGGTCTACCTCGACATGAAGTACACGAAGGAGACCAAGCTCGGCCTGGCCTGGGCCGGCTACGTCGAGGTGCAGCGCTCGTACGACTGGAACCCCGCCGCCTACCTTCCGGGCGCGCCCGCCGAGGCGGTGAAGGGCGTCGAGGCGCCGCTCTGGACCGAGACGGTCTCCGAGAACGCGCACATCGACCAGATGGCGTTCCCGCGCCTGCCGGGCGTGGCCGAGCTGGGCTGGTCCCCGGCGGCGACGCACGACTGGGAGACGTACAAGGTGCGGCTCGCGGCGCAGGGGCCCCGGTTCGAGGCGCTGGGCATCGACTACTACCGCTCGCCACAGGTCCCGTGGCCCGCGGCTGAGTAGGAACGAGAGCGCGGGCCCGGCGGAGGACCGTATCTCCGCCGGGCCCGCGCCGGTCTCAGCGGGCGAACCGCGCGATGGGGTTCACCAGGTCGCCGATCAGCTGGAGCGCCGCCGACGGGTCCGACAGATCCACCATCTGCTTGTTGTTGCGCAGCTGCAGGCGGTTGAGGGCGGAGAGCGCGAACGTCTCCGCGAACATGTCGTACTGCGCGAACTTCTCCGCGAGCTCCGGCTTCGCGTCCTGGTAGCCGCGCACGCACTCCGCGACCGTCCGCCAGAACGCCTCCTCGTCGAGCGTGCCCTCCGCCGCCAGCGTCGCCGCCATGAAGCGGAAGAAGCAGTCGAAGACGTCGGTGAAGATCGACAGCAGCTTCATGTCCTCGGGGACGTCGGCCCGGACCCGCTCCACCGCGGGCGGCAGGACCGCGGCCGGGTCCATCACGCAGATCTCCTCGGCGATGTCCTTGAACACCGCCCGGACGACCGCGCCCCGCTCGTCGAGGACCAGGATCACGTTCTCGCCGTGCGGCATGTAGACCAGGTCGTACGCGTAGAAGCTGTGCAGCACCGGCAGCAGGTACGCGTCCAGGTAGCCGCGCAGCCACTCGGTCGGGGCCAGGCCCGAGTCCTTGATCAGGGCGCCGGCGAAGGACGCGCCCTCGTGGTCGACATGGAGCAGCGAGGCCATCGTCGCGAGCCGCTCACCCGGCGCCAGGGAGGCGACCGGGGACTCGCGCCAGAGCGCGGCGAGCATCTTGCGGTAGGGGGAGTAGCGGTCGGTGGCGGCCTCGTACTCCAGGTGCCGGTAGCCGACCGCCGCCCGCTCGCGGATGATCGAGAAGCGGGCCGCCGTGAAGACGGGGTCGGCCTCGATCAGCCCGGACAGCCAGTCGTTGATCGCCGGGGTCGCCTCCATGTACGCGGCCGACAGGCCCCGCATGAAGCCCATGTTGAGGACCGAGATCGCCGTCTTGACGTAGTGCTTGGCGGGATCCGCGGTGTTGAAGAAGGTACGGATCGACTGCTGCGCCAGGTAGGCGTCGTCGCCCTCGCCCAGGTAGACCAGGCGCTCCTGGGCGACCTCGGCGGCGAAGGTCACCGACAGCTTGTTCCACCACTGCCAGGGGTGGGCCGGCATCAGCAGGTAGTCGGCCAGGTCCAGGCCCCGCTCGGCGAGGGTCTCGGCGAAGCCGTCGACCGCCTTGTCGCCCAGCTCGGCGCGGATGAACGCGTCGTAGTCGATGCCCGCGCCGGCCGTGAAGGTGGTGCGGTCGCGTCGCGCGGCCAGCCAGATCAGATGGATCGGGGCGGCGGCCTCGGGGGCGTACGCGCGGTACTCGTCGACGCCGAAGCCGAGCCGGCCGTTGTTGGCGACGAAGCAGGGGTGGCCCTCGGTCATCCCGGTCTCGATGGCCTGGAAGTCCGCCCGGGCCAGTTCGGCTGAGGTGACCGGCGTCTTGGTCGACTTGTACGCCGTACCGGCCAGGGTGGAGGAGATCTCCTCCAGGTAGACCGGCAGGATCTCGTCGCTCAGGCCGAGCGAGCCGCGCAGCTCGGTGACGAACTGGAGCGCGTCGAGCGGGAGCTGCTCGTCGCCCCGGTGGCGGCTGATCGACTCGGGGTGGATGTGCCAGTGGTCGAGCGCGTACCGGTCGGCGGTGAAGCGGTACTCGACAGTGCCGTCGTCGCTGAGGACCCGGTAGCGGTCCTTCTCCAGCTCCTGCGGGTCGAGCAGCCGCTCGTGGGCGAACTCGGCGAGACCCTTGCGGATCAGCGCGCGGCCGGCGTCCGCCCAGCGGGCGGGGGTGAGGTGGGCGACGGGGTTCACTGGGACTCACTTCCGACGAGCAGGCTCGGCACGCTCGACCCGCCGTCGTTCTCGCCGGGGGTCCGGGGGTCGTCCCCCGGGAATTCGCTGTACGCGGCGACTCCCACGGCGGCCTCGAACCGGGCGCGGGTGCAGAAGCTCAGCAGGGCCTTCTTCTCCGGCTTCTGGATCTCCCGCTCGGGCACGAAGCCGACGGCCTCGTTGAGCGCGTGCACGGCCTTGTTGGCCACGTCCGGCTCGACGACGACACGCGCGGTCGCCGGGTCGGCGAACAGCTCCTGCATGACGGCGGTGATCACGGCGCGGGTGAAGCCGTGCACGGGGGTGTCGGTGGGCGCGACCAGGAAGTGCATGCCGACGTCGCCGGGCTGCGGCTCGTAGAGCCCGACCAGCTCCAGCTGCGAGGGGTCGTACCGCTCCATGAGGACGGCCGGCTCCCCGTCCACCAGGCCGATGAAGGCCTCGTGGTGCGGGTTGGCGGCGAACGCCATGTACTCGCGCTCGACGTCCTCCAGTTTCGCGTCCTGCATCATCCAGAAGGCGGCCTTGGGGTGCGTGACCCAGGGGTGGATCAGCTGGGCGTCCGCGAGCGGATCGAGGGGGCGGAAGCGGATGCTGCTCATACTGCGAACTCCTGGAACGCGATGGTCTTCTCGACGGGGTAGTAGTCGTAGCCCAGCATCGCTCCGATGATGTAGGCGTTGCGGTACGCACCCATGCCGAGGTCGGGCGAGGTGATGGAGTGCGTGTGCACGGAGGCGTTCTGCAGGAAGACGCCCTGGCCCGTCGTGTCGATCGAGTAGTTGCGGGCCACGTCGAAGCGGCCCTGTCCGTCCCACTGGAGACGGTCCTTGACCGGCTCCAGGAAGGCGGGGACGGCGTACTTGTAGCCGGTGGCGAGGATCAGGCCCTCGGTCTCCACCGTGAAGTCCTTCTCCTGCTCCTCCTGGTGGAAGCCGAGCGTGTACGTGCCGCTCGTGTCGTCGTACGCGGCGGAGTGCAGGGCCGAGTTGGTGAGCAGGCGCGTGGGGACCGGGCCGGCCAGGTTCTTCTGGTACAGCAGGTCGAAGATGGCGTCGATCAGCTCGCCGTCGATGCCCTTGAACAGGTTCTTCTGCTGGCTCTCCAGGCGGTACCGGGTCTGCTCGGGCAGCGCGTGGAAGTAGTCCACGTACTCCGGGGAGGTCATCTCCAGCGTCAGCTTGGTGTACTCCAGCGGGAAGAAGCGCGGGGAGCGCGTCACCCAGTTGAGCCGGTAGCCGTGGACGTCGATCTCGGAGAGGAGGTCGTAGTAGATCTCCGCCGCGCTCTGGCCGCTGCCGACCAGGGTGATCGACTTCTTCTTCTGCAGCGCCTCCTTGTTCTGGAGGTAGCGCGAGTTGTGGATCAGGTCGCCGCCGAGGCCCTGGCAGGAGTCGGGGACGTACGGCGGGGTGCCGGTGCCGAGCACGATCCGGCGGGCGCGGAAGGTCTCTCCGGCCTCGGTCGTCACCACGTACTCCTCGTCGGCCTCGTCGTACGTGACGGAGGAGACGGTCGTGGAGAAGCGGATGCTGCGCATCTTGTCGGCGGCCCAGCGGCAGTAGTCGTTGTACTCGGTCCGCAGCGGATAGAAGTTCTCGCGGATGTAGAACGAGTAGAGCCGGCCCTTCTCCTTCAGATAGCTGAGGAAGGAGTACGGGGACGTCGGGTCGGCCATCGTGACGAGGTCCGACATGAACGGGGTCTGGAGGTGCGCGCCCTCCAGGAACATCCCGGAGTGCCACTCGAAGTCGGGCTTGGACTCAAGGAAGAGGCCGTTCAGCTCGTCGATGGGCTCGGTGAGGCAGGCGAGGCCGAGGTTGAACGGACCGAGCCCGATGCCGATGAAGTCGTACGCGTCGGGGGTATCAGGCGTGGACAAGGGTCTCTCCCAGGTACTGCTCGGCGTGGCCGGCTATCAGGTCGAGGACGGCGGCGATGTCGGCCACGGTCGTCTCGGGGTTGAGCAGGGTGAACTTCAGGTACTGGCGGCCGTCGACCTTGGTCCCGGCGACGACGGCCTCGCCGGAGGCGAAGAGCGCCTTGCGGGCGTAGAGGTTGGCGCGGTCGATCTCGGCGGGCGAGGTGACGTTCTCGGGGATGTAGCGGTAGACCAGCGTGGAGAGCTGCGGCTCGACGACCACGTCGTAGCGCGGGTCGGCGGCGAGCAGGGCGAAGCCCGCCCCGGCCAGGTCGCAGACCTCGTCGAAGAGCTCGCCGACGCCGTCGGCGCCCATGACGCGCAGGGTCATCCACAGCTTGAGCGCGTCGAAACGGCGCGTGGTCTGCAGGGACTTGTCGACCTGGTTGGGGATCTGCTCGGCGACCGTGCGCCGCGGGTTGAGGTAGTCCGCGTGGTACGTCGCGTGGCGCAGCGTGGCCCCGTCGCGGACCAGGACGGCGGAGGAGCTCACCGGCTGGAAGAAGGACTTGTGGTAGTCGACCGTCACCGAGTCGGCGTGCTCGATGCCGTCCAGGAGGTGGCGGCGGGTGAGCGAGGCGAGCAGTCCGCAGCCGTAGGCGGCGTCGACGTGCATCCAGGCGCCGTACTCCTCGGCGAGGGCGGCGATCTCGGGCAGCGGGTCGATGGAGCCGAAGTCCGTGGTGCCGGCGGTGGCGACGATCGCCATCGGGACCAGGCCCTCGGCGCGGCAGGCCTCCAGCTCGGCGGCGAGGACGACGGACTGCATCCGCTTGTTGCGGTCCACCGGGATGGAGATGACGGCGTCGGGGCCGAGGCCGAGGAGACCGGCCGACTTCTGGACGCTGAAGTGGCTGCAGTCGGAGGAGAAGACGCGCAGCTTGGACAGGTCCTGGGTCTTGGCCTCCTCGCGGGCGAGGAGCAGGGCCTGGAGGTTGGACTGCGAGCCGCCGCTGGTGAACACGCCGTCGGCCGAGGGGCCGAAGCCGATGCGGCCGGTGGTCCAGTCGATGAGCTTGCGCTCGATCAGGGTGCCGCCCGCGCTCTGGTCCCAGGTGTCGAGCGAGGAGTTGACCGCCGAGAGGACGGCCTCGCCGAGCACGGCGGGAATCACTACCGGGCAGTTGAGGTGGCCCAGGTAGCGCGGGTGGTGGAAGTAGACGGCGTCGCGGAGGTAGACGCTCTCGAGCTCGTCGAGGGCGGCGGAGGAGTCGCCGAGCGGCTTGTCGAGGTCGACGGCGTCGATGGTGGGAGCCAGCTCCGCGGGGGTGACACCGCTGAACGGGCGTCGCGTCGCGGCGAGTTTCTCCGCCACCCGCTCGACTCCTTCGGTGACGGAGCGCCGGTAGCTCTCCGCCGTGGCGTCGTTGAGCAGGTGGGAACGCATGGGGATGGTCCTCCGGACGGAAAAGGGGCGAGGGGGCGTTGCGGTGCGTAAGTAAGGTTAGCCTAACCTAACTTCGCATCGCAACGCCCCCTCGCCCCCTCAGGGTGCGGGCGTCACCGCCGTCACCTCACGATTTGTCCTCGGGCGCCTCGCGCAGGGCGTCCTCGGACAGCCCCTTGCGCCAGTAGCCGACGAACGTGACCCGGCGGCGGTCGAGTTCACGCTCGCGCACGAAGTGACGGCGCAGCTCCTTCACCGAACCGGACTCGCCCGCGATCCAGACGTACGGCGCCTCACCCGGCAGCTCGGCGGCGCGCACCGCCTCCACGGCGGACGGCGCGCCCTCCTCACGGATCAGCCAGGTGACGGTCGCGTCGGCCTGCGTCGCAAGCTCCATGCGGTCGCCGGAGTACGGGACTTCGAGATAGACGTGGGCGCGGGTCTCGGCCGGCAGCCACTCCAGGATCGCCGAGGCGGCCGGCAGGGCCGTCTCGTCCGCCCAGATGAGGACGGAGTCGGCGTCGTCCGGAAGCTGGAAGCGCACGGCCGTGTTGGCGGCCGTCGCCGGGCCGAGCACGACGACCCGGTCACCGGGCTTCGCCTGCTGCGCCCAGCGGCAGGCGGGGCCACCGTCCTCATGGAGGGCGAAGTCGATGTCGACCTCGTTCCGCGGCTCCGTGCGCTGCTCGCGGACGGTGTACGAGCGCATCACGGCCCGCTCGTCGTCCGGCATCGCGCGCCACGCCCCGAGGATCGCGTACATGTCGGGGTCGTCCAGCGGCGGCAGGACGGGAGCCTCCTGTCCGGGGTGCGGCAGGAAGAGGGAGAGCGACTGGTCGCGACCTCCGGAGGCGAACGACTTCAGGTCCTCTCCCGTGAAGGTGACGCGGACCAGCGACGGGCCGAGCCGCCTCGTCCGGTCGACCTGAAGGCTGAAGAACTGGAACGGGGCGGTCTCGGCGCTCGTCATGGGGTCAGGCCACCTTCTTCGCGTTCTCCAGGGCCTTCGCCAGGTCCTCCAGGAGCGGGGCGCACTTGGCGTACGAGTAGATCGGCTCGGTCACTCGCGGGTAGACCTGGCCGGCCTTGACGGCGGGCAGCGCGGCCCACGTCGGCTTGGCCTTGAGGGCCTCCGGCTGCAGCGCCGAGGTGCGGTTGTCGAGCAGGATGACGTCGGCCTTGTACTTGTCGACGTTCTCCCAGCTCAGGCCCTCGAACCAGCCGCCCTGGTCCAGCTTGTCGGGCGTGATGATCGTGATGCCCAGCTCCTGGAAGTAGAGCGTGTCGGTCGGCCGGACCGGGGTGGAGACGTAGAACAGGTCGGGGGAGCCGGAGCCGATCAGGACCTTGATGTCCTTCTTGCCCTTGGCGACCTGGCGGACCCGCTCGGCGGCGGCCTCGAAGCGGGCCTTGTCGGCCAGGATCTGCTTGGTCTTCACATCGGCGCCCAGGGAGGCGGCGAGGTCGGCGTGGCGCTGGAGGACGGTCGGCATCGACTTGTCGGCGGCCCACAGGGCGACGCTCGGGGCGACCTTGAGGATCTTGTCCTTCTGCTCGGCCGGGACGTACCAGAGGTCGTTCTTCTCCCACATGTCGGTGATGAGAACGTCCGGGTTGAGCTTGAGGTACTCCTCGATCTTGAACTCGCCCCAGACGTTGCCGAGGATCTTGACCTTCTTGACGTCGAGGTCACCGGCCTGCACGTCCGGCGTCTCCGCGCCCGTCTTCGGGTCCTTCACCGTGGTCGGACCGAAGACGCCCTTGACCTCGATGCCGAAGTCCTTGAGGGCGGCGGCCATTCCGGTGAAGGCGACGATGTTCTTCGGGGTGGACTTCGCCTCGACGGCGGTGCCGCGGTCGTCGGTGAACTTCCACGGACCGGCCTTCTCCGCGTCCTTGGCCGAGGAGCTGCCGCCCTCGGTCTTCGTCCCGCAGGCGGCGAGCGCGGCGCCGAGCCCGAGGGCGCCGCCGGCTGCGAGCAGGCCGCGGCGGGTGAGGGAGGTGGCTCGGGCGTTGCTGGGCATGGCGAAGTCGCTTTCGGTACGTGCCGGGGACGGCGTTCGGCCTGGGAAGTAAAAGGTAGGTTAGCCTAACCTCAGGTCGATCAATAGGGGTGATCACTGGGCTCTGCGTCACATGCCGGAGGCATATGGCAGTCCGGTGCGTCGCACTCGAACCACACGCTCTTGCCGTACGGCGACGGCTCCACCCCCCACCGGTCGGTCACGGCCTCGACGAGCGCCAGCCCCCGCCCGCCCTCCGCGAGCGGCTCGGCCGCCTTGGCGTACAGCGGCCCGGGGACGGCGTCGGCCACCTCCACCCGAAGTCCGTGCGGCTCCCGCAGGATCAGCACGGCGCAGCGCCGCCCCGGCACGTGCCGTACGACGTTGGCGACCAGCTCGGTGAGTGCGAGCTCGGCGTCGTCGGCGAGGCGGTCGAGCCCCCAACGGCCGAGGAGCGTGCGGAGGATGCGGCGCATGTGACCGGCGGAGTGCTCACCGACGGTGAAGCCCATGCGGTAGATGTTCCGAAGTTGCGTCGGGTGGAGGTCAGTTGCCTGATTCATGCCACCAGGGTGGGACGGGGTGGTTACGCTCGGCTACGGACCGAACACAACGCCTCACGGCGTGAGCTTGGGGGTGACACTCCTCGTGGTCAACATCCGCAGCCTGGATCCCAGCGCGTCACCGCTGGACTACTACGGCTCCGAACTCCGGCGGTTGCGGGAGGAGGCGGGGCTGAACCAGCAGCAGCTGGGCGACACCGTGTTCTGCACCGCGTCCCTGATCGGCCAGATAGAGACGGCGAAGAAGGTCCCCACGCGGGAGTTCTCGGAACGGCTCGACGCGGCGCTGATGACGGGCGGACTGTTCTCACGGCTGGTGGGGCTGGTCCTGAAGAGCCAGCTGCCGACGTGGTTCCAGCAGTACGCGGAGATGGAGGCGAAGGCGGCGTACATCTCGACGTACCAGGCGCAGTTGGTCTACGGCCTGCTCCAGACGGAGGAGTACGCGCGGGCGGTGCTGAGCGTCGACCATCCGGACAGGCTCGACGAGATGGTGGCCGCTCGAATGGAGCGCCAGCGCATCCTGGAGCGGGAACATCCGCCCGTGGTGTGCGTGGTGCTGGACGAGGCGGTGTTGCACCGGGAGCTCGGCGGTACGGAGATCATGCGAAGCCAACTTGCGTACCTGTTGGGCTGGCTGGCCCATCCGTGGGTGCAGCTGCAGGTGCTCCCGTTCGAGGCGGGACAGCACACCGGGCTGCTGGGTTCGTTCACCCTCCTGCGCTTCGAGAGCGACCCGGACATCTTCTACACCGAGAGCTATGACTCGGGCCATATGACCGCCAATTCTCACGCGATCCGGGAGCGCTCTGTCGGATACGCTCGCTTGCAGGCGACGGCCCTCTCCAGGGAGGACTCCGCGGCGCTGATCGCACGCGTGATGGAGGAGCGGTATGGACACCAGCCAGGACCTGCGGTGGCGTAAGTCCTCTTACAGCGGCCCCAACGGCGGCGAATGCATCGAGGTCGCCGAACTCACCGCCCACGTCGCCGTTCGGGACTCCAAGGACCCCGACGGTCCCGCCCTCCTCGCCACCCCCGCCGCGTTCACCGCGTTCGTGAACGCCACCGCCCAGGGGCTTCTCGGCCGGTCCTAGCATGGGCCCATGCCGGAGACACCCTCACGAGTCGAACTGTGCCCGCTCACCCTCGACGACCAGGACGAGTTCTGCTCGCTCGTCCGGGCCAGCGCCGAGCTCCACACGCCGTGGATGCAGCTGCCCGCGAACGCCGAGGAGTTCCGGGCCTGGATGCGCCGTTTCGACGACGGCGCCAACCGGGGCTACCTGATCAGGGTCCGGGAGACGGGCGCGGCCGCCGGCATGGTGAACATCAACTCGATCATCCGGGGCCGCTACCAGGGCGCGTCCCTCGGCTACGCCGCCTTCGCCCCGTCCGCAGGGCGGGGGTACATGGCCGAAGGGCTCACCCTCGTCCTGTCGCACGCCTTCGACGACCTGCGGCTCCACCGGCTGGAGGCGAACATCCAGCCCGGCAACAAGGCGTCCCTGGCGCTGGTCCAGCGCCTCGGCTTCCGGTACGAAGGCATGTCGCCCGACTACCTCTTCATCGACGGGGCCTGGCGCGACCACGAGCGGTGGTCCCTCAGCGCACCGGCTCCGTGGACTCCCGACCCCTCCCTTCCCGAGGTCTAGTGTCAGTGCCCGCTGGCACCATGCGGGCATGAGCGGTGGATCTTTCAACTGGCAGGAGTTCCTGGGGCGCTGGCAGCGGGAGTGGGTTCCGCGTGCGGACGCCGACGAGGACGAGGACGAGGGCGAGGACGGCGGGTACGGCTTCGGCTCCCCCGCTCGGCCCGCTGCCGAGGAGTCGGCGATCACGGCGGCCGAGGAGCGGCTGGGGCGGCGTCTGCCGCCCTCGTACCGGGAGTTCCTGGCCGTCAGCGACGGGTGGCACGTGGATCAGCCCGCCGGGGTCTACCAGCTCGGCGGCGCGGCGGACATCGACTGGTTCGGGGACCCGTTCGACATGACGCCGCTGTACGAGCAGGGTCTGGGGGACGATCCGGGCGAGGCCGAGGTCCTGCTGGCCGGGATGTGGCGACGGGCGCTGCGGCTGGAGACGGACTCCGACATGACGCACGCCCTGCTCGACCCGGGCGACACCGACCAGGACGGCGAGTGGGCGCTCTACGTCTACAAGGGCTGGGGCGGTGAGTTCCCGGACCGCTACCCGTCGTTCCGCGCGTACATGGAGGCCATGTACCGCGGCTTCCACGCGGACCGGGTGGACAGGCCCGACTTCGTGAACGCGACCACGCGTGCGCAGGACGCCCGTGTGGAGGAGGCCCACCGGCTGACCCTGCGCGGTCGCTACGAGGAGGCGCTGCCCCTGCTGGAGGAGGCCCGCTCCTTCGGGCGGCCGGAGAGCGCCGTGCTGCTGAACCAGCTCCGGCATCTGTCGGCTCCGCGCGGCGCCCAGGACTACGGCTTCCTGGTGGCCGATCCGCGCTACCTGCCGGAGCTTCTGCCCGTGCAGGCCATGACGCCGGCACAGGGCGAATGGCGGCTGGGCGGGGACGACCACTGGCTGGGCATGATGGAGGCCCGCGGGGTGCCCCGGGGCGCCGCCGAGGACGTGCTGAGCGCACTGCGGGACGGCAGCCATCGCTACGCGCCCGCCGGTGCGTGGGGCCTGGCCGTCGCCGAGGCGCGGGAGTCGGCCCGCTGGGGGGCGACCGACGCCGCGTGGCGGGTACTGCGGAACGCGCTCCCGTTGTGGGAGGCTCCCGGACCCTCGCTCGTCGCTCCGCTCGGCCTGCTCGCCGATCCGCTCCTGGGCCCGTTGGTCACCCCGGAGCGGGGGCGGGAGATCCTCGCGACACCGAGGGCGGGAGAGAGCGGCCCCGTTCTGGAGACCGCGCCCGATGTCGACCCGCCGGGTCTCGCCTGGCTGACGGAGCCCGCGGTGCACGGGCGACCGCTCGACGGATACCGGTGTGTGTGGGTCGAGGGGGTCGACCCCACGGGCCTGCCCGGCCTGATCGGCGAGGAGGGCGCCGAGCTGAGCGCGGCCACCGATCCGGGTAAGGCGTCCCGGCGGGCGCCCCGGCCCCATGAGCGGGAGGGCGTGGAACTCTGGGAGGACCGCGCGGTGGTCGCCGTCGGCCGCACGGCCGAGGGGTGGGCGTTCGCCTTCGACGGCTACTCCCACCGGTATCTGAGCGAGCTGTTCCGCTCGCCCGCGCCGGCCGCCTCGCCGTCCGGGCGCGCGGTGGTGGTGTGGCGCGAGCCGAGGCGCTCGTCGCCGGACGACCGCCCGGCCGCCTTCCACCTCTCGGTGGCCGAACGGGGCGTGGAGCGGTACGCGTTCACCCTGCGGGGTGCGGAGACCGAGCGCTCCGGCGCGATACCCGAGGCACTGGACCCCGCACGGCTGTGCCGCCCGGAGGACTCCGAGACGGACCGCGAACTGCGGGTGCTGGAGGCCCTGCACACCGAACTCGGCCTCTCACTGCCGCGTTTCGCGGTGACCCGGGGCAGGCTCCCCACCTTCACGACCCGGTCGTGGACCCGGGCGCCGCAGGAGGGCGAGGGGTTCGCCTACCTGACCTTCGTGCGGCACCGGCCGTGAGCCCGTTCCGGGCTCACGGTTCCCGGCTCACGGCAACGAGCGCGTGAGCCAGGCCACCTCACCGTTCTCCTCCGTCGACACACGGTCCCGCTCGAAGCCGAGCTTCTCCAGGACGCGGAGCGACGGCGTGTTCCAGGTGCCGACGGTCGACCAGAGCCGTTCCCGCCCGGTCGCGATCGCGGCGTCGATCACCGCTGCCGCCGCCTCGGTGGCGTAGCCGCGTCCGTGCGCGCGCTGGAACAGCTCGTAGGCGATCTCGGGCTCCTCCAGCGTGGTGCGGCCGATGATCAGCCCGCAGTAGCCGATGAAGTCGCCTTCCTCGCGGCGCTGGACGGGCAGCAGGGCGATCCCCGTGGTCTCCGTCGCCGCGAGCAGCTCCGCGATGGAGGACCGGATGCGTTCCACCGGGGGCTTGCCCTTGCCGCGCTCGGCGAGCAGGTCGCAGAACTCCTCGGCGTCCGACTCGGCCCACGGCCGCAGGATCAGCCGCTCGGTCTCCAGGTGGTACGGCATCGTCCGGTACGTGGTCATGACCCCACCCTCTCCTACGGGTCGTCGCGAACGCGCCCGGCCTCCCTCGGGACCGAGGGAGGCCGGGCGCGTTCGCACGGCGACGATCAAGCCGAGAGGCCCAGTTCGCGGGCGATCAGCATGCGCTGGACCTCGCTGGTGCCCTCGCCGATCTCCAGGATCTTGGAGTCGCGCCACATGCGGGCCACCGGGTACTCGTTCATGAAGCCGTAGCCGCCGTGGATCTGCGTGGCCTCGCGGGCGTTGTCGACGGCGACCGTGGAGGAGTACAGCTTCGCCAGCGCCGCCTCCTTCTTGAACGGCTCGCCAAGGACCAGGCGCGAGGCCGCGTCCCGCCAGCCGATCCGGGCCATGTGCGCCCGCATCTCCATGTCCGCGATCTTGAACTGGATGGCCTGGTTGTCGCCGATCGGCCGGCCGAAGGCGTGACGTTCCTTCGCGTACTTCACGGACTCGTCGACACAGCCCTGCGCGAGCCCGGTCGCCAGCGCCGAGATCGCGATCCGGCCCTCGTCGAGGATCCGGAGGAACTGCGCGTAGCCGCGGCCCTCCTCGCCGAGCAGGTTGGCCGCCGGCACGCGGACGTCGTCGAAGGACAGCTCGCGGGTGTCCGAGGCGTTCCAGCCGACCTTGGAGTAGGGCGCGGCGACGGTGAAGCCCGGGGTGCCGGAGGGCACGATGATCGAGGAGATCAGCGGGCGGCCGTCGGGCTTGCGGCCGGTGACGGCGGTGACGGTGACCAGGCCGGTGATGTCCGTGCCCGAGTTGGTGATGAAGCACTTCGAGCCGTTGATGACCCAGTCGTCGCCGTCACGGACGGCGGTGGTGCGGGTGCCGCCGGCGTCACTGCCCGCGCCGGGCTCGGTCAGGCCGAAGGCGCCCAGGATCTCGCCCGAGCACATCCGGGGGAGCCACTCCTGCTTCTGCTCCTCGGTGCCGAAGCGGTAGACCGGCATCGCGCCGAGCGAGACGCCCGCCTCCAGGGTGATGGCGACGGAGGAGTCGACGCGGGCGAGCTCCTCGAGCGCGATGCCGAGGGCGAGGTAGTCGCCGCCCATGCCGCCGTACTCCTCCGGGAAGGGCAGGCCGAACAGGCCCATCCGGCCCATCTCGCGGACGATCTCGTACGGGAACTCGTGGCGCTCGTAGTAGTCGCCGATCTTGGGCGCGACGACGTCGTGCGCGAACTCCTCCACGGTGCGGCGGAGTTCCTCGTGCTCTTCGGAGAGCCGGTGGTCGAGGGACATGGGTTCGTCACTCCTTGTGGGAGAGGGCGCGGACGGTACGGGACGGGCTCGGTCGGCCCAGTTGCTCGGCCATCCACACGCTGGTGGCGGTGAGGGCGGCCAGGTCGACCCCGGTCTCGACGCCGAGGCCGTCGAGCATCCATACGAGGTCTTCGGTGGCGAGGTTGCCCGTGGCGCTCTTGGCGTACGGGCAGCCGCCGAGGCCGCCGGCGGAGGCGTCGACCGTGGTGACGCCGTGCTGGAGGGCGGCGAGGGTGTTGGAGAGGGCCTGGCCGTAGGTGTCGTGGAAGTGCACGGCGAGGCGGGAGGTGGGCACCCCGGCCTCGTTCAGGCTCTGGAGGAGCCGGGTGACGTGACCGGGCGTGGCGACGCCGATCGTGTCGCCGAGGCTCAGCTCGTCGCAGCCCATCTCGGCCAGCGCCTTGGTGACGCGGACGACCTGCTCGACGGGGACGGCCCCCTCCCAGGGGTCGCCGAAGCACATGGAGAGGTAGCCGCGGATGCGGAGACCCTGCTCTATGGCGCGGGTGACGACGGGCTCGAACATGGCGAGGGCCTCGTCGACGGTCCGGTTGAGGTTGGCCTTCGCGAAGGACTCCGTGGCGGAGGCGAAGACGGCGATCTCGCGGGCGCCGAGGGCCATCGCACGGTCGAGACCGCGCTCGTTGGGCACCAGGACCGGGAGCCGGGCAGGGACGCCCTGGAGCAGCGGGAACAGCTCCTCCGCGTCCGCGAGCTGGGGCACCCACTTGGGGTGCACGAAGCTGGTCGCCTCGACGGTGGAGAGCCCGGCGGCGGCGAGCCGCCGCACGAACTCGGCCTTCGTGGCGGTCGGGACGACGGTCTTCTCGTTCTGCAGGCCGTCGCGGGGCCCGACCTCGTGGATCCGGACCCGGGCCGGGAGTCCGGGTGCGGGCACGTGCATGGGCAGGCCCGTGGTCATGCTTCCTCCCTGGGGGTCACCACGGCGAGGATCTGGTCCATGGCGACGGTGGAGCCGGGGGTGACGTCCAGCTCGGTGACGGTGCCGGCGTGCGGGGCGGAGATGACGTGCTCCATCTTCATGGCCTCGACGACGAGCAGGCTCTGCCCGGCCTCGACCTCGTCCCCGACCGCGACCTTGACGACGGTGACGGTGCCGGGCATGGGCGCGGCGAGGGTGTCGGCACCGCCGTGACGCGCGCCGGTGAGAGCGGCGGCGACGGGGTCGTGGTCCTGGACGTGCCAGGAGTCCCCGTCGCGTCCCAGCCAGAGCCCTTCGGGGGAGCGGGCGAGGCGGAAGTGGTGCACGACGCCGTCGAGATGGACGGTCACCCGGTCCGCGGAGACCTCGGCCGCTCCGGGCGAGACCGGTGCGTCGCCGAACAGCAGCTCGGCCGTCCTGGCCGTACCGCGCACGCGGACCGTCACCGGGTCGTGGCCCGGGACCCGGAAGTGGTGCGGGGTCCAGGACGGTCGGCCGCCCAGGCGCCAGCCGGAGGGGGCGTCGAAGGGGTCCGTCCAGGCGCCCGCCGGGGCCGTCGCCGGCGGGTACTGGCGTACCAGCGCCGCCGCCGCGTACACCTCCGGCGGTACGGACGCGTCGATCAGGCTCTCCGCGTCCCGTTCCACCAGGCCCGTGTCCAGGTCGCCGGTCATGACGTCCGGGTGGGCGAGGAGGCGGCGGAGGAAGCCCGCGTTCGTCTGCACGCCGAGGGTGACCGTGTCCGCGAGGGCCGCGCGGAGGCGGCGGAGGGCCGTGGGGCGGTCCTCCGCGTGGACGATGACCTTCGCGAGCATCGGGTCGTAGAGGCTGCCGACCTCCGTGCCCACGCTCAGGCCCGAGTCCGTGCGCGCCCCTGCGCCCTGGGGCTCGCCCAGTGCCAGGACCGTGCCGCCCGAGGGGAGGAAGCCGCGCGCGGGGTCCTCGGCGCAGATGCGCGCCTCGATCGCCCAGCCGTCCAGGCGGACGTCCGACTGGCCGAAGCCCAGCTTCTCGCCCGCCGCGACACGCAGCTGCCACTCCACCAGGTCGATGCCGGTGATCAGCTCCGTCACCGGGTGCTCCACCTGCAGGCGGGTGTTCATCTCCATGAAGTAGTACGAGGACGGGTCACCGCCCGGCACGATGAACTCGACCGTTCCCGCGCCCACGTATCCGCACGAGCGCGCCGCGTCGACCGCCGCCGCGCCCATCTCCTCGCGGATCTCGGGCGTCAGCAGGACGCTCGGGGCCTCCTCGATGATCTTCTGGTGGCGGCGCTGGAGCGAGCACTCGCGCTCGCCCAGGTGCACCACGTTGCCGTGGCCGTCCGCCAGGACCTGGATCTCGATGTGCCGCGGCCGGTCGATCCACCGCTCCACGAGCAGCGTGTCGTCCCCGAAGGAGGAACGCGCCTCCCGCCGGGCCGCCGCGATCTCGTCCGTCAGTGTCGACAGGTCGCGGACGAGCCGCATGCCCTTGCCGCCGCCGCCCGCCGAGGGCTTCAGCAGGACCGGGGCGCCCAGCTCGCGCGCCGCCGCCTCCAGTTCCGGGTCGGCCGCGCCGGGGACGACCGGCACGCCCGCCGCCTTCACCGTCTCCTTGGCCCGGATCTTGTCGCCCATCAGGGAGATCGCGGAGGCCGGAGGACCGATGAAGACCAGACCCGCGTCCGCGCACGCCTGGGCGAAGCCCGCGTTCTCGGCGAGGAAGCCGTAGCCCGGGTGGACCGCCTGCGCGCCGGTCCGGCGCGCCGCGTCGAGGAGCGCCTCGACCGAGAGGTACGACTCCGAGGCCGCCGGCGGACCGATCCGTACCGCCGTGTCCGCCTCGCGCACATGGCGCGCGTCGGCGTCGGCGTCGCTGTAGACCGCCACCGAACGCACGCCGAGCGCCCGCAGGGTGCGGATGACCCGGACCGCGATCTCGCCGCGATTGGCGACGAGCACTGTGTCGAACATGGACTCCCTCACATCCGGAAGACGCCGAACTGGGGGTCACCCAGGGGCGCGTTGGCACAGGCCGTCAGGGCGAGGCCCACCACCTGGCGGGTCTCCATCGGGTCGATGACCCCGTCGTCCCAGAGCCGCGCCGACGCGTAGTAGGCGTTGCCCTGGGTCTCGTACTGCGCGCGGATCGGGGCCTTGAAGGCCTCCTCGTCCTCCGCGCTCCACTCGTCGCCGAGCTGGTCCCGCTTGACCGTCGCGAGGACGGACGCGGCCTGCTCGCCGCCCATGACCGAGATCTTGGCGTTCGGCCACATCCACAGGAAGCGCGGCGAGTACGCCCGGCCGCACATCGAGTAGTTGCCCGCGCCGTACGAGCCGCCGACGACCACGGTCAGCTTCGGCACCCGCGTGCAGGCCACGGCGGTCACCATCTTGGCGCCGTGCTTGGCGATGCCGCCGGCCTCGTAGTCCTTGCCGACCATGAAGCCCGAGATGTTCTGCAGGAACAGCAGCGGGATGCCGCGCTGGTCGCACAGCTCGATGAAGTGCGCGCCCTTCTGGGCGGACTCGGCGAAGAGGATGCCGTTGTTGGCGACGATCCCGACCGGGTGGCCGTGGATCCGGGCGAAGCCGGTGATCAGCGTCTGCCCGTACTCGGCCTTGAACTCCTGGAAGCGGGAGGCGTCCACGATCCGGGCGATGACCTCGCGAACGTCGTACGGGGTACGGGAGTCGACCGGCACCGCGCCGTAGAGCCCCGCCGGGTCCACCTTCGGCTCCTCGACCGGCTCGACCGACCAGGGCAGTTCGCCCCGGGCGGGCAGGGTCGCGACGATGTTCCGGACGATGCGGAGCGCGTGGGCGTCGTCCTCGGCGAGGTGGTCGGTGACTCCGGACGTGCGGGAGTGCACCTCACCGCCGCCCAGCTCCTCCGCCGTGACGACCTCGCCGGTCGCGGCCTTCACCAGCGGCGGGCCGCCGAGGAAGATCGTGCCCTGGTTCCGTACGATCACGGCCTCGTCGCTCATCGCCGGGACGTACGCGCCACCGGCCGTGCAGGAGCCGAGGACGGCCGCGATCTGCGGGATTCCGGCGCCGGACATCCGGGCCTGGTTGTAGAAGATCCGGCCGAAGTGCTCGCGGTCCGGGAAGACCTCGTCCTGCATCGGCAGGAACGCGCCGCCCGAATCCACCAGGTAGAGGCAGGGGAGACGATTCTCCAGCGCCACCTCCTGGGCCCGCAGGTGCTTCTTCACCGTCATCGGGTAGTACGTGCCGCCCTTGACGGTGGCGTCGTTGGCGACGATCACGCACTCACGGCCCGAGACCCGCCCGATGCCCGCGATGACGCCGGCGGCCGGTGCCGCGTCGCCGTACATGCCGTTCGCGGCGAGCGGGGCCAGCTCCAGGAAGGGGGAACCCGGGTCCAGGAGCGTGTCCACGCGGTCGCGCGGCAGCAGTTTGCCGCGCGCGGTGTGCCGGGCGCGCGCCTTCTCGCCACCGCCGAGCGCCGCCGCGGCGAGCTTGGCGCGGAGTGTGGCCGAGAGCTCGTGGTGCGCCGCCTCATTGGCCTGCCAGGCCGCCGACGCGGGGTCCGCCGCGCTCGTCAGCACAGGTGCCTGCTGCATCTCTCGAGCTCCCTTGCTCGGTTAATGAGCGTTAACGTATGTCGTTCAGGTTAACGACCGCTAACCCGGTTGTCTAGAATCGCTTCCATGACCACCACCGCCAGGACCGACGCCCCCACGCGACGCGAGCAGATCCTCAAGGAGGCCGCTCGCCTCTTCGCCGAGCGCGGCTTCCACGGTGTGGGCGTCGACGAGATAGGAGCCGCCGTCGGCATCAGCGGTCCCGGGCTCTACCGGCACTTCCCGGGCAAGGACGCGATGCTCGCCGAGCTGCTCGTCGGGATCAGCGAGCGGCTCCTGGACGGCGGCCGGCTCCGGGTCGGCGAGGAGTCGGGCGGCCCTCGGGCGCTGCTCGGCTCGCTGATCGACGGGCACATCGACTTCGCGCTCGACGACCGGCCCCTGATCACCCTGCACGACCGGGAGCTGGACCGGCTCAAGGACGAGGACCGCAAGCGGGTGCGCCAGCTCCAGCGGCAGTACGTGGAACTGTGGGTGGCGGTCGTACGGGAGCTGTACCCGGCGGCGGGGGAGTCGGAGGCGCGGGCCGCCGTCCACGCCGTCTTCGGTCTCCTGAACTCGACGCCGCACCTCGCGGCGCTGGGGCGCCAGTCGATGGAGGAGCTGCTGAGGCGGCTGGCGCACGGGGCGTTCGGGGCGCTCGCGGAAGCGTAGCCACCGGTCCAGGGGGTGAAAGGCGAGTGAGCCGAAGGGCGCCCGCGGGTGCCGAAAGGGAGAGCGCGCACAGGTCCTGAGGAACGAAGGACCGAGCACGGTCGACCGTCGGCGCACGCAGAGGGGCGCCCGGAGGCGAACCGAGCCCGTGAATCGGGCCGCCGGTGGCGCGGCGGCCCGGCAGAATGTGGCTCATGCCGATACTCAGTCGCCCCGCCCTTGTCGAGCACCTCGTACGGACCCGGATCGCGGGCGATGTCGCCACCCCGCGCGACAACAACCTCTCCCACTACCGCAAGCTCGCCAACGGAGACCGGCACTACTGGCTCGGTCTGGAACTCGGCGACCGGTGGGCGGACGAGCAGGACGTCCTCGCCGTGATGGCCGAGCGGTGCGGCGTGAACGACGACCCCGCCCACCGCACCGGGCAGGACACCATCGACCCCGAGCTGACCGTCGACGCCCTCGACCGGGCGGCCGCGCGTCTGCGCAAGGCCGCCGCCGGCCGGGAGCGGGTGCTCTTCGCGACCGGCCACCCGGGTGCGCTGATCGACGCCCACAGCCGGGTCGCCGCGGCGCTGCGGGCCGAGGGCTGCGACATCGTACGGATCCCGGGCGGGCTCGTGGCCGACGAGGGGTACGTCGTCCAGTTCGCCGACGTGGCCGTCTTCGAGCGGGGCGCCAGCCTCTGGCACACCCATTCGCCGGAGCCCATGAACGCGATCCTGGACGGCCTGGAGGCCCTGGGGGAGGCCCGGCCCGACCTGGTCGTCGCCGACCACGGCTGGGCCGGCCGCGCGGGTCAGCGGGGGATCGACTCCGTCGGGTACGCCGACTGCAACGATCCGGCGCTCTTCATCGGCGAGGCGGAGGGGACGATGCAGGTCACGATCCCGCTGGACGACCACGTCCTGGACCCCCGCTCCTACGAACCCCTGACGGCCTACCTCCTGGCCGCGGCAGGCCTGACGCGCGACTGACCTCACGGTGCCCCGTGGCCCGTCACGTGCGGCGGCGGGCCGGGGTGGGGTCCAGGTAGACGCGGCGGATCGCCGGGAACCGTTCCCGCAGCTGCTGCTCCGCCTCCTCGCACGCCCACTCCACCTGCCCCGCCGAGGACACGTCACGGAAGTCGATCTTCGCCGCGATCAGCACCTCCTCCGGGCCCTGGATCAGCGTCGTCAGTTCGAGCACGTCGATGATGTGCGGCACGGACAGCAGCTCCTCACGGATCTCGTCCCGCATCCGCCCCGGCACCGGGCGGCCGATCAGCAGCTCCGCGTTGGAGCGGCCGAGCACCCACGCCACGTACACGAGCAGGGCGCCGATGAGGATCGAGGCGACACCGTCCCAGAGGCTGTCGCCGGTGATCTCCACGCCGAGCAGGCCGCCCGCGGCGAGCAGCAGTCCGGCCAGGGCCGCCGAGTCCTCCATCACCACGGCCTTGACCGTGGTGTCGGGCGTGCGCCGCAGGTAGCGGCCGAACGGCGTCTCCCTCCGCTCCGCCTCGCCCCTGACCTGGCGGACGCCGGTCCGCAGCGAGAAGCCCTCCAGGACGAAGGCGACGCCGAGCACGATGTACGAGACGAGCGGGTCGCCCACCTCCTCGCCGTACACGAGCGTGTGGATGCCGTCGTAGAACGAGAAGACCGCGCCGCCGACGAAGGTGGCGACGGCGGCGAGCAGCGCCCAGACGTAGCGCTCGTTCGCGTACCCGAGCGGATGGTCCTCGTCGGCCGGCTTCTCGCTCCGCCTGAGCGCGGTGAGCAGCATGACCTCGGTGACCGTGTCGGCGACCGAATGGGCCGCCTCGGAGAGCATCGCGCTCGACCCGCTGATCACGCCCGCCACCGCCTTGGCGACGGCGATCCCGAGGTTCGCCACCGCCGCCACGATCACGGTGAAGGTGCTCTCACTGTTCTGTGAGCCGCCGTTCTGTGCCATGTTCGGACGGTATGTCCGGGTGTCGGTGCGGAAGGTCAACGACACCGCCCCTCCCGCACGACGGTGCTAGAAATAAGGCATGGCTGGATTCGTCAGCCGCATGCGCTCGATGCTGAGCGCACGGACCGTCGCCCGTCAGGTCTTCTTCCTCCAGGTGGCGATCGTGGTGCTCCTGGTCGTCGCGGCCATGGTGGCGCTCGTCCTGCAGTCCCGGAGCGACAGCGAGCGGGAGGCCCGCAACCGGTCCCTCGCGGTGGCGCAGACCTTTGCCAGCTCGCCGGGGCTCGACGACGCCCTGGCGAGCTCCGACCCCTCGGCGGTCCTGCAGCCGAGGGCCGAGCGGGCGCGGGCCGGATCCGACGTGTCGTTCGTCGTGGTGATGACCCCCGAGGGAGTGCGGTACACCCACCCCGACCCCGCCCAGATCGGGCGGAAGTACATCGGCACGATCGGCCCTGCGGCGGCGGGCGGCATCGTCAGCGAGACCGTCAGCGGAACGCTCGGCCCCTCCATCCGCGCGGTCGTGCCCGTCGTCGGGCAGAACGGCGACGTGATCGCCCTGGTGGCCGCCGGAGTCACCAACGAGCAGGTGAGCGGGCTCGTCGAGGACCAGCTGCCGCTCCTGTTCGGCACCGCGGCCGGCGCACTCGCCCTCACCACGGGCGGAACCGCGCTGGTCAGCCGGCGGCTGATGCGCCAGACCCATGGTCTGGGACCCGCCGAGATGACGCGGATGTACGACCATCACGACGCGGTGCTGCACGCCGTGCGCGAGGGCGTGCTCATCCTCGACGGGGAACGCCGCCTAGTGCTGGCCAACGACGAGGCGCGCCGGCTGCTCGGCCTCGCCCCCGACGCGACCGGGCGCACGGCGCTGGACCTGGGGATCGACCCGGACATGGCCGAGCTGCTGGACTCGGGCCGCCCGGCCGCCGACGAGGTGCACGTGGCGGGCGACCGCCTGCTCGCCGTCAACCAGCGCCTCACCGACCGCGACGGCGGTCCGCCCGGCAGCGTCGTCACCCTGCGGGACACCACCGAACTGCAGGCGCTCACCGGCAGGGCCGACATCGCGAGGGAGCGGCTGCGGCTGGTGTACGACGCGGGAGTGCGCATCGGGACCACGCTCGACGTCGTGCGGACCGCCCAGGAACTCGCCGACCTCGCCGTCCCGCGGTTCGCCGACTTCGTCACCGTCGACCTCGCCGACCCGGTCGTGCTGGGGGAGGAACCGGCGGGCAAGGGCGCGGACATGCGGCGCGTGGCGTTCCGCGGCATCCGGGACGACAGCCCCCTCTACAAGACCGGCAGCCTGATCAGCTTCGTGCCGTCCACCCCCCAGGCGGCCGGCTTCGGAACGGGGAAGGTGGTCGTGGAGGCGGACATGACCACGCTCTCCGGCTGGCAGGAGCAGGACCCGGCCAACGCCCGCAGGCTTCTCTCGTACGGGATCCACTCGATGATCGCGGCCCCTCTGCGGGCCAGGGGCGTCATCCTGGGCGTGGCGACGTTCTGGCGCGCTGAGAAGCCCGAGCCCTTCGAGGAGGAGGACCAGTCGCTCGCCGAGGAACTGGTCGCCCGCGCCGCGATGAGCGTCGACAACGCCCGCCGGTACACACACGAGCACACCATGGCGGTCACCCTGCAGCGCAGCCTGCTGCCACGGGGTCTTCCCCGGCAGACCGCCGTGGACCTCGCCCACCGCTATCTGCCCGCGCAGGCGGGGGCGGGCGGGGTGGGCGGTGTCGGCGGGGACTGGTTCGACGTCATCCCGCTCCCGGGCGCCCGGATCGCGCTCGTCGTCGGCGACGTCGTCGGGCACGGCCTGCACGCCGCCGCCACCATGGGCCGGCTGCGGACCGCCGTCCACAACTTCGCCACCCTCGATCTGCCCCCGGACGAACTGCTGTGGCACCTGGACGAGCTGGTCGCCCGGATCGACGAGGACGAAGGCACGCACGGGAACGGGGAGGGGGAGGAGGACGGAGACGCGGGCGGAGACGGGGACGGGGGCCCGCACGGGGAAGGGGACGGGGGCTGGGGCCGGCACGGGGAAGGGGACGGGGACTGGGGCCCGCGCGGGGAAGGGGACGGGGACGGGGGCCCGCACGGGGAAGGGGACGGGGGCTGGGGCCGGCACGGGGCCGGAGGAGACGCCGGTACGGTCGCGCAGATCACCGGCGCCACCTGCCTCTACGCGATCTACGACCCGGGCTCCCGGATCTGCACCCTCGCCCGCGCCGGGCATCTCGGTCCCGTCCTCGTGCGGCCCGACGGCACCGCCGAGTACCTCCAGATCCCCGGCGGTCCGCCGCTGGGTCTGGGCGGCCTGCCCTTCGAGACGGTCGAGCTGGAGCTCCCCGAGGGCAGCACCCTCGTGCTCTACACCGACGGCCTCGTCGAGGACCGCGGCCGCGACATCGACGAGGGTCTCGAACTGCTGCGCCGCGCGGTCGCCCACCCCGGGCGCACCCCCGAGGAGACCTGCCGCGCCGCCCTGGGATGCCTGTCGCCGGGGCGCCCGCGCGACGACGTCGCCGTGCTGGTCGCCAGGACCCGCGTCCTGGACGCCGACCGCACCGTCGCCTGGGAGGTGCGCCCGGACCCCTCCGCCGTGGGCCCGGTGCGCGCCGAGGCGGCCCGGACGCTGGAGGGCTGGGGCCTGCACGAGGAGGCGTTCGTCACCGAGCTGATCCTGAGCGAGCTGGTCACCAACGCCATCCGCTACGGCACCGGCCCGATCCGGGTGCGGCTGATCCGCGACCGTGTCCTCATCTGCGAGGTGTCCGACGGCAGCAGCACCGCCCCGCACCTGCGCCGGGCGGCGGAGTCGGACGAGGGAGGGCGTGGTCTGTTCCTCGTGGCGCAGTTCGCCGAGCGCTGGGGAACGCGGTACACCCCCCAGGGCAAGGTCATCTGGACGGAACAGGCCATCCCCGGTTAGCGGGCCGGAGGCCCGGCCGGGGACGGAGCGCACGTCGTCGGCGCCTCACCGCGGGACGCGGACGACACCCTCCTGGATGACGGAGATCGCCAGCCGCCCGTCCTGGGTGTAGATCCGGGCCTGTCCGAGCCCGCGTCCGCCCGACGCGGACGGCGACTCCTGGTCGTACAGCAGCCATTCGTCCGCCCGGAACGGCCGGTGGAACCACATCGCGTGGTCCAGCGAGGCCCCGACGACGTCCCCGACCGCCCAGCCGCCCCGCCCGTGGGCGAGGAGGATCGAGTCGAGCAGCGTCATGTCGGAGACATAGGTGGCGAGTACGACGTGCAGGAGCGGGTCGTCGGCCAGCTTGCCGTTCGTACGGAACCAGACCTGCGAGCGCGGTTCGCGCGGCTCGCCGACGGAGCCCCACGGGGGCGTGTCGGCGTAGCGCAGGTCGACCGCGGCCCGGGCCTCGATCAGCCGGTCCGCGACCTCGCGGGGAAGGTGGCGGGGCAGCATCTCGGCCGGGGTCGGCAGCGACTCCGGGTTCGGTGCGGCCGGCATGTCGTACTGGTGGTCCAGGCCCTCCTCGTACGTCTGGAAGGACGCCGAGAGGTGGAAGATCGGCTGGCCGTGCTGGACCGCCACCACACGACGGGTGGTGAAGGAACGGCCGTCGCGGATGCGGTCGACGTTGTAGACGATCGGCGCGCCCGGGTCGCCGGCGCGCAGGAAGTACGCGTGCAGCGAGTGGGCGAGACGGTCCTGGGGCACGGTCCGGCCCGCCGCCACCAGCGCCTGGGCGGCCACCTGGCCGCCGAAGACGCGGGGAACGATCGACGGGCGGGACTGTCCCCGGAAGATGTCCTGCTCGATCCGCTCCAGATCGAGCAGATCGAGCAGGTCATCCAGTGCAGCGTGGTGCGCTTCGGGCACTTACAGACCCATCGACTTGGCGATGATCGACTTCATGATCTCGCTGGTGCCGCCGTAGATGCGGTTGACGCGGTTGTCCGCGTACAGGCGCGCGATCGGGTACTCGTTCATGTAGCCGTAGCCGCCGTGCAGCTGGAGGCAGCGGTCGATCACGCGGTGCGCGACCTCGGTGCAGAAGAGCTTCGCGCTCGCGGCCTCGGCCGGGGTCAGCTCGCCCGCGTCCAGGGCCTCCAGGGCGCGGTCGGCGACCGCCTCGGCGGCGTCCACCTCGGCCTGGCAGGCGGCCAGCTCGAACTTGGTGTTCTGGAAGTGCGCGACCGGCTTGCCGAAGACGGTGCGCTCCTGCACGTACTGCTGGGCGAAGCGGACGGCGGCCTTGGCCTGCGCGTAGGCGCCGAAGGCGATGCCCCAGCGCTCGGAGGCCAGGTTGTGGCCCAGGTAGTAGAAGCCCTTGTTCTCCTCGCCGAGCAGGTCCTCGACCGGCACCTTCACGTCGACGAACGCCAGCTCGGCGGTGTCGGAGGTGCGCAGGCCGAGCTTGTCCAGCTTGCGGCCGATGGAGTAGCCCTCGGACTTGGTGTCCACGGCGAAGAGGGAGATGCCGTGGCGGCGGTCCTCGGCCGTCGGGGCGGACGTACGGGCGCAGACGATCACGCGGTCGGCGTGGACGCCACCGGTGATGAAGGTCTTGGCACCGTTGAGGACGTAGTGCGTGCCGTCCTCGGAGAGCTTGGCGGTGGTCTTCATGCCCGCGACGTCGGAGCCGGTGCCCGGCTCGGTCATCGCCAGCGCCCACATCTCGTCGCCGGAGACGAAGTTCGGGAGGTAACGCTTCTTCTGCTCGTCGGTGGCGAGCATCTTGATGTAGGGCAGGGCGAGCAGCACGTGCACGCCGGAGCCGCCGAACTGGACGCCCGCGCGCGAGGTCTCCTCGTACAGGACGGCCTCGAACTTGTGGGTGTCCAGGCCCGCGCCGCCGAACTCCTCGGGGACGTTGATGCCGAAGATGCCCAGCTCGCCGAGCTTGCCGTAGAACTCGCGCGGTGCCTGGCCCGCGGCGAACCACTCGTCGTAGACGGGGACGACCTCGGCCTCGATGAAGGCCCGGATGGTCTCCCGGAACGCCTCGTGGTCCTCGTTGAATACCGTACGGCGCACGAGCCGCCTCCTTCGGAGTCCTGCGTACCTGACGCACTATGCCTAAGCGCTTGCTCAGTCAAGTTACCCATCGGTTCGCGCCGCTGTCCAGATCTGGAGCACCCAGCGTTGCCCACATCACGTCCGGTCAGGAGCCGGAGGCCTCTTCGCGGATCCAGCGACGGTTCACGTCGTCGTACGCGAACAAAGGCCTGCCGGCGACGGGGGCGGTGCGGAACGGCTGCCCGTCGTCGGTGATCCGGACCGTCCCCGAACGGCCCTCGCTGCTCCACACCAGCTCCAGGTACCAGCGGCAGTCGCAGCCTGCCGTCCGGGCGGTGACGAGCAGCTCCTCCGGGTCCGACGAGGTCACCGCGTAGGGGAAGGAGATCGCCGGGAGCGTCCGGCCCTCCTCCCCGGAGGCGTCGTACCCGTCGCGTGCCCGAGCCACCGGCCGCGGCCGGTCCAGATCCACCTCGAAAAGGCGCGGCGTCACCGCCCCGCCGCACCCGTCGCCCATCCGGTACGCCGCCCACGGCAGCGGCGCGCCCCGCTCCACCACCCGCACGTGCAGCGCCTGGAGCACCACCGCCGCCGCGCCCTTCCCCTGCACCGACACCCGCACCAGCGTCTCCCCGCCGTCCACGGCCTCCTGCGCCGCCGCCCAGCCCCGCGCGTCGGCCTCCTCCGGCGGGGGAGGGGGCGTCCGCTCCATGAGGTAGGTGTACGCGCACCCGCCCTTCCAGATGTCCGAGGCGACCGTCCACGTCAGCGGCGCCGGTGGTTCGGCGGCCCGCTCCCGGGTCTTCCCGGGCAGGAGTACGGCTCCGAGCGTCACCGTCCCCACGACCGCCAGCGCCCCGCAGACCACGCCCACCCATCCCCACCGGCGCCTCCGCCGCTCGGACGGGAGGCCCGGCACGCGCGCGTGCACGGGTTCCGGCCCGGGCGCGGGTCCCGCCTCCGGGGCCGGCGCGGGCTCCGGAGTCGGCTTCGGCTCCGGAGCGGGCTCAGGTGTCGCCTCCGGGCCGGGTTCCGGTGCCGGAGGGCGGCGGGCGCCGTCCGCGCGGGTCCAGGCCACCTCCAGGGCGCGCCGCTCCTCCTCGTCCGCCCCGCACAGCAGGGCGAGGCGGTCGACCACGGCGAAGTCCTCCGGGACGGTCGCGCCGGAGCAGTAGCGGTGGAGGGTGGACGCGCTGACGCTCAGGCGCCGGCCCAGCGCCTCGTAGCTCCTCCCGTCCCGCGCCTTCAGCGCGCGCACGAGCCGCGCGAACTCCTCGACGGCGGCGTCCTTCGGCATTCCATCCCCCTCGACCCTGCGTCCCACCCTTCACGTCCTTGCACGTCAGCAGGGGTGGAATGGTTCCGGGACGGAGGGTGGGCGCGTCACCGTTGCAGGCGGCGGGCGCCGGCCCGACGCTGGTGGAGCACTGACCGAACGACCCGACGGGGGATCCACCAGCATGAACAAGCTCCGTACCGCACTCGCCACCGCCGCCGCTGCCGCCCTGGGACTCGCGGCCCTCGCCACGGCCCCGGCGCAGGCCGCCGCCCAGCCCGCCTTCCTCGCCGCCTCCCAGATGCCGCCGTCGTCGACGCCGTGGACCGCCACCCAGGTCTTCACCGGCGTCCCGGAGAACGGCGGCGCCCTCTGCGCCCCCTACAAGATCCCGGCGCAGAACACCCGCTACCGCGAGTTCAGCACCGAGCTCGACACCAACGGCGTCCAGATCACCACCGTCGCCCGCACCGAGGCCGACGCCGTGAAGCTGGTCGACACCCTCCGCAAGGCGCTCGCCGGCTGCGGCCCCCTGCTGGAGCGGCAGAACCCGGGCCTGCGGGCCGTCAGCGCCTCCCACGGCAAGCTCGCCGTCGAGGAGGGCGCCTGGGTCTACAGCCTGGACACCGCCGACCCGCAGATCGGCAGCACCGACATCCACCTCTTCTCCGTCGGCCGCGACGGCCGCACCGTCACGTATGTCCGGTGGGGTCAGATGGGCGATCTGAAGGACGCCCCGGTGGAGGCCTTCAAGACCACCACGCGCACCGCGGTGAACAAGCTCCGCTGACGCGCCCGCCCCCGGCCGGGCTCACACCCGCCCGAGGGCGAACCACAGCTCCATCCGTACGTTCGCGTCGTCCAGGTCCATGTCCAGGAGCGTCGCGCAGCGGGCGATGCGCTGGCGGACGGTGTTGCGGTGGATGTCGAGCGCGACGGCCGTCCGGTCCCAGCTGCCGTGCAGCGAGAGCCAGGTCCTGAGGGTCTCGGTCAGCGGCTCGCCGATGGGGGCGAGCAGGGTCCGGGCGTACGCGGCGGCCTCCGCCTCGTCCATGAGGCCGCCGAAACCGGCGGGCCGGTGGCGTACGAGATCGGTGCGGCCGGCCTCGGCCCTGCGCAGCGCCCGCGCGGCCTGCGCGTCGCCGGTGGCGAGGTCGCGGGCCTCGACGGGGGCGCTGGCCCCGAGGGTCCAGCCGGGCTGGGCGGTGACGGGGGAGGAGGCGGGCAGCAGGAGCCGGACGGTCACGGGGGTGCCGCCCGGCTCCGTCGCGCCCGCCCGCGCCGCACGCACGGCCGCCGTGGTGCCCGCGCCCGGGGCCGCCGGCGTACCGGCCGCCGGGTCCGCCGTCGTGGCGTCCGTGCCGACGCCCGCCGTCGTGCCGGCCGGCACGCCCGGCTCCGCCCCGCCCGCGCCCGCCGCCCCGCCCGCGTCGAGCAGTGCCGTGCCCAGGGCCGCCGCCAGGCTCGGCGCCGCGAACGGGGTTCCGTCGCCGCCGTGGGCGTGGACGACCGTCCAGGGGCCGGGGCCGAGGGCCGGCGCGGCCTCCTGCGGCGGGGTGCCGAGGAGGAGGCGTACCAGGGCGGTGTCCCGGGCCGAGGCGTCGGCGCCCCGGTGCGGGGCGGTCAGCAGCGAGAGCAGCACGACCGCGACGCCGGCGATCGTGTGGTCCCCCGGCTCCCGGCTCTCCGTCGCGACCCCGAGGGTCAGTCCGTCGCCGCCGCCCAGGGCGTACGCGGCCAGGCGCAGTCCGTCGCCCTCGCCGCTCGCGGAGGCCGGACCGCCTGGCCGGGGGCCGAGGACGCCCGCCAGCTCCAAGAGCGCCCGGGACGCGTCGTCCGGCAGCTCGCGCCCCGCAGCCGCGTACGGCGTGCCGTCCGCCGCGTAGAGCACCGCGTGCCCGCCGAGGCGGGAGGCGAGCGCCCCGAGGACCGCAGGGACCGGCGCCGGCCGGGCTGCCGCCACCGCCAGCGACTGCTGCGCCTCGGTCACCCGCCGCAGCTCGCGGTGGCGGGCCTCCGCCATCAGCCGCCAGACCGCCCGGGCCACCGCCGTGAACGGGGTCTGCGGCGGCACCTCCACCAGCGGCAGCCCGTGCCGCTCGCACGCGGCGACGAGCGCCGCGGGCACCGTGTCGTACACCGGCGCCACACCGAACCCGAGCGCCGCCGCGCCCGCCGCCACCACCCGCTCGACGTAGTGCGCCGGGTCCGGGAGCTGCACGCCCGCCGTCATCAGCAGCTCACCGCCGAGCAGATACGGGTAGGGGTCGGCCATCTCCGAGGTGTGCACCCAGTGGACCGCCGCGTCCGGCGGACCCGCCAGCAGGCGGAGCCCGAGGTCCCGGCGGCTCAGCAGGGCGGCCAGAGAGACCGGCGGGGCCGGTGGGGTGGGTGGTGCCGATGAGGGTTCCTGCACGGACATGGCTATGGACCTTTCGTACATCGCCTCCGGTGAACAGTGGATGAAACTTACGCTTCAGGGGCGCTTTCCGGCCACCTAGTCTCGTGCCATCCAGCGGCCGCGGGTACGGGCGGATGTCCTCGCGATCAGTCACTGGAGTCACTCCACCCGCACGACACGCCACCGAAGTGAACGAGGGAGGGCCCCATGGCCGTCGACTACACAGTGATCGTCCTGTACTTGGCCGGCATGCTCGCGATGGGCTGGTGGGGCATGCGCCGCGCCAAGTCCAAGAGCGAGTTCCTGGTGGCCGGCCGTCGCCTCGGTCCCTGGATGTACTCCGGCACCATGGCCGCCATCGTCCTCGGCGGCGCCTCCACCATCGGCGGCGTGGGTCTCGGCTACAAGTACGGCCTCTCCGGCGCCTGGATGGTCTTCACCATCGGCCTCGGCCTGCTGGCCCTCTCCGTCTTCTTCTCCGCGCGCATCGCCCGCCTGAAGGTCTACACCGTCTCCGAGATGCTCGACCTGCGCTACGGCGGCAAGGCCGGCGTCATCTCGGGCGTGGTCATGTGGGCGTACACGCTGATGCTCGCCGTCACCTCGACCATCGCGTACGCCACGATCTTCGACGTCCTCTTCGACCTGCCCCGCACGGTCGCGATCGTCCTCGGCGGCGCCATCGTCGTCGCCTACTCGACGCTCGGCGGCATGTGGTCCATCACCCTCACCGACATGGTGCAGTTCGTGGTGAAGACCATCGGCGTGCTGATCCTGCTGCTGCCCATCGCCGTGATCAAGGCGGGCGGCTTCGCGGAGATGAAGGCCCAGCTCCCCACCGAGTACTTCGCGCCGCTCGGCATCGGCGGCGAGACGATCTTCACGTACGTGCTGATCTACACCTTCGGCATGCTCATCGGCCAGGACATCTGGCAGCGGGTCTTCACCGCCCGGACCGACAAGGTCGCCAAGTGGGGCGGCACGGTGGCCGGTACGTACTGCCTCGTGTACGCCCTCGCCGGCGCCGTGATCGGCACCGCCGCCAAGGTGCTCTACCCGAACCTGCCCAGCGCCGACGACGCCTTCGCGACGATCGTCAAGGACGAGCTGCCCATGGGCGTGCGGGGTCTCGTCCTCGCCGCCGCGCTCGCCGCCGTCATGTCCACCTCCTCCGGCGCGCTGATCGCCTGCGCCACCGTCGCCAACAACGACATCTGGTCGAGGTTGCGCGGGCTGACCACCGGGGGCGGCGGCGAGGACCACGACGAGGTGAAGGGCAACCGCCTCTTCATCCTCCTCATGGGCATCGCCACCATCGTCATCGCCATCGCCCTGAACGACGTCGTCCAGGCGCTGACCGTCGCCTACAACCTGCTGGTCGGCGGCCTGCTCGTGCCGATCCTCGGCGGCCTGCTCTGGCGCCGCGGCACCGTGCAGGGAGCCCTGTCCGCGGTCGTCGTCGGCGGCCTCTCCGTCATTGGCCTGATGTGGGCTTACGGAATCCTGGCAAATGAGCCTGTTTATTATGGTTTGTTGGCCTCGCTCGCCGCATATGTGATCGTTTCCCTGGCGACCCGCCCGACGGACGCCGCCGTGCTCGCGAACTGGCGTGCCCGGCTGGCGGGCCAGGACTCCGCCGACGCGACGCCGGAGACCGTGCCGGCCGCCGCGACCGGCTGACCCACCACAGACACCCGGGCCGGGGCCCACCAAGGCCCCCGCCCGGACCCCCACCGATACACCCCAGGAGGACCCGACCATGAGCAGCGACCAGAACGCCTTCCGCGGCCCGACCGACTCGTCCCGCATCCCGCGGTACGCCGGTCCCGCGACGTTCGCCCGGCTGCCGCGACTCGACGAGGTCGGCACGGCCGACATCGCCGTGGTCGGCGTCCCCTTCGACAGCGGTGTCTCCTACCGCCCCGGTGCCCGCTTCGGCGGCAACGCCATCCGCGAGGCCTCCCGCCTCCTGCGCCCGTACAACCCGGCGCAGGACGCCTCGCCGTTCGCCCTGGCCCAGGTCGCCGACGCCGGTGACATCGCGGCCAACCCGTTCAACATCAACGAGGCCGTCGAGACGATCGAGGCCGCGGCGGACGACATCCTCGGCACCGGCGCCCGCATGATGACGCTCGGCGGCGACCACACCATCGCCCTGCCGCTGCTGCGCTCCGTCGCCAAGAAGCACGGCCCGGTCGCGCTGCTCCACTTCGACGCGCACCTCGACACCTGGGACACCTACTTCGGCGCCGAGTACACCCACGGCACGCCGTTCCGCCGCGCCGTCGAGGAGGGCATCCTCGACACCTCCGCCCTGTCGCACGTCGGCACGCGCGGCCCGCTGTACGGCAAGCAGGACCTCACCGACGACGAGAAGATGGGCTTCGGCATCGTCACCTCGTCGGACATCTACCGCCGCGGCGCCGACGAGGTCGCCGACCAGCTCCGCCAGCGGATCGGCGACCGCCCGCTGTACATCTCCATCGACATCGACTGCCTCGACCCGGCCCACGCGCCCGGCACCGGCACCCCGGAGGCGGGCGGCATGACCTCCCGCGAGCTCCTGGAGATCCTGCGCGGCCTCTCCTCCTGCAACCTGGTCTCCGCCGACGTCGTCGAGGTCGCCCCGGCCTACGACCACGCGGAGATCACGGCGGTCGCCGCCTCGCACACGGCGTACGAACTGACCACGATCATGTCCCGTCAGATCGCCGCCGAGCGCGCCTCCGGCGCGGAGTAACGTCACCGCCGGGCCCGGTGGCCCCCGGCGCGCCCGGGCGCGCCGGGTCGCCGGCCCGGCCCTGGAGCCGGTCGGGTCGTGGGCAATCGTTCCGCAGGGCGGAACGGGTGGGCCGCACCCGGCCAACGGGCCGCACCCGACCACCGAGCATGCCCAGAGGGACCTCATGACCCACGACCACGACCTCGTCCTGCGCCCCACGGAGGCGCAGACCGCCGCCGCGCTCAACCCGCCCCCCGGGCGGAACGGCGGCGACCTCGTCGTCGAGACCCTCTCCGGGCTCGGCGCGACCACCGTCTTCGGGCTCCCCGGCCAGCACGCCCTCGGCATGTTCGACGCCCTCCGCCGCTCCTCCCTCTCGTACGTCGGACTGCGCGTCGAGAACAACGCGGGCTTCGCGGCCGACGCGTACGGCCGGATGACCGGCGAGGCGGCCCCGCTGCTGCTCTCCACCGGCCCCGGCGCGCTGATGTCGCTCGCCGCGCTCCAGGAGGCGGCCGCCGCCTCCGCCCCCGTCCTCGCGATCGGCAGCCAGATCCCGGTGGCCGGGCTCGGCGGCGGGCGCCACGGCTATCTGCACGAGCTGCGCGACCAGCAGGCGTCGTTCCGCGACATCGTGAAGTCCGTGCACACCGTCCGGACCCCGTCGCAGATCCCGTCCGCCATCGCGGCGGCCTGGGAGTCGGCGCTGACCGCCCCGCACGGCCCGGTGTGGGTGGAGATCCCGCAGGACGTGCTGCTCGCCGAGACGACCCTGCCGGTCGTCACGGCGATGGACGCCACGCCCGAGGAGGTCGCCCCGCGGCCCGAGCTGACGGCGGTGGCCGCCCACCTCCTGGCGAACGCCGAGCGCCCCGCGATCATCGCGGGCGGCGGAGTCGTCCGCTCCGACGCCTCCGGCAAGCTGCGCGCGCTCGCCGAGCGGATCGACGCGCCCGTGGTCACCACCTTCGGCGGCAAGGGCGCCTTCCCCTGGCGGCACCCGCTGTCGCTCCAGTCCTGGCTGGAGGACCGGCACACCACCGACTTCCTGGAGGACGCCGACGTCCTGCTCGTCGTGGGCTCGGGCCTCGGCGAGCTGTCCTCGAACTACCACACCTTCGCCCCGCGCGGCCGGGTGATCCAGATCGAGGCCGACGCGGGCAAGCTGGAGTCCAACCACCCGGCGCTCGGCATCCACGCGGACGCCCGGCTGGCCCTCCAGGCGCTCCTGGAGACCGTGGAGGAGCGCACGGACGAGACCGCCCCCGAGCGGGTCGCGGCCGTCCTGACCAAGGTCCGGGAGCGGATCGCCGCGCAGGACCTCGGCCTGGAGCAGCGGATCGTCGCCTCGGTACGCGAGGCGCTGCCGGACGACTCGCCCAGCTTCTGGGACATGACGATCCTGGCGTACTGGGCCTGGTCGGCCTTCGACGCCCGCCGGCCCAACACCATGCACTCCGCCCAGGGCGCGGGCGGCCTCGGCTACGGCTTCCCCGCCGCCCTCGGCGCGGCGGCGGCCGACCCGACCGTCCCCGTCCTCGCGGTCTCGGGCGACGGCGGCGCGATGTACTCGATCGCGGAGCTGGCGACGGCGAAGCAGTACGGCTCGAACGTCACCTGGCTGATCGTCGACGACGGCGGCTACGGCATCCTGCGCGAGTACATGACGGACGCCTTCGGCGAGGCCACGGCCACCGAGCTGGCCCGCCCGGACTTCGTCGCCCTCGCCGAGTCCTTCGGCGTCCCGGCGGTCCGTACGACCCCGGAGGAGCTGACGGCCGACCTCGCCAAGGCCCTGGCAGCCCCGGGCCCGTCGGTGGTGGTCCTCCCGGCCCTCCTCCGCATGTTCGAACCGACCCACCTCTGAGAGCCGCAGGACGCACTCCGGGACCCGCGCACCGACCCGCGCCCGTCCGGGCACACCGTCCCCTGGTCCTAGGACCAGGGGACGGTCTTGTACCGGCTTCTGTTACGGCGGGATGAAATCGCAGCCCAGTCGCGTTGGAGCCTTCCGGTAGAGCAGGACGAACGGGAGGCACACGTGGCCGCGGCGGGGCGAAAAGAACAGGGGTGGGCGCGCAGGCTCGCCGGGTATGCCTGGCGTTACAAGGCCAACGTCGTGCTCGCCCTCGGGTCCTCCCTCGGCGGGATGGCGCTGCTCGCGCTCGTGCCGCTGATCACCAAGGTGATCATCGACGACGTCATCGGCGCGAAGACGCGGTCCCTCACCGTCTGGACCGGCCTCCTCATCGGCGCCGCCCTCCTGGTCTACGGGCTCACGTTCGTCCGCCGCTACTACGGCGGCCGCCTCGCCCTCGACGTCCAGCACGATCTCCGTACCGAGATGTACGGCACCATCACCCGCCTCGACGGCCGCCGCCAGGACGAGCTGTCCACCGGGCAGGTCGTCGGGCGGGCCACCAGCGACCTCCAGCTCATCCAGGGCCTGCTCTTCATGCTCCCGATGACGATCGGGAACTTCCTGCTCTTCCTGATCTCGCTGGCCGTCATGGCCTGGCTCTCCCTGCCCCTCACCCTCGTCGCCCTCGCCGTCGCCCCCGCCCTCTGGTTCATCGCCAAGCGCAGCCGCAGCCGTCTCCACCCCGCCACCTGGTACGCGCAGGCGCAGGCCGCCGCCGTCGCCGGGGTCGTCGACGGCTCGGTGACCGGCGTCCGGGTCGTGAAGGGCTTCGGGCAGGAGGACCAGGAGACCGGGAAGATCCGCGACGCCAGCCGCAAGCTCTTCGCGGGGCGGCTGCGCACCATCAGGCTGAATTCCCGGTACACCCCCGCCCTCCAGGCCGTCCCGGCCCTCGGCCAGGTCGCCGTCCTCGCTCTCGGCGGCTGGCTCGCGACCCGGGGCCAGATCACCCTCGGCACCTTCGTCGCCTTCTCCGGCTACCTCGCCTCCCTCGTCGGCCCCGTCCGCATGCTCGCGATGGTCCTCACCGTCGCCCAGCAGGCCCGCGCCGGCGTCGAGCGCGTCCTGGAGCTCATCGACACCGAGCCGGTCATCGAGGACGGCACGAAGGAGCTGCCGGCGGACGCCGAGGCCACCGTCGAGTTCGACGACGTCGGCTTCGCGTACGAGGACGGCCGGCCCGTCCTCGACGGGTTCTCCCTGGAGATCCGCGCCGGCGAGACCGTCGCCGTCGTCGGCGCCTCCGGAAGCGGCAAGTCGACCGTCTCCCTCCTCCTGCCGCGCTTCTACGACGTCGACCACGGCGCCGTCCTCGTCGGCGGCCACGACGTCCGCGAGCTGACCCAGGACTCCCTGCGCGCGGCCATCGGGCTCGTGCCCGAGGACAGCTTCCTGTTCTCCGACACCGTCCGGGCCAACATCGCGTACGGCCACCCCGACGCCACGCAGGAGCAGATCGAGACCGCAGCCCGCGCCGCCCAGGCGGACCGTTTCATCGCCGAGCTGCCCGACGGCTACGACACCACGGTCGGCGAGCACGGCCTCACCCTCTCCGGCGGCCAGCGCCAGCGCATCGCGCTCGCCCGCGCGATCCTCACGGACCCCCGGCTGCTCCTGCTCGACGACGCCACCTCCGCCGTCGACGCGCGCGTGGAGCACGAGATCCACGAGGCCCTCGCCTCCGTGATGGCCGGCCGCACCACGCTCCTCATCGCCCACCGCCGCTCCACCCTCGGCCTCGCCGACCGGATCGCCGTCCTCGACGGCGGCCGGCTCTCCGACGTCGGCACCCACGAGGAGCTGGAGCGCCGCTCCCCGCTGTACCGCAAGCTCCTCACCGACCCGGACGAGCTGGGCGGTGTCTCGCCCGGCCACACCGTTCCCGTCGAGGTCCCCGAGGACCGCACCCTGCGCGCGGAGCTGGACGCCGAGTTCGACGCCGAGCGCGGCATCACCCCCACCCTCTGGGTGCGGGAGGAGACCCCCGCCGAGGAGTCGCAGGCCCCCGGAGCCACCCCCGAGCTGCTCGCCGCCGTCGAGGCGCTGCCGCCGGCCGGCGACACCCCCGACATCGACGAGGCGCGCGCGGTCACCCCCGAGGAGTCGTACGGACTGCGCCGCCTGCTGCGCGGCTTCCGCACCCCGCTCCTCGTCAGCCTCGGGCTCGTCGCCGTCGACGCCGGCATGGGCCTGCTGCTGCCCGTCCTCATCCGGCACGGCATCGACGACGGTGTGAACAAGCTCGCCCTCGGCGCCGTCTGGGCCGCCTCCGCGCTCGCCCTGCTCACCGTCCTGGTCCAGTGGGTCGCGCAGACCGCCGAGATCAAGATGACCGGCCGCACCGGCGAACGCGTCCTCTACGCCCTGCGCCTGAAGATCTTCGCCCAGCTCCAGCGGCTCGGCCTGGACTACTACGAGCGCGAGCTGACCGGCCGGATCATGACCCGGATGACGACGGACGTGGACGCCCTGTCCACCTTCCTCCAGACCGGACTCGTCACCGCCTTCGTCTCCGTCACCACCTTCTTCGGGATCATGGGCGCGCTGCTCGTCCTCGACCTCCAGCTCGCCCTGGTCGTCTTCGCGACGCTGCCGGTCCTCGCCGTCGCCACGTACTTCTTCCGCCGCTCCAGCGTGAAGGCGTACGAGCTGGCGCGTGAGCGGATCAGCGTCGTCAACGCCGATCTCCAGGAGTCGGTCGCCGGTCTCCGTATCGTCCAGGCCTTCCGCCGCGAGCACTCCGGCTCCGCCCGGTTCGCGGCCCGCAGCGACGAGTACCGCGAGGCCCGCGTCCGCGGCCAGTGGCTGATCTCCGTCTACTTCCCCTTCGTCACGCTGCTCTCCTCCGTGGCCGCGGCCGCCGTGATGATCGTCGGTGCGAACCGGATCGAGGCCGGCACGCTGACCACCGGAGCCCTGGTCGCCTACCTCCTCTACATCGACCTCTTCTTCGCGCCCGTGCAGCAGCTCTCCCAGGTCTTCGACGGCTACCAGCAGGCGACCGTCTCCCTGAAGCGCATGCAGGAGCTGCTCCAGGAGCCGACGTCGACGGCCTCCGCCGCCGAACCCAGGGCCGTGCCGTCGCTGCGCGGGGAGATCGCCTTCGAGGACGTGTCCTTCGCCTACGGCTCCGAGGAGGAGGCGCTGACCGGCATCGACCTGCGGATCCCGGCCGGGCAGACCGTCGCCTTCGTCGGAGAGACCGGCGCCGGAAAGTCCACCCTGGTCAAGCTGGTCGCACGGTTCTACGACCCCACCGCGGGCCGGGTCACCGCCGACGGCGCCGACCTCAGGGACCTGGACCTCACCGCGTACCGCCACCGGCTCGGCGTCGTCCCGCAGGAGGCGTACCTCTTCGCCGGGACGGTCCGCGACGCCATCGCGTACGGCCGTCCCGACGCGACCGACGCCGAGGTCGAGGCGGCGGCCCGCGCGGTCGGCGCCCACGACATGATCGCGACCCTGGACGGCGGCTACCTCCACGAGGTCGCCGAACGCGGCCGCAACCTCTCCGCCGGACAGCGTCAGCTGATCGCGCTGGCCCGCGCCGAGCTCGTCGACCCGGACATCCTGCTTCTCGACGAGGCGACGGCCGCGCTCGACCTGGCCACCGAGGCCCAGGTCAACCAGGCCACCGACCGCCTGGCCGGCCGCCGTACGACCCTGGTGGTGGCCCACCGCCTGACGACGGCGGCCCGCGCGGACCGCGTCGTCCTCATGGCCCACGGGCGCGTCGCCGAGGACGGCACGCACGACGAACTGCTCGCGCGGGACGGCCGGTACGCGGAGCTCTGGCGCGCGTTCATCGGCGAGGAGGAGCCGGCGACGGCGGTGTGACGCGGGAGCGAGCCGGTCCGTCGCGGGAGCCGGGAGCCAGGGCCGGGGTGTCAGGTGTCAGGAGCCGGGGCCGGGGGCCGGGAGGTCGTGTCCGGTGACGGTGCCGGTGGCAGCCGTCCGGGCCGCCGGCACGCCCGGCCGGGCACGGGCTTCCGGGATCCCGCATGAGTACGGGAACCGGGCGGGATGAGTACCACCGCGCATGCCGCCGCCCGCCCCTCCCGCGGTTCAATCGGTCCATGATCGACGAGTCTCCCGGCTGGCTCTCTCCCACCGCCCTCGGCCCGCCACCCGCGACCCCGGCCCGCCGCCTGCGCACCCGCGCGCTGTGGGCCGGACTGCTGCTCGTGCCCGGTACGGTCCTCTCCGGATTCCTCGCCCTGACCACGGAGAACGCCTCCAGCTGCGTCACCCACGGCCATCACTGCGGCTCCACCCCCGGCTGGCTCTACCTCGCCACCTTCGTGATCATCGCGGTCGCCTGGATCCATGCCCTGACCACTCCGGACGCCCCCGCCGAGCCCGCCACCTCGCGCAAGGCCGCCCTCTGGACCCTGATCGGCGTCGAGTCCGTCTTCCTGCTCCTGGTCGCCACCTCGTTCGCGTGAAGGCAACCACACAGGCCTCCCCTGCGTCGTACGCATGTACGGCAAGGCGTCGGGAGGGGATCCAGGTGTTCGATGGGACCAGTGTGACCAGGGCAGGGCACGGCGCACGGCTGCTCGGCTGTCTGCTGGGGGTACTGCTCGCCGCGGGCGCCCTCACCCTCGCCGGACCGGGGGCCGCGCGGGCCGAGGCAGCCTCGGTCTGCAGCGGCAGAGCCACCAAGACGGTCACCTTCGCCACCGGGGAGCTGCGTCTCTACCGGAGCCGGCAGTACGTCTGCGCCCTCGCCGTCGCCAAGCACCCCGGCGAGCGCCGCGCGATGTCCGTCTCCCTGCAGCCGCGCGGAGGGCGGCCCGTCGTCGACAGCGGCCGGTTCACCCGCCAGGCCGGGCCGGTCACCGTCCACGCCCTCAACCGGTGTGTCCGCGCCACGGGCACGATCGACGGCCGGAGCGGCTCGACGGGCTGGGTCCTCTGCTGAACCCCGGGCCGAAACCTGTGCCGATGCAGAGGTAAGGGCCAACTGGGTCTGGCGGTACGCACGTTGCCCCCGCTAGGTTCGCGACACCGTTGTGAATCAAGGGGAGGGTGAATGCGCAAGTCGCTTCGATGGCTGATGTCGCTCACGGTGCTCATAGGCACCGTCGGCGCGAGCGGCGCGGCTACCGCCGCCGAGCCGGCCACCGGCAGCATCCCGACCGCCGCCGCGGACAGCGCCGTCGGCACGGACATCAAGGACCGCCTCCTGGCGATCCCCGGGATGAGCCTCATCGAGGAGAAGCCGTACGCCGGCTACCGCTTCTTCGTCCTCGACTACACCCAGCCGATCGACCACCGCCGGCCGTGGAAGGGCACGTTCAAGCAGCGGATCTCCGTCCTCCACAAGGACACCGACCGGCCGACCGTCTTCCACACCAGCGGCTACGGACTGAGCACCACGCCCAGCCGCCGCGAGCCCACCCGGATCATCGACGGCAACCAGGTCTCCATGGAGTACCGGTTCTTCACGCCGTCCAGGCCGCAGCCCGCCGACTGGTCGAAGCTCGACATCTGGCAGGCCGCGAGCGACCAGCACCGCATCTTCACCGCCCTGAAGAAGGTCTACGGGAAGAAGTGGCTCTCCACCGGCGCCTCCAAGGGCGGCATGACCGCCACCTACTACGAGCGCTTCTACCCGCGCGACATGGACGGCGTCGTCGCGTACGTGGCGCCGAACGACGTGGTCAACAAGGAGGACTCGGCGTACGACCGGTTCTTCGAGACCGTCGGTACCAAGGAGTGCCGGGACCGGCTCAACGCGATGCAGCGCGAGGCGCTCGTCCGCCGCGAGCCGCTGCAGAAGAAGTACAAGGAGTGGGCCGAGTCCGAGGGCGCCACCTTCAACACCGTCGGCACCCTCGACAAGGCGTACGAGGCCGTCGTCCTCGACTTCGTCTGGGGCTTCTGGCAGTACTACGGCGAGGACGTCTGCGGTTCGATCCCGGACGCCGAGGTCGCGAGCGACGACGAGGTCTACGAGACCATCGACGCCTACTCCGGCTGGTCCTTCTACACCGACCAGGGCCTCGACCCGTACACGCCGTACTACTACCAGGCGGCCACCGAGCTCGGCTCGCCCAGCATCACGCTGCCGCACCTCAAGGGCCTGACGCGCTACGGCTACCAGCCGGCGCGGAACTTCGTACCGCGTGAGATCCCGACGACGTTCAGGCCGTCGGCGATGCGGGACGTGGACGACTGGGTCCGCAAGAACGCCAACCGGATGCTGTTCGTGTACGGCGGCAACGACCCGTGGGGAGCGGAGCCGTTCCGCGTCGGCAAGGGCGCCCGTGACAGCTACGTCTTCACTGCCCCGGGAGCCAACCACGGCGCCCAGGTCGCCGGTCTCGTCGAGGCCGAGCGCACCAAGGCCACGGCCCGCATCCTCGCCTGGGCCGGGGTCGACGCCCCTGCGGCGGCGGCCGCGCAGCCCCTGGCCCGCTTCGATGCCCGCCTCGACAAGCCGGCGGACGACGAACTGAACCGGGAGCGCGGCGTCCGCCCGTAGCCGCGTTCGCTGTGCCCGGCGGTCTCACAGCCGCCGGGCACAGCCCACCGGGCGCTCGCCGCCCAGCGCCACGAACAGCGCCGTCGAGGGCGGGCAGCGGTCGCGGCTCGTGACCGCCGACGCGACCCGGAACGTGGGCCGGTCCGCCCCCGACCCGTCGCACGGCAACTCCTTCACCCGGCCCTCGCGCGAGGACGAGACGCAGTCCCCGGCGATCGTGTGCGGCCCGCCGCCCTGCCCGGCGTCGCCCGGATGGGGCGGCTCCAGATTGCGCATGCAGGCGTACCCGCGCGGTACGGCCCCGTCCCCGTTCTCGTCCGCCGCGGGCCGGCTCTCCGAGACGTGCAGCACGAAGTCCGTGGTGGCCGGGCACGTCGGAGCGCCCGCGGTGGCGCCCTGGTAACGGGTCGTCACGCGTGCGACGGCCCTCTCGCTCGTGCACGGGACCTCGCGGAACACCGTCCCGCGCGTGGAACAGTCCCCGGCACCGAGGAACATCGCCCCGTGGCCGTCGGGCGAGCCCGTGTACGTGACGGGCCGCGGCGGCCGGCCGTCCGCCGTCTCCTGACAGCCGGTCAGCGCGAGCAGCAGACCCGCGCACGCCAGGGCGAGACCCGCCCCGCTCCTGGGAGCGCGCATGAAAGACCCCCCGATCTCCAAGTCCAGGGTGGCCCGCCGGGGCGGGCGCACGCCAGGGAGAACGGGGGGTCCGGGCCGGGAGTTACGTCACGCGTAGGACAGGCCGTGGCCGACCGGGTACAGCACTCGCGTCGGATCGTCCGCCCGCTGTACGGGGACGGGCAGACGGCCGTGCGGCCGGGCGTGGCCCGCGAGGACCCGGACCGCGGCCCGCAGCTCGACGTCGGTCCAGGAATAGGCGGCGAGCGTGGCCCGCTGCCCGGTGGTCCAGGCGACGTCGTACGGGTTGCGGATCGCGATCGTCACGACGGGCACCCCGGTCGCGACGAGCCGGTCGACGAGGGTGCGCTGGGGGCTGGTCGCCGAGAGGTTGTACGTGCCGACGACGACCAGGTCCTTGCCGGCGGTGGCCGCCACCGCCTCCTCGATCCTCGTCGCCGTGGGGGTGATCCCCGTGGACAGGGCCGTGGCGGTGAAGCCGAGTCCGGTGAGGGCGGCGGCCAGGGTGCCGGTCGGGGGTCCCGTCGTTCCGGACGGCGAGGCGGGATCGGCGCCGACGACCAGTACGCGGCCGTGGCTGCGGCGGCTGACCGGCAGGAACCCGCCCTGGTTGACGAGCAGGGTGGTGGTCTGTTCGGCGATCCGGTCGGCGCGGGCCAGATGTGCGGCGGTGCCGACCGCCCGGTTCACTCCGCGGCCGGTGACGTACGGCCGGCGGAAGAGCCCCAGCTTGGCCTTGAGGCGCAGGATCCGCAGGAGGGACTCGTCGATCCGCGCCTCGGTCAGTTCACCCTCCTCGACGGCCCGGAGGACCGCGTTCCATGCGACGTCCAGCTTCGGCGGGTTGAGCAGCTGGTCCACGCCCGCCTTGAGCGCGAGGACGGGCACGCGGTCGTCGCCGTACTTCGTCCGTACGCCCTCCATGCCGAGGGAGTCCGTCACCACCACGCCGTCGTAGCCGAGTTGCTCGCGCAGGATGCCGGTCAGGATCGGGTGGGAGAGGGTCGCCGGGTCCTCGCTCGGGTCGAGCGCGGGCACGACGATGTGCGCGGTCATGATCGAGTCGATGCCGGCGGCGATCGCGGCCCGGAACGGCGGCGCGTCGAGCTCGGCCCACTGCGCGCGGGTGTGCGTGATGGTCGGCAGGCCGTAGTGGCTGTCGGTGGCCGTGTCGCCGTGGCCGGGGAAGTGCTTGGAGGTGGCCGCGATTCCGGCCTGTTGGTACCCCTTGACCTGGGCGGACACCATGGTGGCGACGGCCTGCGGGTCGGAGCCGAAGGAGCGGACGCCGATGACGGGGTTGGCGGGGTTGACGTTGACGTCGGCGACGGGCGCGTAGTTCTGCCGGATGCCGAGGGCGGCCAGCTCGGCGCCCGCGATCCGTGCGGCGTCGCGGGCGTCGGAGCGGGACCCACCGGCGCCGAGCGCCATCGCGCCCGGCAGCAGGGTGGCCGGCTTGCCGACCCGGCAGACGATGCCGTGTTCCTGGTCGGTGGAGATCAGCAGGGGGAGCGGGGTGGGCTGGGCGAGGCCCGCCCGCTGGATGCCGTTGGAGAGCTCGGCGATCTGCTGCGGGTCGCGGGTGTTGTGCGCCCAGGAGAAGTAGATGACGCCGCCGACGTGGTACTTCTCGACGAGTTCGGCGGCCGTGCGGACGCCGATCTCCTTGAGGTTGGCATCGATGTCGGCCTGGTCGGGCGCGGTGGCGGAGTGCCCGTACACCCGCATCACGAAGAGCTGGCCGACCTTCTCCTCCAGCGACATACGGGAGATGAGCCGCTGGAGGCTCTTGGTCGACTCGGCGCTGTCGTCCGACGTGGCGCTGTCGACCGGCGGGGCGCCGTCGACCGGTTCGGCGTGGGCGAGCGGGGCGGCGCCGGTGACGGCGGCGGCCGCCGCGGCGGCGGTGACGGTGAGGAGGGTGCGTCGGGAGGGGGCGCGGTGGTGCACTGATGCTCCTTCCGGCCGTGCGGGGTTGACGGAAGTGGTGAAGGAAACTTCCAAGGTGCAACGGATAGCCCGAAAGTAACTGCCAGGTCAAGGATCCGCGCAAGGATCGGCGCGAACGGCGGTGTGCGCGGTCTGTGTGGATGGGTGGTGTGCGCGGGCGGCGTGGACGGGCGGCGTGGAGAGGCGGCGTGGACGGGCGGCAGGGAGAGGCGGCGTGGACGGGCGGCGTGGAGAGGCGGCCGGTTCAGATCGGGGTGGAGACCGCCGGCCAGAGTTCCTGGAGCGTGCGGACCGTCTCGGTGATCGCGGGACGGCGGGCCGCGCCGGTGCGCCAGAGCGCGTGCAGCCGGCGCGTCGGCATCGGGTCGAGCCGGATCGGGGTCACCTCGGGCGGCAGTGTGCCGCGGCCGAGGCGCGGCACCAGCGCGATCCCGAGGCCCGCCGCGACCAGGGCGACCTGGGTGTGGTTCTCCTCCGCCTGGTGGACGATGCGCGGCTCGTAGCCGGTGGCCCGCAGCGTCCGCATCAGCCAGTCGTGGCAGACCGACCCGGGCGGCTGTGTGATCCACCGTTCGTCCGCCAGCTCCTCCCGCCGTACCGACGCGCGTGTCGCCATCGGGTGGTCGCGCGGTACGAGCACGTCGCACAGGTCGTCGCCGATCACCGCGTGCTCCACCCCCGGCGGGACCGGCATCGGGGCGATGTCCCAGTCGTGCGCCACGGCGAGGTCGATCACCCCGCGCTCGACGAGTTCGACCGAGATGTGCGGGTCGACCTCCGTGAGACGGGCGTCGAGGGCCGGGTGACGGGTGGCCAGCTCGGCGAGGGCCCGGGGCATCAGACCGCGCGCGGCGCTCGCGAAGCAGCCGATCGACAGGCGCCCCGAGGGGAGCCCGCGCCGCTCTTCCAGCCGTACCTCCGCCTCCTCCACGATCGCGAGCAACTGCTCGGCGGTGGAGGCCAGTTGGTGGGCCTCGTCGGTGAGGCGCACGCCACGGCCCCGGCGTTCGAGCAGGGTCGTGCGGGTCTCGCGCTCCAGCTTGGCGATCTGCTGGGAGACCGCCGACGGGCTGAAGCCGAGGGCGGCGGCCGCCGCGCCCACCGAACCGTGCACGGCGACGGCGTGGAGGGCGCGCAGGCGTCCGAGATCGAGCACGGCGGGCTCCTGACCACTCGGATTGGATGAAGCGTTGCTTCATCCAATCATGAAGAGAAACGTGCTGGTGCTACACGGTCGTCATGCGTGACGCTCTCTCGTATGCGCCCTGCCCACATCGCCCTGGCCGCGCTCGTCGCCGCCCTCTGGGGAGTCAACTTCGTCGTCATCGAGGTCGGCCTCGACCACTTCCCGCCGCTCCTCTTCTCCGCCCTCCGCTTCCTCGCCGCCGCGCTCCCGGCCGTGTTCCTGGTCGGCCGGCCCACGGTCGCCTGGAAGTGGATCGTGGGGGTCGGCCTCGCCCTGGGCGTGGCCAAGTTCGGCCTCCTCTTCACGGGCATGGACCTCGGCGCGCCCGCCGGACTCTCCTCGCTGATCCTCCAGATCCAGGCGGTCTTCACGGCCCTCTTCGCCTTCGTCGCGCTCGGCGAACGGCCGGGGAAGGTGAAGGCCGCGGGCATGGCGGTCGCGCTCGCGGGCATCGGCGTGGCGGCGGTCGACGAGGGCGGCAGCGGCCCGCTGGTGGGCTTCGTGCTCTGCATCGCCGCGGCGGCCTGCTGGGGTGTCTCCAACGTCCTGACCCGCAGGGCGTCCCCGCCGGACGCGCTCAACTTCATGGTCTGGGTCAGCGTCGTGCCCATCCTGCCGCTCCTCGCGCTCTCCCTCCTCCTGGAGGGACCGGACAGGGACCTCGCGGCGCTGCGGGGGCTCGACTGGGCGGGCGTGGGCGTGGTCCTCTACGTCGCCTGGGTCGTCACCGTCTTCGGCTTCGGCGCCTGGGGATGGCTCCTGCGCCGCTATCCGGCGTCCTCGGTGGCCCCGTTCTCGCTGCTGGTCCCGGTCTTCGGGATGTCCTCGGCGGCGCTCTTCCTGGGCGAGGGCGTCAGCCCCCTGCGCTGGTGCGCGGCGGCGCTGCTCGTCGGCGGAGTGGCGCTGACCTCCCTGTCACGTGGGGGAGGCCGGGCGGCGACCCCGACCGCCGCCGGAAGCGCGGCGGTGCGGGTGTGAGCGTCGTGGCCGGCCGGCCGTGTGCGCGGGGCCGGCCCGTAACCTTGGTTCCTTGATCGAGAGGAGCCCCTGATGTCCTTCGACCTGGTACCGGTCGACCGTGAACCCGCCCCTGCGGCCCTGCTGTTGAGCGGCATCCCCGGCAGCGGCAAGTCGACGGTCGCGGCGGCGCTGGCGGCCCGGTTCGCGAGGGCCGCGCACATCGAGGTGGACGCGCTCCAGGAGCTCGTCGTCAGCGGCGGCCACTGGCCGACGATGGACCGTGACCCGGAGGCCGACCGCCAGATCTTCCTGCGCGCCCGCAACGCCTGCCTGCTGGCCGACAGCTTCACGACGGCCGGCTTCCTGCCGGTCGTCGACGACGTCGTGGTCCGCCGCAGCCACCTCGACTTCTACCGCGCGACCCTGAAGGCCCGTCCCTTCCACACGGTCTTCCTCGCGCCCGGCCCGGCCAAGGCCTGGGAACGCAACAACGCCCGCGACAAGCGCCTGACGACCGACTGGGCCCCGCTGGACGAGGCGATACGCGAGGAACTCTCGGCCGACGGCATCTGGGTGGACAACGCGGAGCTGTCGGTGGAGGAGACGGTGACCGCGATCCTCGACGCCACGGGACTGGCCGCGCACGCGGGCCGGGGGGCGCAGGCCGGGACGTAGGCGCAGGCGGGCCGCGACGGACCGGAGCCGGGGCTGCGCGGACCAGGGCGGCCGGGGTCCGAGGCAGACCAGGGCGGCCGGGGTCCGAGGCGGACCAGGGCGCCGGTGGCTGTGCGGATCAGGGCGGCCGGGGTCTGAGGCAGACCAGAGCGGCCGGGGGTTGAGGCGGATCACGGCGGCCGGCGGCCGCGACGGACCAGGGCGCCGGTGGCTGCGCGGATCAGGGCGGCCGGGGTCTGAGGCAGGCCAGAGCGGCCGGGGGTTGAGGCGGATCACGGCGGCCGGGGGCCGCGACGGACCAGGGCCGCCGGGGCCGCCGGGCGGGTCCCGTCAGTCCCGGGGGCGCGCCGTGGAGTCCCGTACCAGCAGCTCCGCCGGGATCGTCGTCACCCCGCCCGGCGGGGGCTCCTCGGTGCCCACCGCGAGACGGCCCGCACGGGCGCCCGCGTCGTGGAGCGGGAGCCGTACCGTCGTCAGCGCCGGGACCGCGTCGATCGAGAAGGGCAGGTCGTCGAAGCCCGCCACCGACACGTCCTCCGGAATCCGCAGCCCCTGGTCCCGCAGCGCCGCGCACGCGCCCAGCGCCACCGTGTCGTTCGCCGCCACCACCGCCGTCAGCGACGGCTCCCTGCGCAGGAGTTCGAGGGTCGCGTCGTAACCGGACCGCCGGTCGTAGCGGCCGTGCACCGTCGGCCCCTCCGGCAGTCCGGCCGCCGCGAGCGCCTCCCGGTGGCCCTCCAGCCGGTGCCGGGTGGTCGTCCGGTCCGCCGGCCCCGCCACGTAACCGATCCGCCGGTGCCCGAGCGAGAGCAGGTGCTCGGCGAGCCGTCGCGCCCCCGCCCGGTTGTCGAAGGTGAGCGCCGCCACGCTCGCGTCCCCCTGCACCGGCGGCCGTCCGCAGAGCACGATCCGGGTCCCCGCGTCCGTCAGCTTCGCGAGCTTCGCCGACACGGCGGCCATGTGGTCCGGGGCCTCCAGGGACCCGCCGGTCAGGATGACGGCGGCGGCGCGCTGCCGCTGGAGCAGCGTGAGGTACGTGAGCTCGCGCTCGGGCGAGCCGCCCGTGTTGCAGACGACGGCCAGCTTCTCGCCGCCCGCCCGGCCCGGGGCCCCTTCCCCGATCGCGTTCTGCGCGGCGCCCGCCATGATCCCGAAGAAGGGGTCGGCGATGTCGTTGACGAGGATGCCGACCAGGTCGGACGTGGCGGCGGCGAGTGAGCTCGCGGGCCCGTTCAGGACGTAGTCCAGCTCGTCCACCGCCCGCAGCACCCGCTCCCTGGTCGACGCGGCGACCGGGTAGTTGCCGTTCAGGACGCGGGAGACGGTGGCGGGGGAGACCTGGGCACGCGCGGCCACATCCGCCAGCGTCACGGTCATCGCGTACCTCCGGGGAGAAATCGGTGGATCCAGCGTGCGGCACCGGGTGAGGAGGGCGGACCCCTTGTCCGGTGTGTTGTCGGCAGGCTAGCGTCTCCGTTCGTAGAAAGCGCTTTCTGTTGGGGAGTACGCACGTGATGGAGGCACCTTCGTGACACGCAGGACAGTCCGTATCGCCATGAACGGCGTCACCGGGCGCATGGGCTACCGCCAGCACCTCGTCCGCTCGATCCTCGCGCTGCGCGAGCAGGGCGGGCTCGACCTCGGCAACGGCGAGACCCTCTGGCCCGAGCCCGTCCTCGTCGGCCGCCGCGAGCACGCCCTGCGCACGCTCGCCGAACGACACGGTCTCACCGAGTGGTCCACCGACCTCGACGCCGTGCTCGCCGACGAGACGGTGGAGATCTACTTCGACGCCCAGGTCACCTCCGCCCGCGTCGAGGCGATACGCAAGGCCGTCGCCGCCGGGAAGCACGTCTACACCGAGAAACCGACCGCCGGAGACCTGGCGGGCGCCCTCGAACTCGCCCGGCTCGCCACGGAGAAGGGCGTCAAGCACGGCGTCGTCCAGGACAAGATCTTCCTGCCCGGCCTGCTCAAGCTGAAGCGCCTCGTCGACGGCGGCTTCTTCGGCCGGATCCTCTCCGTGCGCGGCGAGTTCGGCTACTGGGTCTTCGAGGGCGACTGGCAGGACGCCCAGCGCCCGAGCTGGAACTACCGCGCCGAGGACGGCGGCGGCATCGTCGTCGACATGTTCCCGCACTGGGAGTACGTGCTCCACGAGCTGTTCGGCCGGGTCACGGCCGTCACCGCGCACGTCGCCACGCACGTCCCGGAGCGGTGGGACGAGCACGGGAAGCCGTACGCCGCGACCGCCGACGACGCCGCCTACGGCATCTTCCAGCTGGAGGGCGGGGCCGTCGCCCAGATCAACTCCTCCTGGACGGTCCGCGTCAACCGCGACGAGCTCGTCGAGTTCCAGGTCGACGGCACCCACGGCTCCGCCGTCGCCGGACTGCGCAACTGCCGGGTCCAGCACCGCTCGGCCACCCCCAAGCCCGTCTGGAACCCGGACATCCCGGCGACCGAGCCCTTCCGCGAGCAGTGGCAGGAGGTCCCGGACAACGCCGTGTTCGACAACGGCTTCAAGGCCCAGTGGGAGCTCTTCCTGCGGCACGTCGTCCTCGACGAGCCGTACCACTGGGACCTGCTCGCGGGCGCGCGCGGCGTACAGCTCGCCGAGCTGGGGCTGCGCTCCTCGGCCGAGGGCAGGCGCCTGGAGGTCCCGGAGGTGTCGCTGTGATCCGCCTTCCCGACGGCGCCGGCGGAGTACGGGAGTACCGTCCGCGCCCGGCCCGCACCCCGGCCCCCGTGGGCGGCGCGCCGACCTCCCGTACGGTCTTCTCGGCCGCCCATGTCGTCGCCGACCCGTACGCCGACACCACCCCCGACGGGCCGGCGGCCGTCGACTGGGACGCCACGCTCGCCTTCCGCCGGCACCTCTGGGCGCAGGGCCTCGGCGTCGCGGAGGCGATGGACACCGCGCAGCGCGGGATGGGCCTGGACTGGGCGGGCGCGGCGGAGCTGATCCGCCGCTCGGCCGCGGAGGCGAAGGCGGTGGGGGGCCGCATCGCGTGCGGAGTGGGGACGGACCAACTGACGTCCCCCGCAGACCTCGTGTCCGTCCGCAAGGCGTACGAGGAGCAGCTCGCCCTCGTCGAGGAGACCGGCGCCCAGCCCATCCTGATGGCCTCGCGCGCCCTCTCGGCGGCGGCGCACGGCCCGGACGACTACCTCGACACGTACGGCCATCTCCTGCGCCAGGCGAGCGAACCGGTGATCCTGCACTGGCTCGGTCCGATGTTCGACCCGGCGCTCGACGGCTACTGGGGCTCGGCCGACCTCGACACCGCGACCGACACCTTCCTGGAGGTCGTGGCGGCCCATCCGGACAAGGTCGACGGCATCAAGGTCTCCCTCCTCGACGCGCGGCGCGAGATCGAGCTGCGCCGCCGGCTCCCGGAGGGGGTGCGCTGCTACACCGGCGACGACTTCCACTACCCGGAGCTGATCGCGGGCGACGAACAGGGCTTCAGCCATGCCCTGCTCGGCGTCTTCGACCCGCTGGGCCCGCTGGCGGCGGAGGCGGTGAGGATCCTGGACACGGGCGACGTGACGGGCTTCCGGGAGCTGCTCGACCCCACCGTGGAGCTCTCCCGCCACCTCTTCGAGGCGCCGACCCGCTTCTACAAGACGGGCGTCGTGTTCCTCGCCTGGCTGGCGGGCCACCAGGACCACTTCACGATGGTCGGCGGCCTGCAGTCAGCCCGCTCACTGCCGCACCTGGCCCGGGCGTACGAACTGGCGGACGGACTCGGGCTCTTCCCCGACCCGGAGCTGGCCGAGTCCCGGATGAGGTCGCTGCTCACGGTGTACGGAGCGGGCCGATGAGTCCTCTCGCGCGCTTCAGCATCAACCAGATGACGGTGCGGCAGCTCTCGCTGCCGGAGCTGGTCGAGCAGTGCGTACGGCTCTCCGTCCCGGGCGTGGGCCTGTGGCGGGAGCCGGTCGCGGAGTACGGGCTGGAGGCGGCAGCCAAGCTGGTACGCGACGCGGGCCTGACGGTCACGTCGCTCTGCCGGGGCGGCTTCTTCACGACGGCGGACTCGCTGGACGACAACCGTGCGGCGATCGACGAGGCGGCGGCCCTGGGCACGGACACCCTGGTCCTGGTCTCGGGCGGCCTCGCCCCCGGCAGCCGCGACCTGCCGGCGGCCCGCGCCCGGATCACGGACGCGATCGCCGAACTCGCCCCGTACGCGGGCGATCGCGGGGTCCGTCTGGCGATCGAACCCCTCCACCCGATGTACGCGTCGGACCGCTGTGCGATCTCCACCCTGGACCAGGCCCTCGCGATCGCCGAACGGTTTCCGTCCTCGCAGGTGGGCGTGGTGGTGGACACGTACCACGTCTGGTGGGACGACCGCGCCCCGGCCGCGGTCGCCCGCGCGGGCGCCGCGTCCCGTATCCACGCCTTCCAACTGGCGGACTGGACGACCCCCTTGCCGGCCGGCGTCCTCAACGGCAGGGGACAGCTGGGCGACGGCGCGATCGACCTCGGCTCCTGGTGCGCCCTGGTGGAGGAGGCGGGTTACCGGGGCCCGATCGAGGTGGAACTCTTCAACGACGACCTCTGGGCGAGGGACGGCGTGAAGGTCCTGGAGGAGACGGTGGGGAGGTTCCTGCGGCACGCCGGGTAAGGGCGTGACCGGTTCAGCAGACCCGGTCACGGCTCCGCTGAGAACCGGTCATCGGGCGACCAGCCGCTCGGAGAATCAGCGTGGGGCCCCGCGGCGATGCCGTGACCGTACCCCCACAGAGTCCTTCTGGTTCAGGACGAGTCGCTTACTCAATGCATGCAGCAGGATGCCGACGAAGGCACCGGCAACGTTGACGAGCACGTCATCGATATCGACTACCCGGCCAGCCCGCATCAGCCACTGCATGAATTCGATGGCGCAACTCAGCATGCCCGCCGTGAGGACTGCGGCTGGGAAGCTGACGGTGGGGAAGGAGAACCTGAAGGAAATCGCCGCAGGTAGAAACATCGCTGCATTTGCAACCTGCTGGCGGATATACATGGAACGCTCCATGTCTTCCATCGCGGAGTGGTCGAACAGGATTCCTTGACCGGGAATCAGCCAGATCGTCGAATCCCCGGAACCGATGGCCTGCGTCGGAGTCAGCGTGGCAATGAGCACGATGCCCAGAAAGAAGATCAGGAAGACGCGTGAACCATTCCCGACTCCTTCGTCAGCCTTTTGTTGCAGCTTGACCCCGCACATGCACGCGAGCAGGCACAGAATCATCCCGAAGGTGACAGTAAGGGGCGTAATGTAGAGAATTATTTGCCACATGTGCACGCCTTCTTGGGGAGTGGAATGTGGCCGTTGACGCAATTGGTCAACGGCCGCAATCCGTCACGCTACATCATCAGTAGCACAGCCACTTGGTGATGCAGGTCGTACCGCCCGACTTCATGACGCCCCGGACGCACCAATCGGGGTTGGTGGTGTAGTAGCGGGTCGCGCTGGCGTACTTGCCTGCTACGGCGGTCTTCGTGGAGATCCAGTCCGTGGGGTGGATCGTTCCGTTCGGGATCTTGAACTGGGCACCCAGGGTCACGCTGGTGTTGTTGCCCGCGTGCTTGTAGTAGCTAACGGTGAAATCACCGGCGACGCCGGCGGGCTTGTTCGCGCACAACTAAATCTGGTCGGCGGCAAGATTATCTTGGGCCGACTCGTATTGCAACGTGGATGATCATGCGATGGCACATTTGAGGTGCCTCGGAGCTGCCGAATCAGGTCGAGGGGCCCGTTTTCCGTCAGGTCGCACTCGGAGCTTGCCGGTCGGCCGGGTTACGCAGGTTGGCTGGAAAATGTAGGTGTTCGTATGGCCGATCCTGTACGGTTTTATGTCGGCTGGATTGCCCATCCTTTCATCGTGTCCAAAATTCTTCTGTCTGCTGCTCATGGAAGTAGTAATCCTCGACTCGGTTGCGGAACGCCTGTGGCGGAACCGGTGTGCAAGGCGACCTGCCCGGTCACGCCGGCGGCCTACTCGCGGATCGCGGAGAGCCGGGGCGCGCGGCTCGGGAAGGCGGGTGCCTGAGCGTTTCCACAGGTACGCCACATCGCTGACCCGGGTGTCCGAGGGCTTCGCTACCGTCGGGGCATGTCCAACCAGGGTCAGGGTCAGGCGGTCGTCGAAGGGGTGCTGGAGCGGATCACCTATGCCAACGAGGAGAGCGGGTACACGGTCGCCCGCGTCGACACCGGGCGCGGTGGCGGCGATCTCCTCACGGTCGTCGGGGCGCTGCTCGGGGCTCAGCCGGGTGAGTCGCTGCGGATGCAGGGGCGTTGGGGCTCCCATCCGCAGTACGGCAAGCAGTTCACGGTCGAGAACTACACGACCGTGCTGCCCGCCACCGTCCAGGGCATACGCCGCTACCTCGGCTCCGGGCTGATCAAGGGCATCGGGCCCGTCTTCGCCGACCGCATCACCCAGCACTTCGGCGTGGACACCCTCGACATCCTGGAGGCGGCCCCGGCCCGGCTGATCGAGGTGCCGGGGCTCGGGCCCAAGCGGACGAAGAACATCACCGCGGCCTGGGAGGAGCAGAAGGCCATCAAGGAGGTGATGGTCTTCCTCCAGGGCGTCGGGGTCTCCACCTCCATCGCCGTGCGGATCTACAAGAAGTACGGCGACGCCTCGATCTCCGTCGTGCGGAACCAGCCCTACCGGCTGGCCGCCGACGTCTGGGGCATCGGCTTCCTCACCGCCGACAAGATCGCCCAGTCGGTCGGCATCCCGCACGACAGCCCGGACCGGGTCAAGGCCGGGCTGCAGTACGCCCTGTCCCAGTCCACCGACCAGGGGCACTGCTTCCTGCCCGAGGAGCAGCTCATCCGCGAGGCCGTGAAGCTGCTCCAGGTCGACACGGGGCTCGTCATCGAGTGCCTCGCCGAGCTGGCTCAGGATCCGGAGGGCGTGGTGCGGGAGGCCGTGCCCGGGCCCGAGGGGCTGCCCGTCACGGCCGTGTACCTCATCCCCTTCCACCGCGCCGAGCTCTCCCTCGCGGCCCAGACGAAGCGCCTGCTGCACGCCCCCGAGGACCGGATGGCGGCCTTTCAGGACGTCGCCTGGGACAAGGCCCTCGCCTGGCTCGCCGACCGCACCGGCGCCTCCCTCGCGCCCGAGCAGGAGGAGGCCGTGCGGCTCGCGTTGACCCGCAGGGTCGCCGTCCTCACCGGCGGCCCGGGGTGCGGGAAGTCCTTCACCGTCCGCTCGATCGTGGAGCTGGCCCGGGCCAAGCGGGCCAAGGTCGTCCTCGCGGCGCCCACCGGCCGCGCCGCCAAGCGCCTCGCCGAGCTGACCGGCACCGACGCGTCGACCGTCCACCGGCTCCTGGAGCTCAAGCCGGGCGGGGACGCGGCCTACGACCGGGACCGCCCGCTGGATGCCGACCTGGTCGTCGTGGACGAGGCGTCCATGCTCGATCTGCTCCTCGCCAACAAGCTCGTGAAGGCCGTGGCACCCGGTGCCCACCTCCTCCTCGTGGGGGACGTGGACCAGCTGCCCTCGGTCGGCGCGGGGGAGGTGCTCGGCGACCTGCTGGCCCCCGGCAGCCCCGTGCCGGCCGTCCGGCTGACCCGGATCTTCCGCCAGGCCCAGCAGTCCGGGGTCGTCACCAACGCCCACCGCGTCAACGCCGGTCTGCCGCCCGTCACCACCGGCCTGCCGGACTTCTTCCTCTTCGCGGAGGACGAGACCGAGGACGCGGCCCGGGTCGCCGTCGAGGTCGCGGCACGGCGGATTCCCGCCAAGTTCGGGCTCGACCCCCGCCGGGACGTCCAGGTCCTGGCGCCCATGCACCGCGGCCCGGCCGGAGCCGGCGTGCTCAACGGGCTGCTCCAGCAGGCGATCACCCCGGCCCGCCCCGACCTCCCCGAGAAGCGGTTCGGCGGCCGGGTCTTCCGCGTCGGCGACAAGGTCACCCAGATCCGCAACAACTACGACAAGGGCGCCAACGGCGTCTTCAACGGCACCGTCGGCGTCGTGACCTCGCTCGACACCGTCGAACAGCGGCTGACCGTGCGCACCGACGAGGACGAGGAGGTCGGCTACGACTTCGACGAGCTGGACGAGCTGGCGCACGCCTACGCCGTCACGATCCACCGCTCCCAGGGCAGCGAGTATCCGGCCGTCGTGATCCCCGTCACCAACAGCGCCTGGATGATGCTGCAGCGGAACCTGCTCTACACGGCCGTCACCCGGGCGAAGAAGCTGGTGGTCCTCGTCGGTTCGCGGAAGGCGATCGCGCAGGCCGTTCGTACGGTTTCCGCAGGCAGACGGTTCACCGCGCTGGCCCACCGGCTCTCGGCAGCCGTGTGAAAGACCACCCCGGACTTCCCCGAACGGGGCGAAGGGGGCAAGATGAGCAGGTTGGCGGCACTGAGTGCCGCCAAATGGCCCAATGGTCGACCCCGAGTGCACTCTCCTGAGCCAAATGGGGGATGGTAGAGACAGTCAGGGCACCTCGAAGAAGAGGCACTACGTCGGTGAGGGATGACGTGAGCGACAACTCTGTAGTACTGCGGTACGCGGACGGTGAATACACCTACCCGGTGGTCGAGAGCACCGTCGGCGACAAGGGCTTCGACATCGGGAAGCTCCGAGCCCAGACCGGTCTGGTCACCCTGGACAGCGGATACGGCAACACCGCCGCCTATAAATCCGCCATCACCTACCTCGACGGCGAGCAGGGCATTCTGCGGTACCGCGGCTACCCCATCGAGCAGCTGGCGGAGCGCTCCACCTTCCTTGAGGTGGCGTACCTGCTGATCAACGGTGAGCTTCCCAAGGTCGACGAGCTGGCGACCTTCAAGAACGAGATCACCCAGCACACGCTGCTGCACGAGGACGTCAAGCGCTTCTTCGACGGCTTCCCCCGGGACGCCCACCCGATGGCGATGCTCTCCTCGGTGGTCTCCGCGCTGTCCACCTTCTACCAGGACAGCCACAACCCGTTCGACGAGAAGCAGCGTCACCTCTCCACGATCCGGCTGCTCGCCAAGCTGCCGACGATCGCGGCGTACGCGTACAAGAAGTCGATCGGCCACCCCTTCGTCTACCCGCGCAACGACCTCGGGTACGTCGAGAACTTCCTGCGCATGACCTTCTCGGTCCCGGCCCAGGAGTACGAGCTCGACCCGGTCGTGGTCTCGGCGCTCGACAAGCTGCTGATCCTGCACGCGGACCACGAGCAGAACTGTTCGACGTCCACCGTCCGTCTGGTGGGTTCGAGCCAGGCGAACATGTTCGCGTCGATCTCCGCCGGCATCTCGGCCCTGTGGGGTCCGCTGCACGGTGGCGCCAACCAGTCGGTCCTGGAGATGCTGGAAGGCATCCAGGCCAACGGCGGCGATGTCGACTCCTTCATCAACAAGGTGAAGAACAAGGAGGACGGCGTCCGCCTGATGGGCTTCGGCCACCGGGTGTACAAGTCCTTCGACCCGCGCGCCAAGATCATCAAGGCCGCGGCGCACGACGTGCTCTCCGCGCTCGGCAAGTCCGACGAGCTGCTGGACATCGCGCTCAAGCTGGAGGAGCACGCGCTCTCCGACGACTACTTCGTCTCGCGCAACCTCTACCCGAACGTGGACTTCTACACGGGTCTCATCTACCGCGCGATGGGCTTCCCGACCGAGATGTTCACCGTGCTCTTCGCGCTCGGCCGCCTCCCGGGCTGGATCGCCCAGTGGCACGAGATGATCAAGGAGCCGGGTTCCCGCATCGGCCGCCCGCGCCAGATCTACACGGGTGAGGTCCTGCGCGACTTCGTCCCGGTCGAGGGCCGCTGACACTCTTCCTCGTCGCGCGGTGCCGGTCGCCGCGCCGCTCGAGGCGCTGAACGAAAAGCGCCCCGCTGCCGATCCCCCCACGGGTCGGTGAGCGGGGCGCTTTCCATATCCCCGGTGCGGATTCCCCCCACGGGATCCGGGCCGGGCGTCTGCCGGGTTCAGCAGAAGCTAGGCGGGTCTACGCGGTCTGCCGGGGTACGTACGTACGGGAGGGCCGCTCAAAGCTCCCCGGTGCACGTGCCCCGGCCAACGCTTGCCTGAGACGTCCCCCAAGACATCCCATGAACGTCCCCCAAGACGTTCTTGGCATCGCCCACTTAGACTCGCGAACGGCCCGAATGGTTACCCCCAAATATCTGTGATCTAGGTCTCTTTGTGAAGGTCTTGTGCGTCACGTGTAGGTCAATTCACGTGAACCTCCGAAGTCGCAGGCTGTTTGTCACGACAAATACGGACGAAAATGCCATGGCCAAACCGGCGATCATCGGGTTCAGCAACCCGAACGCGGCCAGCGGCAGGGCGGCGCAGTTGTAACCGAACGCCCACGCGAGGTTTCCCTTGATCGTCGCCAGGGTCCGGCGCGCGAGCCGGATGGCGTCCGCCGCCACCCGCAGGTCGCCCCGGACCAGCGTCAGATCGCTCGCCTCGATCGCCGCGTCCGTGCCGGTGCCCATGGCCAGACCCAGGTCGGCGGTGGCCAGCGCGGCGGCGTCGTTCACGCCGTCGCCGACCATCGCGACCACCCGGCCCTCCGCCCGGAGGCGCCGCACCACGTCGACCTTCTCCTGCGGCAGCACCTCGGCGAAGACCTGATCCGCCTCGATGCCCACCTCTGCCGCCACCGTCTCGGCGACCGCCCGCCCGTCCCCGGTCAGCAGGACCGGGCTCAGACCGAGGGCGCGCAGCCGGGCGACCGCCTCCGCGCTGGTCTCCTTCACGGCGTCGGCGACCGTCAGGGCCCCGCGCGCCCGGCCGTCCCAGGCGACCTGTACGGCGCCCGGCTCCGGCACCTCGGGGATCCGGATTCCCTCTGCCTCGAGGAGTGCCGCGCGGCCGACCAGGAGGGTGCGGCCGTCGACCGTGCCGCGCACCCCGAGGCCGGGCACGTTCTCGAAGGACGCCGGCGCGGGCAGCTCGCCCACGGGCACGCCGAGCCGCTCGGCGGCGCCCGCCGCGACCGCCCGGGCGACCGGGTGCTCGGAGGCGTGCTCCAGGGCGCCCGCCAGGCGCAGCAGCTCGGTCTCGTCCACTCCCTCGTACGCGTACACCTTCCGCAGCGTCATCCGGCCGGTGGTGATCGTCCCGGTCTTGTCGAGGACGACGGTGTCGACGCGGCGGGTGGACTCCAGGACCTCCGGGCCCTTGATCAGGATGCCGAGCTGGGCGCCGCGGCCGGTGCCGACCATGAGGGCGGTCGGGGTCGCGAGGCCGAGGGCGCAGGGGCAGGCGATGATCAGTACGGCGACGGCGGCGGTGAACGCGCCCGTGGTGTCCTGGACCACGAAAAGCCAGGTCAGCAGTGTGCCGAGGGCGATGTAGAGCACCACGGGGACGAAGACGGCGGAGATCCGGTCGGCGAGGCGCTGCACCTCGGCCTTGCCGTTCTGGGCGTCCTCGACCAGCTTGGCCATCCGGGCGAGCTGGGTGTCGGCGCCGACCCGGGTCGCCCGGACGACGAGCCGTCCCGAGGTGTTGAGGCAGCCGCCGGTCACCGGGTCGCCGGCCGTCACGTCGACCGGTACGGACTCGCCGGTGAGCAGGGACGCGTCGACGGCGGAGGCGCCCTCGGTGACCGTTCCGTCGGTGGCGATCTTCTCGCCGGGGCGGACGACGAAGAGCTCGCCGGCCCGCAGCGCGTCCACCGGGATCCGTGTCTCCGTATGTCCCCCGAGCTCTCGGCTTCGCTCGAGCAGGGGGGACCCCCATCTCAGGACGGCCACGTCCTTCGCCCCGAGCGCCATCAGGGCGCGCAGCGCGGAGCCCGCCTTCCGCTTGGCCCGGGCCTCCAGGTAGCGGCCGAGCAGGATGAAGGTGACGACGCCGGCCGCGACCTCCAGGTAGATCGTGGAGGCGCCGTCGGCGGCGCCGGTGGTGAGGTCGAAGCCGTGGCGCATGCCGGTCATGCCCGCGTCACCGAGGAACAGGGCCCACAGCGACCAGCCGAAGGCGGCCAGCGTTCCGATCGAGACCAGGGTGTCCATGGTCGCCGTGCCGTGTCGCAGGTTGGTCCAGGTGGCGCGGTGGAAGGGCAGCCCGCCCCAGACGACGACCGGTGCGGCGAGGGTGAGGGAGAGCCACTGCCAGTTGTCGAACTGGAGGGCGGGGACCATGGCGAGCAGGACGACCGGCGCGGAGAGCACCGCCGAGACGGTGAGCCGGGTACGGAGCAGGTCGAGCTCGGGATCGGCCTCGCGCGCCGTCTCCGACGGCTCCGGGGCCGGGGGCGCGGGCTCCTCGGCGGTGTAGCCGGTCCTGACGACCGTCGCGATCAGGTCGGCGACCTGGGTCCCCGCCGGGTGGGCGATCCTCGCCTTCTCCGTCGCGTAGTTGACGGTCGCGGTGACGCCTTCCATCCGGTTGAGCTTCTTCTCGACACGGGCCGCGCAGGAGGCGCAGGTCATCCCGCCGATGACGAGCTCGGTCGTGACGGTGGGCGCGGTGCTCGATGTCATGTGTGCCGTTCCAAACCAGAGCGGGGCCGTACCGGTCAACGGTACGACCCCGTCCGTGCGTGCCGGGGGTGTATGCCCGGGTACCCGGACCCGGGCGCGGGCCCCGGGCGCGGACCCCCTCGGGTCAGGCCTGGCCGACGAGCTCGTAGCCCGCCTCGTCGACGGCGGCGCGGACGGTCTCCTCGTCGAGCGGGGCCCGGGAGACGACGGTGACGTGGCCGGTGGAGGCCACGGCCTTGACGGAGGAGACCCCGGCGATCTCGGAGATCTCGCTGGAGACCGCGCCCTCGCAGTGCCCGCAGGTCATCCCCTTGACCTGGTACACGGTGGTGAGTTCGGTCGACGTCTCGGCGGTCATGACGGTCTCCTCTTCGAGGGCGTGCAGGTACAGGCTCGTACTGAAGCACAGTTTATACCCCTGGGGGGTATGAATCCAGCACAGTGCGACACCTGTGGCGCCGGGCAGGGGTCGGGGGGCCGGTCAGCGGGGCGGAGCCGCGGCGAGCGCGCCGCCGGCGGTGGCCGGGGAGCCCCCGATGAGCGGGCCGAGGTAGCCCAGCAGCAGCGCCTTCAGTTCGGCGATCGCCGCGTTCCGTGCCGGCCCGTCGTCGGCGGCGAGGATCAGGGTGAGGCCGCCCTTGACGACCGCGAAGGTCATCTCGGCCTTGAGGGTGCGGTCCTCTGGGGTGTGGTGCGGCAGGTGGTGGTCGAACAAGCTCTGGACCGAGGCCAGGAGCGAGGCGTGCAGGGCGTCGTGCTCCTCGGCGATCCGGCCCGGGATCTCGGAGCCGTGCATCAGGGCGAGGAAGACCGGATTCTGGCAGTTGAACTCGATCATCGGGTCGAGCACCGCGTCCATGAGCTCGGGCAGCGGCAGGGCGAGGTTGGCCGGGGTGAACGCCTGGCCGTGCATCTCGCGCATCTCGTGCAGCAGACGGCCGCCGAGCTCGACGGCGATCGCCTCCTTGTTGGGGAAGTACTGGTAGAGCGTTCCGGGGGAGACGCTGGCCTCGCGGGCGATCGCGTTGGTGCTGGCGGCCGTGTAGCCGTTCGTGCAGAAGACGCTCGCCGCCGCCTGGAGCAGCTGCGCGATGCGCCGCTCGCCTCGGGCCTGCCGGCGGCGCGGCTTCTGTTCCGCCGAACTCTCGGGCGTCTCCTCGGACATGACTGTCCCCAGCTCTCTCAGCATGTTTGACAAACACGAGAGGTCGCTCGCATTCTTGTGAAACGCGAGCGATGACTCGTGTTTGCCAGTCTATGGCAATGGGCGACCCATGCGACCTGCCGGGAAGCGAGCGCATGGGTCATGGTGAAGGGGACACCGCGTCATGGCCGAAGTCAAGAATTCAGGGCCCGCACCGGGCGGGGGGTGGACCCGGTTCGTGACGGCCAGGCCACGCCTGTCCCTGCTGGTCGCACTGGTGATCACCGCGCTCGCCGTTTTCGCGGGCAGCGGTGTCGCCGACCGCATGGGGAGCGGCGGCTTCGAGGTCCCGGGCGCCGAATCCACGTATGCGACCGAGGTTCTGGAGCGCGAGTTCCCCGCCTCCCAGCCCAATCTGCTCCTGCTCGTGAGCGCGCGGAAGGGCGGGGTCGACGATCCCGCCGTGGCCGCCGAGGCGCGTCGGCTCGCCGAGCGGCTCGACGCCGAGCAGGGGGTCGGCGGCATCGGTTCCTACTGGGGGACCGGCTCCCCGGCCCTGCGCTCCGAGGACGGCCGACAGGCCGTGATCGTCGCCAGGGTCGAGGGCGACGAGAAGGCCGCCGGCGAGATCCTGGAGCGGATCTCCCCGGACTTCTGCGGCGCCCACGGGCCCGTCGACGTCGCGATCGGCGGTCAGCTGGCCGTGCAGCACGAGATGCAGTCCACCGTCGAGGAGGACCTCCTGCGCGCCGAGCTGATCGCCCTGCCGGTGACACTCGTCCTGCTCGTGATGGTCTTCGGCAGCGCGGTCGCGGCCATGCTGCCGCTGGGCATCGGCATCGTGGCCATCCTGGGGACGAACGCGGTGCTGCGGGGCCTCACCGAACTCACCGACGTCTCGGTCTTCGCGCAGAACCTGACGACGGCCCTCGGACTCGGACTCGCCATCGACTACGCCCTGTTCGTGGTCCGCAGGTTCCGCGAGGAGCTCGGCCGGGGCGCCGACACCCGGACCGCCGTCGCCACGACCCTGCGGACGGCCGGCCGGACGGTGTTCTTCTCCGCGCTGACCGTGGCGGCCTCGCTCTCCGCGATGCTGGTCTTCCCGCAGTACTTCCTGCGCTCCTTCGCCTACGCGGGCATCGCGGTGGTGCTGCTCGCCGCGGCCGCCGCGCTGACCCTGCTGCCCGCCGCCCTGATGCTGCTCGGGGACCGGGTCAACGCGCTGGACCTGCGGCGTCTGTTCCGGCGCCGCCGCCGGGCCGCCGAAGGCGCCGAGCCGAGCGGCGCCCGGCCGAGCGGCACCGCGGGGGCGGATGCCAAGGAGCCGGGAGCCGGCTGGGCGCGGACGGCGACGCTGGTGATGCGGCGCGCGCCGGTCTTCGCCGTCCTCACCACGGCGGGTCTCGTCCTGCTCGGACTCCCCTTCCTCGGCGCGAAGTTCGGCACGGTGGACGACCGCCAGCTCCCCACCACCGCCGAGTCCCGGGTGGTCCAGGATGAGCTGCGCGACGGGTTCCCCGGCAGCCCGGGCGGCGGGCTCACGGTTCTCGCCGAGGGCGGCGCCACCCCCGCCGAGTACGCCGGCTACCGCGAGCGGATAGCGGCCCTGGACGGGATCGTGCGGGTGGACGGGCCCGTGACCTCGGGTACCGGCGCCGGAACGCCCGCGTACTTCACGGTGATCCCGGAGGGCGAGGGCGTCGGCGAGACCGCCCAGCGCGTGGTGGGTGAACTGCGCGCCGAGCCCGCCCCGTTCGACACGTCCGTCACCGGCGCCGCCGCCCTCCTGGTCGACTCCAAGGACGCCATCGGCGACCGGCTCCCCTGGGCCGGGGCGATCATCGTGGTCGTCACGCTGCTCCTGGTCTTCCTGCTGACCGGCAGCGTGCTGATCCCGATCCAGGCCGTCGTCCTCAACGGGCTCAGCCTGACCGCCATGTTCGGCGCGGTCGTCTGGGTCTTCCAGGAAGGCCATCTCTCCGGGTTCCTCGGCTTCACCCCCACCGGCGACATCGAGACGACCCTGCCGGTGCTGATGTTCTGCGTCGCCTTCGGCCTCTCGATGGACTACGGCGTGTTCCTGATATCCCGGATCAAGGAGGAGTACGACGCGACGGGCGACCACGACCACGCGGTCCGGTTCGGTCTGCGCCGTACGGGCGGCCTCATCACCGCCGCCGCCGTCATCCTCGCCGTCGTCATGGTGGCCATCGGCACCTCGCGGGTGACCAACACCAAGATGCTGGGCCTGGGCGTCGCGCTCGCCGTGCTGATGGACGCGATGGTGGTCCGCAGCCTGCTCGTACCGGCGGTGATGAAGCTGACCGGCCGCCTCACCTGGTGGGCCCCGGGACCGCTGCGCCGCTTCCACGACCGCTTCGGAGTCAGCGAGGGCGGGGACGCGGCGAAGGCGTCGGCCACGACGCCGGAGCGGGTGGAAGCGTCGGAACGGGCCGAGGGGACCGGTCGGGCGGAACCGTCGGAGGGGGCGGAACCGTCGGAGCGGGCGGACGAGGACGTCCGGGACAAGGAGTCCGTCGGCCGCTAGGGCCTGTCTTCTCGGATCCTGCCGGGCAGGCCGAGGGCCCCGCACCGTGTGAGGTGCGGGGCCCTGCGCGGCCCCCGGGCCGGGGCCCTCGTGCTGCGGCTCGGGGGCCGGCGGCTCGTGCGCACGAGGTGGTGTGGCACGAGCCCGTATCGGCAGGAGGTCAGTCCCGACGGGCCCTGTTGCCCGGGCGGTTGGCCACCCAGGCGTGGATCGTGTCCGCGTACCAGTAGGGCTTGCCCGACTCGACATGGTCGGGCGCCGGCAGGAGGCCGTGCTTCCGGTAGGACCGAACGGTGTCCGGCTGCACCTTGATGTGTGCGGCGATGTCCTTGTACGACCAGAGCCGTCTGTCCGTCATGCGTGGCACCTCCCTGCGCGCCTCGCAGCGGCGGCGGGGGTGCCGTTCGGGGGAGCTGCGGGGCAAGCGCTGGCGATCACTGAGCCTGTGCCCTCTACAACGACCCCTTCCAACGGGAGGCGAGGGGCTGTCGCCCGGCTGTGACGGAAAGCCCGCGTAAGGGAGAGATCTGTGACGAGAACGGGATGGACGTGACGTAAGTGACGCATGGTCACAACGGCGCGCCGAACGGCGTTCTCGGGTTCTCTATGCTCCGCAGGAGCGCAGGAAGCGGCGCGTGCGGACCGCGATCGGATACGGCTCGTCGGGCTCGCACGGATACATGTCCTGCTCGACGATGGCGAACAGCTCCACGTCGAGCGCCTGTGCCGCCGCGAGGACCGGCTCCAGCGCCGGCACCCCGGAGGGCGGCTCGCACATCACACCCCGCGCCACGGCCGGACCGAACGGCACCTCCTCGGCGACGACCCCGGCCAGGATCTCCGGATCGACCTGCTTGAGGTGGAGGTAGCCGATGCGTTCGCCGTACGTCTCGATCAGCTTGACGCTGTCGCCCCCGCAGTACGCGTAGTGCCCGGTGTCCAGGCAGAGGGAGACCAGCTCCGGATCGGTCGCGTCCAGGAAGCGGGCCACGTTCTCCTCGCTGTCGACATGGGTGTCCGCGTGCGGATGGACGACGATCCGCAGCCCGTAGCGGTCCCGGACCTCGCGGCCGAGGCGTTCCGTCAGACCGGTCAGATCGCGCCACTGTTCCGTGGTGAGCGTGCGGTCCTCCAGGACCTCACCCGTCTTGTCGTCCCGCCAGAAGGAGGGGATGACGACGAGGTGCTCCGCGCCCATCGCCTGCGCAAGGGCGGCGTTGTCGGCGACACGGGCCCAGGTCTTCTCCCAGACCGCCGGACCGTGGTGCAGCCCGGTGAAGACCGTGCCCGCCGAGACCCGCAGTCCTCTGCGGCCCGTCTCCTCGGCCAGGACGGCGGGATCGGTGGGCAGATAGCCGTACGGGCCGAGCTCGATCCACGCGTAGCCCGCGTCGGCGACCTCGTCCAGGAAGCGCTGCCAGGGAACCTGCCGGGGATCGTCGGGGAACCAGACGCCCCAGGAGTCGGGGGCGGAGCCGATACGGATACGGGACAGCGGCGACGGCTTCGTCATGAAAGCCACCTTGACCGCGCCCGGAACGACGCGTCAAGACGCTCGTCCGAATGTAAGGACATAGCGTTGACAGGGTTCGGGGCGGACGGCTAGACCTGGGTGCGGGGCCGAGGCGAGAGGTGGCGCGCGTGGATGCGGAGCCGTACGAGCTGATCACGATGGGGCGACTCGGCGTGGACCTCTACCCCCTTCAGGTGGGCGTACCGCTCGCCCGGGTGGAGACCTTCGGGAAGTTCCTGGGCGGCTCGCCCGCGAACGTGGCGGTCGCCGCGGCCCGGCTCGGACGGCGCACGGCCCTGGTGAGCCGGACCGGAGCGGACCCCTTCGGGGAGTACCTCCACGAGGAGCTCGCCGCGTTCGGGGTCGACGACCGCTGGGTGACGCCGGTGGAGGAGTTTCCGACACCGGTCACGTTCTGCGAGATCTTCCCGCCCGACGACTTCCCGATCCACTTCTACCGCCGCCCCCGGGCACCGGACCTGGAGATCCACCCGGCGGAGCTGGACCTCGGGGCGGTCCGGGCGGCGCGGGCGTTCTGGGTGACCGGTACGGGCCTGAGCGCCGAACCCAGCCGGGCGGCGACGCTGGAGGCGCTGCGGGAACGGGGCGGCGCGGAGCTGACCGTGCTCGACCTGGACTGGCGCCCGGTGCTCTGGCCCGACCCGGACGAGGCCGGGCCGCTCTACCGGGAGGCCCTGAGATCGGCCACGGTCGCGGTCGGCAACCTGGACGAGTGCGAGGTCGCGACCGGGGAGCGCGAGCCGTACGCGGCGGCCCGCGCGCTGCTCGCCGCCGGGGTCCGGCTCGCGGTGGTCAAGCAGGGCCCGAAGGGGGTCCTCGCGATGACCTCGGACGGGGAGAGCGCGGAGGTCGCACCCCTCCCGGTCGACGTGGTCAATGGCCTCGGGGCGGGCGACGCGTTCGGCGGGGCGCTGTGCGACGGACTGCTCGCCGGATGGGACCTGGAGCGCACCCTCCGCAGGGCCAACGCGGCCGGCGCCATCGTGGCGGGCCGCCTCGCCTGCTCCCCGGCGATGCCCTACGCCGAGGAGATCGACCGCGCCCTGGCCGCCGGATCCGGCACGCTCCCGGAGCGCACCCCATGACCGGCCGCCCCACCGACAGCTGGCGCACCCGAGCCGCCCACCGCCGCGCGAGCGGCCCGAAGAGCCCCACCACACCCCCCACTTCGGACCCCCAGAGCCCCCAGAGTGCGCAAAGCCCCCAGGGCCCCCAGGGCCACCAGGGCCCCCAGAGCCCGCACGGCCCCCAGAGTCCCCAGAACCCCCAGAGCCCCCAGAGCAACCAGCGCCTTCCGGACCCCCCGCAGGCCCCGCCGTCACCGAGCGGCCGGACCGCCGAGCCCGCCCGGCCCGGTCCCGGGCAGGGCGGGGCGGGCTCCGCACCGCCCGGTCCCGGGCAGGCGCCCGCTCCGGCCGACCCCCTCCGTCAGGTCGCGCACCCCGCGCCGCCCCGGCGTTTCGCCCGGGCCGTGCGGGCCGCCCGGGTCGCACGGGGCGTGAGCGGGGGCGACGGGGTCGAGCCCGTCGACGTCGAGCGGCTCGTCTCGCTGCGGGCCCGGCGGCCCGAGGCCGTGGGGGAGGCCGCGGCGGCGCGGCGGAGGCGGGCGTGGTTCGAGGGCCGCGAACGGCTGCTGATCGTCGCCGCCGACCACCCCGCCCGCGGCGCGCTCGGCGTCGGGGCGCGACCGTACGCGATGGCCGACCGCGCCGACCTCCTCGCCCGGCTCCGGCTCGCGCTCTCGCGGCCCGGTGTCGACGGGGTCCTCGCCTCCGCCGACATCCTCGACGACCTCCTCCTGCTCGGTGCCCTGGACGACCGCCTGGTCATCGGGTCGATGAACCGTGGCGGTCTCGCCGGGGCCTCCTTCGAGCTCGACGACCGGTTCACCGGCCACCGGCCCCAGGATCTCGCCAGGCTCGGCTTCGACGCCGGCAAGCTGCTCCTGCGGATCGACCCCGACGACCCCGGCTCGCTCTCCACCCTCCACACCGCCGCCCGCGCCGTCGACGAGATGGCCGCCCTGCGGCTGCCCGTCTTCGTCGAACCGTTCCTCTGCCACCGCGACCGCGACGGCCGGCTCCACAACGACCTCTCCGCCGAGGCCGTCGTCACCTCCCTCGCCGTCGCCTCGGGCCTCGGCGGCACCTCCGCCTACACCTGGCTCAAGGTCCCGGTCACCGACCGCCCCGACGACATGGCCCGCGTCCTGGAGACCACCACCCTCCCCACCGTCCTGCTCGGCGGAGACCCCGGGCCGGGACCGGACGCCCAGGACGTCGCGTACGCGCGATGGCGCGACGCGCTGCGCCTGCCCACCGTCCGGGGCCTGGTCGTCGGCCGCACCCTCCTCTATCCCGCGGACGGCGATGTGGCCGGAGCCGTCGATACCGCTGCGCGGCTGCTGCGGGAAGCGGTAGGAAGGAGTACGCACCACCCATGAACGACCTCCATCTGCCCGCCGGGACCGCCTCCCACGGGTCGTACGCGCTCCACGTCGACCCCGACCGGGCCGGCTGGGCGCACTCCGCACTGCGCGTCCTCGAACTCGGCCCGGGAGCCACCCATCTCCTGGACACCGGGGACAGCGAATGGATCGTGCTTCCGCTCTCCGGCGGCTGTACGGTGCACGTCGACGGCCAGACGCTTCAACTCCTGGGCCGCGAGAGCGTGTTCGGCGGAGTGTCCGACTTCGCGTATGTGCCCCGCGACGCCCGAGTCCAGATCGCCTCCGGTGCGGGAGGCCGCTTCGCTTTGGCAGGAGCGAAGTGCGAGCGACGACTCCCCGCTCGCTACGGCCCCGCGCCGGAGGTACCCGTCGAGGCCCGCGGCACCGGCAACCGGGCGCGGAGCGTACGGAACTTCGCCGCCGCCGGCGTCTTCGAGGCGGACCGCCTCATCGCCGTCGAGGTGATCACCCCCGGCGGGAACTGGTCCTCCTACCCGCCCCACAAGCACGACGAGCACCGCCCGGGCGCCGAGTCCGAGCTGGAGGAGATCTACTACTTCGAGATCGCCGGCGGCGGGGTCGGCTACCAGCGGATCTCCCCCTCCCGTCCCGGCGGCGCCGACCTCCTCGCCGAGGTCCGCACCGGTGACGCCGTCCTCGTGCCCGACGGCTGGCACGGCCCGTCGATCGCGCAGCCGGAGCACGACATGTACTACCTGAACGTGATGGCGGGACCAGGACCGGAGCGGGAGTGGAAGATCTGCTTCCATCCCGACCACTCGGAGGGGTACACGTGAGCACTCTGACCGTCGCGCAGGCGCTGGTGCGGTTCCTCGCCGCGCAGTACACCGAACGCGACGGCGTACGACGCCGGTTGATCGCCGCGACCTGGGGCATCTTCGGCCACGGGAACGTCGCCGGGATCGGCCAGGCGCTCGTCGAGTACGCCGACGGGATGCCGTACCACCAGGGGCGCAACGAACAGGCCATGGTGCACGCGGCCGTCGGCTACGCCCGCCAGTCGAACCGGCTCTCCGCGCACGCCGTGACCACCTCCATCGGCCCCGGCGCCACCAACCTCGTCACCGGCGCCGCGCTCGCCACGATCAACCGGCTCCCGGTGCTGCTGCTGCCCGGTGACGCCTTCGCCACCCGCCCCGCCGACCCGGTCCTGCAGCAGCTGGAAGTCCCGTACGCGGGCGATGTGTCGGTCAACGACTGCCTGCGGCCGGTCTCCGCGTACTTCGACCGCGTCACCCGCCCCGAGGCGCTGATCCCCGCCGCGCTCGCCGCCGTGCGGGTCCTCGCCGACCCCGTCCAGACCGGTGCCGTGACGCTCGCCCTGCCGCAGGACGTCCAGGCGGAGGCGTACGACTGGCCGGAGGAGTTCTTCGCCGAGCGGGTCTGGCGCGTGCGCCGGCCGGTGCCGGACGACGCCGAACTGGAGGCGGCGGTCGCGGCGATCGGCTCTGCGGCCCGCCCGCTGATCGTCGCCGGCGGCGGGGTCAAGTACAGCGGCGCCGAGGAGGCGCTCGCCACCTTCGCCTCCCTGACCGGCATCCCGGTCGCCTCCACCCAGGCGGGCAAGGGCGCGCTGCGCCACGACCATCCGCAGGACGTCGGCGCCGTCGGCCACACCGGCACCGCCGTCGCCGACCACCTGGCGCGCACGGCCGACGTGGTGATCGGGGTCGGCACCCGCTGGACCGACTTCACCACCGCCTCCGGGACCCTGTTCACCCACCCGGACGTCCGGTTCGTCAACCTCAACATCGCGGCCTTCGACTCGCACAAGCTGGCCGCGCTGCCCCTGGTCGCGGACGCCCGCGAGGGCATCGAGTCGCTCCACGCACTGCTCGACCCGCACCATGTCACGGAGCACTACGCGCGGGAGTACGCGGCGGACAAGCACCGCTGGGAGGCCCGCGTCACCGCCGCCTTCACCCCGGCGGACGAGGCGTCGCGGCCCACCCAGCCGCAGGTCCTCGGCGCACTCGACACCCTGGTCACCGGGGACGACATCCTGATCAACGCCGCCGGCTCGCTCCCCGGCGACCTCCACAAGCTCTGGCGGGCCCGCTCCGCCGACCAGTACCACGTCGAATACGGCTACTCCTGCATGGGCTACGAGATCCCGGCGGCCATCGGGGTGGCCCTCGCCGCGCCCGGGCGGCCGGTCTGGGCGCTCGTCGGCGACGGTACGTATCTGATGAACCCCACCGAAATCGTCACCGCCGTGCAGGAGGGACTGCCCATCAAGGTGGTGATCCTGCAGAACCACGGGTACGCCTCCATCGGAGGGCTGTCCGAGGCCGTGGGCGGTGAGCGGTACGGCACCGCATACCGCTTCCGCGCAGCGGACGGCACCTTCACCGGGGATCCGCTCCCCGTCGACCTGGCCGCCAACGCGGCCTCGCTGGGGATGCGGGTGCTCACTGCACGTACCGCACGTGACCTGCGAGAAGCCCTCGCCGACGCGCGGGCGTCGACCGTTCCCACATGTGTCTATGTCGAGACCGAAACGGCAGACACAGTGTCGGGCGCGCCCCCCGCCCAGGCGTGGTGGGATGTGCCCGTGGCCGAGACCTCGACCCGCGCGTCGGCGGTCAAGGCCCGGGAGGAGTACGACCGGCACGTCACCGCCCGACGCCGCCATCTCTGAAGGAGCATTCCGGCATGACGAACACCGAGAAGACCGTCAACCACTGGATCGGTGGCAAGACCGTCGAGGGCACGTCGGGCAACTGGGGCCCGGTCACCGACCCGGCCACGGGTGCCGTGACCACGAAGGTGGCGCTGGCGTCGGTCGACGAGGTCGACGCGGCCGTGGCCGCGGCGAAGACCGCCTTCGAGACCTGGGGCACGGCGTCGCTCGCGCAGCGCACCACCATCCTCTTCAAGTTCCGGGCGCTGCTCGACGCCAACCGGGACGCCATCGCCGAGCTGATCACCGCCGAGCACGGCAAGGTGCACTCGGACGCGCTGGGCGAGGTCGCCCGCGGTCTGGAGATCGTGGACCTGGCCTGCGGCATCACCACCCAGCTCAAGGGCGAGCTGTCCACCCAGGTCTCGAACCGGGTGGACGTGGCCGCGATCCGCCAGCCGGTGGGAGTGGTGGCCGGCATCACGCCGTTCAACTTCCCGGCGATGGTCCCGATGTGGATGTTCCCGATCGCCATCGCGTGCGGCAACACCTTCATCCTCAAGCCGAGCGAGAAGGACCCGTCGCCGTCGCTGAAGATCGCGGAGCTGCTCGCCGAGGCGGGCCTGCCGGACGGCGTCTTCAACGTCGTCCACGGTGACAAGGTCGCCGTGGACCGGCTCCTGGAGCACCCGGACGTCTCGGCGATCTCCTTCGTGGGCTCGACGCCGATCGCCCGGTACATCCACACCACCGCCTCCGCGGCGGGCAAGCGCGTCCAGGCGCTCGGCGGCGCCAAGAACCACATGCTGGTGCTGCCGGACGCGGACCTGGACGCGGCGGCCGACGCCGCGGTCTCGGCCGCGTACGGCTCGGCCGGTGAGCGCTGCATGGCGATCTCGGCGGTCGTCGCGGTCGGCGCGATCGGCGACGAGCTGGTGGAGAAGATCCGCGAGCGCGCCGAGAAGATCAAGATCGGCCCCGGCAACGACCCGACCTCGGAGATGGGCCCGCTGATCACGGCGGTCCACCGCGACAAGGTCGCCTCGTACGTGAAGGGCGCGGCGGACGAGGGCTGCGAGGTCGTCCTCGACGGCACCGGCCACACGGTGGACGGGTTCGAGGACGGGCACTGGATCGGCCTGTCGCTCCTGGACCACGTGCCCACGACCGCGAAGGCGTACCAGGACGAGATCTTCGGCCCGGTGCTCTGCGTGCTGCGCGCCGAGACGTACGAGGAGGGCGTCGCCCTCATCAACGCCTCGCCGTTCGGCAACGGCACCGCGATCTTCACCCGTGACGGCGGCGCGGCGCGCCGCTTCCAGCTGGAGATCGAGGCGGGCATGGTCGGCGTGAACGTGCCGATCCCGGTGCCGGTGGGCTACCACTCCTTCGGTGGCTGGAAGGACTCACTCTTCGGCGACCACCACATCTACGGCAACGACGGCGTCCACTTCTACACCCGCGGCAAGGTCGTCACGACCCGCTGGCCGGACCCCTCCGAGGCCCCGGCAGGCGTGGACCTCGGCTTCCCGCGCAACCACTGACGGCGGGCGCCCGACGGGCGCCACAGCCTTCGGAACCCCCGGCCGGACCTCGACGGCCGGGGGTTCCCGCTCTCCGGGGCCGCCGCCTGCTACCGCACCGGCTCCAGGAACTCGAGCCGGTTGCCCACCGGGTCCTCGGAGTAGAAGCGCTTGTGGCCCGGCAGGTTGTCGTCCCAGACGACCAGGGCGTCGCGTTCCTCCAGGCGGGCGGCGTACTCCTCGATCCCGGTGACGCGCAGCCCCGGGTGGGCCTTCTTCGCGGGACGGAAGTCCTCCTCGATGCCGAGGTGCAGCTGGACCGGGCCGGCCTGGAACCAGCAGCCGCCCCGGGCCGCGAGCACCGGGGGCTTGGCCACCTCGACCATGCCGAGCACCTCCCCGTAGTACCTCCGCAGTCGGTCCTCGCTGCCGGGTGGGGCGGCGAGCTGTACGTGGTCGACGGCGACGAGCATCCGGTTCTCCTTCTCGGCGGCGGACGACGGACCTGCGGCCCGCGGCCCCGGGCCGTGAGCCCGGAGCCGGGCCCCATCCTGTCGTCCCCGCGATCCGCCGCCGACACCGACCGCCCGAGCCGTAAAACCACTGGCCCCCGGTGTGCGCCACGGCGCACCCTGGGGGCCATGTCCGTCGCTCCGCCCACACACCAGATCCGCGCCCTGCACACCGACTCGACGGTGACCGTCTACCAGGCGTACGACCCGTCCATCGGCCTTCCGACGGCCCGGGAGGGCCGCTTCCCGCCCGCCTGGAAGCGGGACCGCATGACGTGGATCAAGCCCTCGTTCCTGTGGATGATGTACCGCTGCGGCTGGGGTCTGAAGGAAGGCCAGCAGACCGTCCTCGCGATCGAGATCACCCGCGAGGGGTTCGAGTGGGCGCTGCGCAACGCCTGCCTCTCCCACTACGTCCGGGGTTTCCACCCCGACCAGGACGCCTGGAAGCGGCAGTTGAGGCAGTCCCCGGCGCGGGTGCAGTGGGACCCCGAGCGCGATCCGCGGCTGGCGGCCCTTCCGTACCGCTCCCTCCAGCTGGGGCTCGCGGGGGAGGCGGCGCGGCGGTACGCGGACGAGTGGACCGTCTCGGTACGGGACGTCACGCCGCTCGCGCACGAGGTCCACGCCCTCGTGCGCGCGGGGCGGGTGGACGAGGCGCGCACGCGGATGCCCGAGGAGCGGCCCTATCCGGCGGGGCCTGCGCTCCTCGGGCATCTGGTGGCGTAGCCGCCTAGAAGATCGAGTGCAGCAGCTTGTTCGGGGAGCCCGACAGCGGGTTCTGGACCTTGCCGCTCGTGGCGTTGTTCACCAGTGCGGTGCTCACCTGCGCCGGGGTGGCCGCCGGGTTCGCCGAGAGGTAGAGCGCGGCCACGCCCGCCGTGTGCGGGGTCGCCATCGACGTGCCCGAGATGGTGTTCGTCGCCGTGTCGTTGTCCTTCCACGCCGAGGTGATGGAGACGCCCGGGGCGAAGAGGTCCACGCACGTGCCGTAGTTGGAGAAGGACGCCCGCTTGTCGGCGGAGTCCGTCGCGCCGACCGTGATCGCCTCGGGGACGCGGGCGGGGGAGTAGTTGCAGGCGCGGGCCGGCAGTCCGAGGAAGTTGCCGTTGCCGGCGGCGACCGCGTACGTGACGCCCGAGGCGATCGAGCGCTTCACCGCGTCGTCGAGGGAGGTGTTCGCGCCCCCGCCCAGGCTCATGTTGGCGACCGCGGGCTTGACCGCATTGGCCGTGACCCAGTCGACGCCCGCGATGACGCCGGCCGTCGTACCGGAGCCGTTGCAGTCCAGGACGCGTACCGCCACCAGCTTCGCGCCCTTGGCGACGCCGTACTTCGCGCCGCCGACCGTGCCCGCGACGTGCGTGCCGTGGCCCTGGCAGTCCTGCCCGTTCTGGCCGCCGCCGACGGTGTCCGTGCCCACCCGCGCCCGGCCGCCGAACTCGCTGTGCGAGGTGCGGATGCCGGTGTCGATGATGTAGGCGGTCACGTTCGAGGCCTGCGTGTTGTACGTGTACGTGGTCGACAGCGGCAGATCACGCTGGTCGATCCGGTCGAGACCCCAGGTCGCGCCGGGCTGCGTCTCGGCCATGTGTACGGTCGCGTTCTGCTCGACGTACGCCACGCGCGGGTCCGAGGCCAGAGCCGCGGCCCTGGCCTGGGACATCGTGGCCGAGAAGCCCTTCAGGACCGAGCGGTACTCGTGCTTCGGTGTCACACCCAGGTCGGCGGCGCGGGTCGAGCCGTCCTTGAGGACGACGATCCAGCTGTCGTCGACGGCGAGCGAGGCCGGGGCGAGGCGGAGGTCGCCGAGGGTCGCGCTCCGGGCCGTGGGGGAGGCGGCGAACTGCAGGCCGGCGGCGAGGGCGAGAACGGGGACGATCGCCACGGCGCGGCGGGGTATACGGGTCATGTGGTGGGGCACCTGAACCTTTCGTTGACCGGGTTACCGGCAAGTACGGGTGTGCGTGGTGCGCCACAGAGTCTCGTGTTGTCATGGGTCCTACAAGGGCACGTCGGCTCCCCTCACCGGTCCTTCACCTCGAACTCCCAGGTCAGCATCGCGAACCCGTCCTCGTCCCTGGCCCCGGCCGACCGGTACGTCCGCAACGCGGCCTCGTTGTCCGGATCCACGCCCACCCACACGTCGTAACAGCCCCGCTCCCGGGCCCCGGCCACCAGCGCCTCCGTCAGCGCCCGCCCCACACCCCGCCGCCGGTACCCCTCGTCCACCGACAGCTCGTACAGACACATCTCCACCCCCTTGTCCGGGTGGAGCATCTCGATCCCGGACACCAGCCCCGCGGGGAAACCGTCCTCCGCGTACGCGATCAGCATCAGATGCCCCCCGGCGGCGAGGAACGCCTCCGCCCACGACTCCCTCGGCGGTCCGTCGTAGAGATGCCCCGCCGCGAGCAGTTCGGCCACCGTCGTCGCCCGCCTGATCTCCATCCACGACCCCTCACCTCGCACCGCGCGTACCGCGCCTGGTGTACGGGACGGTACGGCGTACGACTCCAGGAGGCCGCCGATTTCCGCCCGTGGACAGCCGAGCCGCACGGACGGGCCGCCTAGGCTCGACACCATGCCACTCCGACTTCCCCGGTGGGCCGCGGTCACCGCCGCCCTCGCCGTGCTCGCGGGCGCCGGTACCTGGACCGCCGTCGCCTCCGACGAACCGCCACCCGTGCACCGCGCGGACCAGGTGCTCGACATGCCCGGGGCGCGGATCGACACCTCGTACTTCACCTCGGGCCCCGAAGCCGACCGCAGGCCGGCCGTGCTGCTCGGCCACGGCTTCGGCGGTTCCAAGGACGACGTCCGCGCCCAGGCCGAGAAGCTCGCCCGCGACGGCTACGCCGTCCTGACCTGGTCGGCGCGAGGCTTCGGCGCCTCGACGGGAGAGATCGGGCTCAACGACCCCGACCACGAGGTCGAGGACGTCCGGCGGCTCGTCGACTGGCTCGCCGCGCGCCCCGAGGTCCAGCTCGACAAGGCCGGCGACCCGCGCGTCGGTGTCACCGGCGCCTCCTACGGCGGCGCGGTCTCCCTGCTCGCCGCCGGACACGACAGCCGCGTCGACGCGATCGCCCCCCAGATCACGTACTGGAACCTCGCCGACGCCCTCTTCCCGGACGGCGTCTTCAAGAAGCTCTGGGCCGGCATCTTCTTCTCCACGGGCGCCGAGACCGGCGCGCCGGCCGCCGCCGACCGGGGCGCCGGCCGCGGCGCCGCCGGGAGCGCCGGGACCGGGAAGGCCGGGTGCGGGCGGTTCACCGCCGAGCTGTGCGCCATGTACGAGAGCGTGGCCGTCTCCGGGAAGCCCGACGCCGCCGCCCGTGCGCTCCTCGAAGCCCGCAGCCCCTCCGCCGTCGGCGACCGGATCAAGGTCCCGGCCCTCATCGTCCAGGGGCAGAGCGACTCCCTCTTCCCGCTCACGCACGCCGACGCCATGGCGAGGACGATCGCCGCCAACGGCGCGCCCGTCGCCGTCGACTGGATCGCGGGCGGCCACGACGGCGGCGACCGCGAGACGGAACGGGTCGAGGCCCGGATCGGCGCCTGGTTCGACCGCCACCTCAAGCAGGACAAGGGCGCCGACACCGGCCCCGCGTTCCGCGTCAGCCGCACCGGCGGGGTCGACTCCACCGACGGCCGGGCACAGCTCCGCGGGGCGAGCTCCGACCACTACCCGGGGCTCACGGGCGACCCGCTCTCCGTGCCGCTCGACGCCGCCCGGCCGCAGACCTTCGCCAATCCCGCCGGAGCGGGCCCGCCCGCCATCTCGGCCGTCCCCGGCATCGGCGGCGGGCTCTCCCAGCTCTCCTCCCTCGGCGTCGGCTTCTCGCTCGACTTCCCCGGCCAGTACGCCCGGTTCGACGCCGGGCCGCGGGCCGAGCCGGTACGGATCACCGGCACGCCGACCGTCCGCGTCAAGGTCACCTCGGACAGCCCGGACGGCTCGGCCGTCCTCTTCGCCAAGGTCTACGACGTCGGGCCGGACGGCCGGCAGCAGGTGCTGCCCGCACAGCTCGTCGCACCCGTCCGTGTCGAAGGCGCCGCGAAGGGACGGAGCGTCGCGCTGACCCTGCCCGCGATCGACCACGAGATCGAGGCCGGCCACCGGCTGCGGCTCGTCCTCTCCGCCACCGACCTCGGCTACGCCTCCCCGGCGACACCGGCCGGCTACACCGTGGCCGTCGAGTCCCCGCTGACCGTGCCGACGGCGCCCGCCGTCGACACCCAGGCCGCCGCCCTGCCCTGGTGGGTGTGGGGACTGCCGCTCGCCGGCGCCCTGATCGCCGCCGCGCTGCTGCTGACGTCCCGGCGCCGGACCGCGGCTCCCGCCCCGGACCCCGAACTCGCCGCCGTACCGCTGCAGATCACGGGCCTGACGAAGAAGTACGCCAAGTCCTCGGACCGGTACGCCGTGCGGGACCTCTCCTTCCGGGTGGAACAGGGACAGGTCCTCGGACTGCTCGGGCCCAACGGAGCCGGAAAGACCACCACCCTGCGCATGCTCATGGGCCTGATCACCCCCGACGACGGGGAGATCCGGGTCTTCGGGCAGGCCATCCGCCCCGGCGCACCGGTCCTGTCCCGGGTCGGCGCCTTCGTGGAGGGCGCGGGCTTCCTGCCGCACCTCTCCGGGCGGGACAACCTGGAGCTGTACTGGAAGGCCACCGGCCGCCCCGCGCAGGACGCGCACATCGAGGAGGCCCTGGAGATCGCGGGCCTCGGCGACGCCCTGGCCCGCGCCGTACGGACGTACTCGCAGGGCATGCGGCAGCGGCTCGCGATCGCCCAGGCCATGCTCGGCCTGCCGGACCTGCTGATCCTCGACGAGCCGACCAACGGACTCGACCCGCCACAGATCCGCGAGATGCGCGACGTGATGATCCGGTACGCGGCGCAGGGCCGGACCGTCATCGTCTCCAGCCACCTCCTCTCGGAGGTCGAGCAGTCCTGCACCCATCTCGTGGTGATGGACCGCGGGCAGCTCGTGCAGGCCGGCCCGGTCGGTGAGATCACCGGCGCCGGGGACGTCCTGCTCGTCACGCTCGGGGACACCGTCCCCGACCCGCTCGTCGACAAGATCGGCGCGCTGCCCGGGATCGGTTCGGCGGTACGGACCGAGGGCGGGCTGCTGGTCCGTCTCGACGGTGCCGACACGACCGCCCTGATCGGCGAACTCGTCCGGCTGGACGTGCCCCTGACCGGTGTGGGACCGCACCGGCGCCTCGAGGACGCGTTCCTGACCCTGATCGGAGGTGGCTCCGCATGAGCACGGACACCCGGACCCGCGACGGAGGACCGGCGGGGCTCGTGGAGACCGCCGACGGCTATCGCGCACGACGCACCCTGCCGCTGCGCGTCGAAGCCGTACGGCAGCTGAAGCGGCGCCGCACCCTGGTCATGGGCGCGGTGCTCGCCGCACTGCCCTTCATCCTGATCATCGCCTTCGCCATCGGCGGGGATCAGGACGGCGACGGCGGCAACGGCCGCGTCACGCTGATGGACACGGCGACGGCGTCGGCGGCGAACTTCGCCGCGACCTGTCTCTTCGTCTCGGCAGGTTTCCTCCTCGTGGTGGCGGTGGCCCTGTTCTGCGGGGACACCGTCGCCTCCGAGGCGAGCTGGTCCTCGCTGCGCTACCTGCTGGCCGCACCCGTACCCCGGGCCCGGCTGCTGTGGTCCAAGCTGGCCGTGGCGCTCGGCTTCAGCGCGGCGGCGATGGTCCTGCTGCCCGCGGTCGCGCTCGTCGCGGGCACGTTCGCCTACGGCTGGGGGCCGCTGAAGCTCCCCACCGGCGGCGCACTGCCCGCCGCCGAGACCCTGCCCCGGCTCGGACTGGCCGTCGCGTTCATCCTCGTCTCCCAACTGGTCACCGCCGGGCTCGCGTTCTGGCTCTCCACGAAGACGGACGCGCCGCTGGGCGCCGTCGGAGGCGCGGTCGGTCTGACGATCATCGGCAACGTCCTGGACGCGGTCACGGCGCTCGGCTCCTGGCGCGACTACGTGCCCGCGCACTGGCAGTACGCGTGGGTGGACGCGCTCCAGCCGCAGCTGGAGTGGGGCGGGATGCTGAAGGGCACGGCGATCTCGGTGACGTACGCGCTGATCCTCTTCGCCCTCGCCTTCCGGGGCTTCGCGCGCAAGGACATCGTGTCGTAGGCCCACGGGAGGCCGGCCCGCATCCGGTCACAGCCACCCCCGTCGAGCCGCTTCCGCACCCGCGCGGAAGCGGCTCGTCGTGCCCAGGGCGTGCATCAGCTCGCCGACGCGCCGGCTGTACGTGCGGCCGGACATGCCGAGGCGGGCGGCGGCCGTCTCGTCCGTGAGCCCGGCGAGGAGCGCTTCGAGGACCGGCCGGAGCTGGGGAGGCAGCTGGCCGCGCGGCCCGTCCGTCGCCCGGGTCAGTTCCTCGCCCGCGTCCCAACTGGCGCAGTGGGCGCGGACCAGGGCCTGCACGACGACCGGGTCGCGGATCAGCAGCACCCCGTTGTACAGCAGCTCCAGATCGAGCGGGAGCGCCGCGACCGTGCGGTCGACGACGATCATCTTGAACGGGATCGTGTCCGTGAGCCGGGCGCTGCCCGGTATCCGGACCGCTCCCGCCACAAGGGGCAGGGCGTGGCGCGGCACGATCCGTCTGACCTCCGGGGCCCGTTCCGCCGCGGCCCGCATGCACGCTCCCGCCAACTCCAGGAACGGCTCGGGGATCGCACGGCCCACGGACGCGGCCGGGTCGTCGAAGGTCAGCAGTTCGTGCCGCGTCGAGGCGGCCAGCCCGGCCAGCGCCGCGCTGATCCGCCGCGTGCCACGGACGGGGCGTCCCGGAGGCCGCTGTGCCTCGGCCACCGCTCTGTTCATCGCCGATCGCGCGAGCATCACGGAGCCCGCAGTCTCTGCCACCGCTGACCACCCCCGCCCCATCGGTGTGCCACTCCATGTACGCATGCGACTGCACACGGTGACAACCCCTGTTGAGAAGACTGGCGAGTCCATGCCACGCGCGTCCGGCACGGTCTCCGTTGCCGCATCGAGATCCATCCGCAACTCCTTCGTCTGCTCCCGCACGGCCTCTCGGACGTCACATTCACAAGTGACGGACACCGAGGGGGAGATGACGTGAACCGACGACACCGCGCGCGGCTGGCGGCCGGGATCCTGGCCGCCGGACTGGCCCTGACGGGCTGTGGGGCCGGCGAGAACCACGACCGGACGTCGAGCCGGGAGGGCGGCGGCAACCACGCGCCGGACGCGCCCGGGTTCGAGGCGCCCCGGCCGGACGCGGGCCGCGAGGACGCCCCCGAGGGCGAGCAGCGGTCCGCCCGCCCGTCCGCCGACTACCTCTCCACGTTCGCCCTGGACGTGGACACCGCCTCGTACGGGTACGCCCGCCGCACCCTCGCCGAGGGCCGGCTGCCCACCCCGGCGTCCGTACGGCCGGAGGAGTTCGTCAACAGCTTCCGCCCGGACTATCCGCGCCCCGAGGGCGACGGGTTCAGCGTGACCGTCGACGGTGCCAGGACCGACGACGAGGGCTGGTCGCTCGTCCGGGTCGGGCTCGCCACCGCGGCCGCGGAGCGGCAGGGCGAACGCCCGCCCGCCGCCCTCACCTTCGTCGTCGACATCTCCGGTTCGATGGCCGAGCCCGGCCGCCTCGACCTGGTCAAGAAGTCCCTCGGCATCCTCACCGACGAGCTGCGCGACGACGACTCCGTGGCCCTGGTCACCTTCAGCGACGAGGCCGAGACCCGGCTCCCCATGACCCGGGTCAAGGGACAGCGCGAGCGCATCCACGGCATCGTCGACGAGCTGGCGACCGCCGCCTCGACCAACGTGGGGGCGGGCGTGCGGACCGGGTACGACGTCGCCGTCCAGGGGCACCGCGAGGGCGCCACCAACCGGGTCGTCCTGCTCTCCGACGCCCTCGCCAACACCGGTGACACCCAGGCGCAGTCGATCCTGAACCGGATCGACGAGGAGCGCCGGGAGTACGGCATCACCCTCTTCGGGGTCGGCGTCGGCAGCGAGTACGGCGACGCGTTCATGGAGCAGCTCGCCGACAAGGGCGACGGGAACACCACGTACGTCTCCACGACCGAGCAGGCCCGGAAGGTCTTCGTGGACCAGCTGCCCACCAACGTCGAGCTGCGCGCCCGCGACGCCAAGGCGCAGGTCGCCTTCGACCCGGAGACCGTCGAGCGGTTCCGGCTCATCGGCTACGAGAACCGGGACGTCGCCGACGAGGACTTCCGCAACGACCGGGTCGACGGCGGCGAGGTCGGCGCGGGCCACACCGTCACCGCGCTGTACGCCGTGAAGACCCGGCCCGGCCGCACGGGCCGGCTGGCCACGGCCACGGTCCGCTGGCTCGAACCGAAGAGCCGCGCGCCCCACGAGAACTCCGGGAGCGTCACCACGAGCGCGCTCACCGGATCGCTCTGGGCGCCGGGACACGACAGCCTGCAACTGACCGCCGTCGCCGCCTACTTCGCCGACCGGCTGCGGGGCGGCGAACTGCCGGGCGCGCCCCGGCTCTCGGTGCTCGCCGAGCGCTCCGGGGCGATCGCCGACCGGTCGGGCTCGAAGGTGGTGAGGGAGCTGACCGACGCGATCCGGCAGGCGGACAAGCTGCTCGGCCGGGAGGCCGGCGCGGAATCGGGTGATCCGTACAGCGGCTGATCCATAAGCCCTGCGCGAGGGCGGGGATCCGGCCATGATGGCCCCATGGCCACCACGTTGCTCGCCCTCGCCGTCGCCTCCACCGGCCTCTACGCCGGGTTCATGCTGATCTTCCTGACCGGGATCATGCCCGCGCTGGCGAGGCTCGACGACGTCACGTTCGTCGACGCCATGCGGCGGATCAACGAGTACGTTCCCAAGGCGGTGTTCCTGGTCGTGTTCCTGGGTGTCGTCGCCTTCCCGCTGGCCGCGTTCCTCGTGGCGGTCGACGACCGCTCCGACACCCAGCGGTGGCTGATCCTGGCCGGCCTCGTCTGCGCGTCCCTGAACCACCTGGTCACCGTCGCGGGCAACGTCCCCCTCAACAACGCGCTGGCCGCCTCGGAGCGCACGGGCGAGCCCGCGTCCGCCGTCCGGGCGGCCTTCGAGAAGCGCTGGAACAGCTTCCATCTGATCCGCACGGTGCTGATCCTCGCCGCGTTCGGGCTGCTGATCGCGGCCACCCTCAACTGAACCCGGCCGGAGTCCTCCCCGGGCAGGCCGTGACCGGTCCCGTCGCGCGGGACGCATAGCCTGGCCACCATGAACCTCCGCGGAGAGCTGCCGGTCGTCGGGGTCGTGGCCGCCGGCGGGGCCATCGGCTCGGCGGCCCGCTACGGCGCGTCGCTCGCGTGGCCCACCCCGGCCGGCGCGTTCCCCTGGACCACCTTCACCGTCAACGCGACCGGCTGCGCGGCGATCGGCGTCCTGATGGTCCTGCTCACCGAGGCCGCCACCGCGCCCCATCGGCTCCTGCGGCCCTTCCTCGGGACGGGGATCCTCGGCGGCTTCACCACCTTCTCCACCTACGCCCTCGACGCCCAGCAGCTGCTGGGCAGGGGGGACGCCGTCCGTGGCGTGGCGTACCTGGGGGGCACGGTGGTCACGGCGCTGGCCGCCGTGTGGGCCGCGACCGCGGCGACCCGTGGCGCTCTGGCGCGGAGGCTCCGGTGAACTGGCTGCTCGTCGTCGCCGGCGCGGTCGTCGGCGCGCCCCTGCGGTACCTCACCGACCGTGCCCTGCGGGCGCGCCGCGACTCCGTCTTCCCCTGGGGCACCTTCACGGTCAACGTGGTCGGCTCCTTCGTCCTCGGCCTGCTCACCGGCGTCTCCTCGGCCCACGCCCGGCTGCTCCTCGCCACGGGCCTGTGCGGGGCCCTCACGACGTACTCCACGTTCTCCTACGAGACGTTGAAGCTGTACGAGAGCGGGGCGAAGGGGTACGCGGCGGCGAACGTGGCGGGGAGCCTGGCGGCCGGGCTCGGAGCCGTGTGGCTGGGAGTGGAGGCCGCAGGGGCCTGGTGAGGAGCCGCACTCCGGTGGCAAGGTGCTCCCACGACGACCTCCGAGGGGCGGTACCCGCACATGAGCTGGGCGGACTTCCAGTACGAGATCTATCTGAACGGGCTGACCGGCACGGTTCCCCGGCTCCCGACGGATCTGACGCGCCTGGAGGAGCTGGCCACCGCCCGGCTCGGCCCCGGCCCGGTCGGCTACGTCGCCGGCAGCGCGGGCGACGGCTCGACGGCGCGGGCCAACAGGGCGGCGCTCGAACGCCACCGGATCGTCCCGCGCATGCTGCGTGACGTGCGCGAACGGGACCTGTCCGTCGAGCTGTTCGGCCGTACGCTGCCCGCACCCGTCGCCCTGGCGCCCGTCGGCGTCCTGTCGATCCTGCATCCCGACGCCGAGCCCGCCGCGGCCCGCGCGGCGGCGGCGCGCGGGATCCCGTACATCCTCTCCTCCGCCTCCAGCACGCCGATGGAGCAGGTGGCGGAGGCGATGGGGGAGGGGGAGCGGTGGTTCCAGCTGTACTGGCCGAAGGACGTCGAGGTCGCCCGTTCGTTCCTGCGCAGGGCCGCGGCGGCGGGCTACACGGCCCTCGTGGTCACCCTCGACACCCCGTTGCTCTCCTGGCGGCCGCGCGATCTGGACCAGGCGTATCTGCCGTTCCTGCACGGGGTCGGGACCGCCAACTACTTCTCCGACCCGGCGTTCCGGGCGGGTCTGGCCAAGCCGGTCGAGGAGGACCCGAACGCGGCCGTCATGCACTTCGTGTCGATGTTCGCGGACCCCGGCAAGACCTGGCCGGACCTGGCGTTCCTGCGTGAGAACTGGGACGGCCCGATCGTCCTGAAGGGCGTCCTGCACCCCGACGACGCGCGCGCCGCGGCCGACGCCGGCATGGACGGCGTCGTCGTCTCCAACCACGGAGGCCGCCAGGTCGCCGGCGCGATCGCCGCCGCCGACGCCCTGCCCGCCGTGGCGGACGCGGTGGCCGACCGGCTGACGGTCCTCTTCGACAGCGGCGTGCGCACGGGCGCCGACATCGCCAAGGCCCTGGCGCTGGGCGCCTCCGGTGTGCTCGTCGGCCGTCCCTACGCGTACGGTCTCGCCCTCGACGGCGGTCCGGGCGTGGACCATGTGATCCGCTGTCTGCTGGCCGAACTCGACCTCACCCTGGCCCTGTCGGGCCACGCGACCCCCCGCACCCTGACGCGGGCCGACCTGTCGGAGGCCGACACGCGCGGCGTCTGAGCCGCGCGGTGCCGCCTGCTCACAGCTGACCACTTCTGTTCGCCGAGTGCTTCCTTGGCGTCAAGATTTATCTTCCCTAAAAAAGAAGTGGTCATTATTATCTTATGGTGCCAGGACGTGAACCATGGAGGGGGCGCTATGGATCTGAAGGTGCTGGGCTTGCTCACAGTCCAGGAGAGCGGGACACCCATCGTCCCCGCCGAGGCACCGGCCCGTCAGCTGCTCGCACTGCTCGCGGCCCATGCCGACCACATCGTGCCGACGGCCGTCCTGACGCAGGAGCTCTGGCCGCAGGGCCCGCCGCAGTACGCGGGGGAGATGATCGAGACCCACGTCCGGCGGCTGCGCGAGCTGATCGACGCCGCGCTGGGCCTCCGCCGGGAGGAGGCGGCGGGCGCGCCCGCCGCGGCCGGACGCGCCACCGCGCGGGACGTCCTCGTCACCCTGTCCGGGGGCTACCGGCTCGCCACCGGAGGCGGCACCTCGGACCTGCGCGTCTTCCAGCGCTCGGCCGGCGCGGGCTACCGGGCCATGGAGCTGGAGGACTACGGGACGGCGGCCGAACGGCTCGGCGAGGCCCTGGAGCTGTGGACGGCCGACGCGTTCACCGGAGTGGTGACCGGACCCCATCTGCGGGCCCACATCGCCCGCCTCGAACAGTCGCGGCTGCGGGCCCTCGACCAGTGGGTCGAGGCGCAGCGCAGGCTCGGCCGCCGGCACGACCTCTACACCGGCCTGTCCGTCTTCCTCTCCCGGTTCCGCAACTCGCCCTCCCGGTACGAGGCGATGGTGACGGAGCTGGAACGCGGCGCCGACCGCGGGCGTGCGGTGCGGCCGTATCTGGAGGCGGCCGCGAGGGTTCGCGTCGGGAGCGTGCTGCACGCGACGCGCCACCCGCTCCCCGCCCGTCGCCGCCTCCCCGTCGCCAGTTGACCGGAAGATCACCGTCGAACTAGTTTCGGACCGATAACGGGCGAAACGCGCACGACGGGCTGGGGGCTCCCACATCATGACGGTTTCACGCAGCCATGACTCCGGCCTGATGGCCGTCCTCGAACTCCTCGCCGAGCAGGCTCCGTCGGGCCGGTTCGACGAGGTGCTGCAGCGAGCCCGGCGCGACGGCGCCACGGATCAGGAGCTCGCCCGCCTGGAACGTGCCGTGCAACTGGCCCGTGGCGTACAGGCCTGGCAGGGGCAGCGCCGCCAGCGCGAGGACGGCCTGGCCGACCTCGTGGACACCGCGCGGGACCTGACGTCCCCCCACGACGTGGAGTCCCTGCTCCAGGTGGTCACCCGGAGGGTCAAGCGGCTCCTCAACTTCGACATGACGTCCATCGCCCTCCTGGAGCCGGAGGGCGACCTGCGCGTCTACGTCTCCGACGGCTCGACCACCGCGCTCGCCACCGGCCACACGATCACCGCCCCCTACGGCCTGGGGCACCCCACCCTCGCGGCCAGGGCACCGCTGTGGACGGCCGACTACCTCGACGACGACACGCTCGCGCACGACGAGAGAGCCGACGAGGTCGTACGGGCCGAGGGACTGCACGCCATGATGGCCGTGCCGATGTGCAACGGCGACCAGATCGTCGGGGTGCTCTACGGCGCCGCGCGCTCCGTACGCCACTTCAGCCCGGACGAGATAGGACTCGTCTGCTCCCTGGCGGCGCTCGCCGCCGTCGCCATCGAGCGGGCCGGCAGCTTCGAACAGGCCAGGGGCGAGGTCGGCCGGCTCGAACTGGACGGCTTCCGCACCCGTACGAGCCTGGTCAGACTGCAACAGCTCAACGAGGCCCACAGCCACATCCTCGGCCTGCTCCTCGCGGGCGCCGACCTCACCGCCGTGGCGAAGGCGGCCGGCGACGCGCTGGACTCGGCGCTGCAGCTCCGGGACCCGGCCGGGCGGCCGCTCGCCACCAGCGGCGACCTCGGCGAACCGGACGAGCAGGCCGTGGCCGAGGCGGCCCTGGACGCCCACGCCCATCTGCGGCCCGTCGTCACCGCCCGGGGCACCTGGGTCGCCCCCGTCACGGCGGGCGCGGAAGACCTGGGCGTGCTGGTGCTGCGCCCGACCACGGCGCTGGTTGGGGAGGACGAGGGGCTGCTCCAGCTCACCGCGCAGACCTTCGCGATCCAGCTCCTCCTGCGGCGCAGCACGGCCGTCGCCGAAGGACCCGTACGCGACGACCTGTTCGACGAACTCCTCGCGGCCGGCAACGGCGCCGGGCACCAGACGCACTACCTCGTCCAGCGTGCGCGCCGCCTCGGCATCGACCTCGAGACGCCCCACGTCCTGCTCGTCGTCCATCCCGAGGGCGGCGAACAGGGCCGGGCCGTGGTGTGGGCCTCCTCCTACGCCCACCGGATGACCGGGCTCAAGACGGTCCACAGCGGCAACATCGTGCTCCTGCTGCCCGGAACGGACGCCTCGGCCGCGGCCCGCGCCGTGGCCGGCCAGCTGCCACCGCTGCTGGGCCACCCGGTGTCGGTGGGCGCGGCCGGACCTGGCCGGGGCGCCGCCGACATCGGCCGGATGCACACGGAGGCCGTGCGCTGCCTGGACGCGCTGACCGCGCTCGACGGCGCGGGCGGCACCGCCTCCGCCAAGGACCTCGGCTTCCTCGGCCTGCTGCTCTCCGACGACCACGACGTGGACGGCTACATCCGGTCCGCGATCGGCCCGGTCCTCGACCACGACCGCGAGCGGCTCACCGACCTGACCGGCACCCTGGAGTCGTACTTCGCCTCGGGCTGCAGCCAGGCGGGCGCGGCCGAGGTGCTGAACGTCCACCCCAACACGGTGTCCCGGCGGCTCGACCGCGTCACCGACCTCCTCGGTGACGCGTGGCAACAGCCGGGGAGAACACTGGAGGTGCAGCTCGCGCTGCGGCTGCACCGCTCCCGCGAGGTACTGCGCAGACAGCGCCGGACGGCCGCCGACGCCGCGGACGCGAGGCACGCCACGCGGGCCCGGGCGGACGCCGCCGACACCACCCACGCTCAGGCGGACGCGAGTTCGGCCGGGCGCCCCCTCTCGGAGTCACCGTCGTAGCCACCGCGGAACCCCTCCCCGGAGCCGTCCCCGGAGCCGCCCTCGTAGCCACCCCCGGACAGCACGACGGCCGCGTGCGCGGCGGAGGCCAGCGTCATGTGCCGGTGCCAGCCGCGGAAGGAACGGCCCACGTAGTCCCGTAGCCCGGTCTCCTCGCCGACGCCCACGAAGTCCGTGTCCACGCGACGGGTGAGCTTGGTGAGGCGCAACAGCGGACCGGGGCCCGGCTGCGTCATGCCTGTGAGCCACAACGCGGACGGCGGACGCGACGGGTCGTCCCACTCACCGAGCAGGGACAGTCCGCGCGTCGCCCCGTAAGGATCCGACAGCGCCACCGGGACCATCGCGGCGAGCGAGGTGCGCGGGGCGAGTCCGGCGGCCGTGTCCTGCCACGGCACCGGCCGGCGAACCCCCTTGACCAGCTGCAGGATCCGCTGAGCCGGCAGCGGACCGCCCCGGAAGCCCGGCATGGCACGGTCCGCGACGGACAGCCGCTGGGTGCCGCTGATCCGGAGGAGGAAGGGGACACCGGCCGCCGCGAGCGGAGCCACCGCCGCCGACACGTCACCGTCCCGCAGATCGATCAGGACCGGTCTGCGCGGCCCCCAGCGGCGAGCGGCCTCCAGGGCGACCGCGACGGCGCACTCCTCCGGGCTCTCGGCCCCCGCCTCCGCCGGAACGCCCGCCCGGTCGCGCAGCCTGTGGTCGTGCACCCACTGGTCCGGCAGGACCAGGCGCCAGTCGACGGGCGCGCTCAGCTCCGGCGAGGCCATCCACACCCCGAAGGCCTGCTGCCCGCGGAACGTCTGGCGCTGGTGCGGGGCGAACCCCCGGTCGACACCGACCGAGTGCTCACCGGTCTTGGGGATCGACATCTGGCGCACCACCCAGGCCTGGACCGCAGTCCTCCGCTCCAGATGGGCGGCCAGCGCGGCGCGCAGCGGCTGCCAGTTCCAGGTGGAGTCGGCGATGAAGTGATGCAGCGTCTGCTCGGAGGCAGGCGCCCCCAGATGGGCCGCGATGTTCCGCGCGGTCTTGCGTCCCTCGGTGGTGAGCAGCCCGCGCAGATACTGCTCCCCGCGCTGCCGCTGGTCCTTCCTCGGGAAGGAGGAGAACAGCGTGGCGCAGAGTTCGGAGACGGCGTCGTCGGCCATGGCCGGGTCGGTGAGGCGCCGGTTCCGGCGAGGCACCGGCAGCGGGCGGACCGGGTCTCGTCGCCTGATGACAGCTGTGTTCACGACACTCCAACCATGGGGGACGACCTGCTCTTCTGCCCTCCCACGATCGCTCCGGGAGGGGCCCGCGGACGAGGTGTCCACGGCACCCCCCTCCCGTCGCCAGTGCGTGCCGGACCACTGGTGATTCAGCCATCCGACGAGCCGGCGGACCCGACGGCGGACCGCGCTTCGACAGGGCTTTGACAGCGCTTTGACCGGATTCCGGCGGGGTGTGGCCCGGCCACCACGAGGGTCCGGTGGGTGCGTGGTCGCACACCGCCGAAGGCCCGCCGAGCGACCAGCGGGCGGCCCGTCACCGGATCTGGAGGTTGTCGAGGTACGACTGCACGTTGCGGCGGGTCTCGGGCACGCTGTCGCCGCCGAACTTCTCGACGACCGCGTCCGCCAGGACCAGCGCCACCATCGCCTCGGCCACGATCCCCGCGGCCGGCACCGCACACACGTCGGACCGCTGGTGATGCGCGACCGCGGCCTCACCGGTGGCCGTGTCGACCGTCGCCAGCGCACGCGGCACCGTCGCGATCGGCTTCATCGCCGCCCGCACCCGCAGCAGCTCACCCGTCGTCAGCCCACCCTCCGTACCGCCCGAACGACCCGACGCACGCCGGATACCGTCCTCGGTGTTCACGATCTCGTCATGGGCCTGCGAACCCGGCACCCGCGCCAGCTCGAAACCGTCACCGACCTCCACACCCTTGATCGCCTGAATCCCCATGAGCGCGGCGGCGAGCCGTGCGTCCAGCCGCCGGTCCCAGTGCACGTGCGAACCCAGCCCGACCGGCACGCCGTAGGCGAGGACCTCGACCACACCACCGAGCGTGTCGCCGTCCTTGTGGGCCTGGTCGATCTCCGCGACCATCGCCTTCGAGGCGTCCGCGTCCAGGCAGCGCACCGGATCGGCGTCCAGCTTCTCGACGTCGGCGGGGGTCGGGTAGACACCGTACGGAGCCTTCGCCGCCGCCAGCTCCACCACATGCGAGACGATCTCGATCCCCGCCGCCTCCTTCAGGAACGACCGGGCCACGGCGCCGAGGGCGACCCGGGCCGCGGTCTCACGCGCCGAAGCACGCTCCAGGATCGGACGGGCCTCGTCAAAGCCGTACTTCTGCATCCCGGCGAGGTCGGCGTGACCCGGACGCGGCCGGGTCAGCGGGGCGTTGCGGCCGGTCTCCTTGAGCTCGGAGGGGTCGACCGGATCGGCCGACATCACCTTCTCCCACTTCGGCCACTCCGTGTTCCCCACCATCACCGCGACCGGCGAACCCAGCGAGAGACCGTGCCGGACACCGCCCAGGAACGTGACCTCGTCCTGCTCGAACTTCATCCGCGCGCCACGCCCATGGCCGAGACGCCGCCGCGCGAGGTGGTCCGCCACCAGCTCCGTGGTGACCGGGACACCGGCGGGAAGACCCTCCAGCGTCGCGACCAGCGCGGGACCGTGCGACTCTCCGGCTGTCAGCCAGCGCAACCTGCTCAACGGAGCTTCCCTTCCACGTGGGCCATGTCTTCCTCAGATCCCTTCTGCGGCCGGGAGGTGCCGGCCGGCCGTCGGTACGGAGTGGCGGGGGAAGAGCCGGTGCAGCTCCTCGTGGAAGCCGGGGAAGGTCTTCGCCACACAGCCGGGGTCGTCGAGCGTGATCCCCTCGGACCGCAGACCCAGGACGGAGAACGCCATCGCGATGCGGTGGTCGCGGTGGCAGACGATCCGCGCCGGCGCGGGGGTGCCGGGGTGGACCGTGATCCAGTCGCGGCCGGTCTCGGCCCGGATGCCGAGCGCGCGCAGGTTGCCCTCGACGGCGGCGATCCGGTCCGACTCCTTCAGGCGCGCGTGCCCGATGCCGTTGACGGTGATCGGGGCGTCGGCGAGGGGCGCGATCGCGGCGAGCGTCATGAAGGTGTCCGAGATCTCGCCCATGTCGACCGTGAACCCGCCCTTGAACACCCCGGTGCCGGTCACGGTCGTCGCCTCGTCGGTGGTCTCCACCCGGGCGCCGGTGCGGGCGAGGACCTCGGTGAAGCGCAGGTCGCCCTGGAGGCTGCCCCGGCCGAGACCGGGCACGCGCACGCTCGTCCCGGTGACCGCCGCGGCGGCGAAGACGTACGACGCCGTGGAGGCGTCGGGCTCGATCGGCAGATCGGCCCCGCGGTAGCCCGTCGGCCGGACGGTGAACTCACCGGGCGCGGCCTCGTCCACCTCGGCGCCGAAGCGCCGCATCAGGGCGATCGTCATGTCGATGTACGGTCGGCTGACGAGCTCCGGCACGGTCAGCGTCAGTGTGCGGCGCATCAGCGGGCCCGCCATCAGCAGCCCGGTCAGGAACTGGCTGCTGAGCGTGGAGTCCACGGTCAGCGCGCCGCCGTCGAGCCCCTGCGCGCGCACCCGCAGCGGCAGGCGCCCGCCGGGCCCGGTGGTGACCTCGGCCCCCAGCCGCCGCAGGGCGTCGGCGAGGGGGGCCACGGGGCGCGCGGTGAGCTGGTCGGAGCCCTCGAAGCCGAAGTCGCCGTGGCCGGTCGCGGCGAAGGGCGGCAGGAAGCGGGCCGCCGTACCGGCGTCCGCGCACCAGGCGGTTCCCGCGCCGACCGGGCCCTGGCCCAGGCCGGTCACGTTCCAGACGCCGTCGTCGTCGGAGGAGTCGATACGGACGCCCAGCCCGCGGAGTGCCTCGCGGAAGGCCGTGGTGTCGTCGCTCACCAGCGGGGCGCCGAGGGCGCTCGTCGAATCGGCGGCGGCCGCGAGCAGCAGCGCCCTGTTGGTGAGCGACTTCGACCCCGGTATCCGGGCGTTCAGGGCGGGGGTCGCCGGTACGGCGATGGTCATGGCTGTCCTTTGCGATTACGGCCGCCGCGTGCGCGGCGGCCCGGGAGGGATCGCCGCACACCCCGGGCGTTCCGACGGCCCCCCCGCCCCGTGCGGCCGAGGTACGGAAGGCCGCCCGCGGTCAGCCGCCGGCCACCTCCGCGAGGAGTCCGCCGATGATCCGGGGCCCGTCCACGGTCAGTACGGACTCGGCGTGGAACTGCATGGACACGAAGCGCGCCGCCCGCAGACCGTGCACCTCGCCCGTCGCCGGGTCACGGCTGACCTCGACGCGTCCGTGCACCGGGTGCTCGAACGCGTCCCCCGCCGAGTGCGCGGCGAAGGTGTTGTAGAACCCCACCCGCTCCCGCGCGCCGAAGAGGTCGATCTCGTGCTGTGCGCCCTGGTTGGGCGTCGGCCGGCGCACCAGGTCGAGGCCGAGCAGGGTGCTGAGCACCTGGTGGCTGAGGCAGACCGCCATGAACGGCCTGCGCTCCTCCAGGAGCTGGGCCACCGCGGACCGCAGGTGCGCGATCTTCGGGTCGTTCGTCTCGCGCGGGTCTCCGGGGCCGGGGCCCATCACGACCAGCTCGTGCTCGTCGAAGCAGTACCGCTCGTCGAAGCGCCGTACGCTCACCTCGCCGCCCAGCGACCGGATCTGGTGGGCGATCATCTCCGTGAAGGTGTCCTCGGCGTCGATCACCAGCACCCGGCGGCCGGTCAGCGGACCGCCCGTGCCGTCACGCGTCGCCTGGTCCCGCAGCCAGAAGTCGGCGATGCGCTCGTTGCGTTCGTCGAGCGCCTCGCGGACCGCGGGGTGCGCACCGAACCGGATCGGCTCGGGGTCGCCGAGCGCGGCGAGCAGCCCGGCCGCCTTGGCCCGGGTCTCGTGCACCTCGGACTCCGGGTCGGAGTGGCGTACCAGGGTCGCGCCCACCCCGATCCGCATCATGCCCTCGTCGTCGATGTCGGCGGTACGGATCAGGATCGACGAGTCCAGGGTGCGGCCACCGGCGGCGTCGCGGCCGATCAGGGCGGCCACACCGCTGTAGTAGCCCCGGCCCTGGGGCTCGTACCGGCTGATGACCCGCGCGGCGCTCTCCAGCGGGGAGCCGGTCACGGTCGGGGCGAAGAGCGTCTCGCGCAGGATGTCCCGCACATCGCGGTCGGTCCGGCCCTCGATGAAGTACTCGGTGTGCGCCAGCCGCGCCATCTCCTTGAGATAGGGGCCCACCACCCGGCCGCCCTCCGGGCAGATCCGGGCCATCATCTTGAGCTCCTCGTCGACGACCATGTACAGCTCGTCGGCCTCCTTGGGATCGGCGAGGAACTCCATGACGCCGTCGAGGTCCGGGCCGGCCGCCGGGTAGCGGTAGGTGCCGCTGATCGGGTTCATCACGGCCGTGCCGTCGTGGACGCTGATGTGCCGCTCCGGAGTGGCGCCCACGAACGTCCGCTCGCCGGTGTGCACGAGGAACGTCCAGTACGCCCCCGCCTCCCGCTGCACCAGGCGGCGGAAGAACGACAGCGCCGCGGGCAGTCCGAACCCGGGCAGCCGTGCCGTGAACGAGCGCCGCATCACGAAGTTGGCGCCCTCACCGGTGCCGATCTCGTCCGCGACGACCCGGCGCACGATCTCCGCGTAGGCCTCGTCGTCGACGTCGAAGTGGCCGTCGGTCACCTTCACCGGCTCGTCCGGCAGCAGCGGGAGCGTCGCGCGCAGCGGCACCGAGGCCTGCTCGCGCACCGCCATCGCCAGCAGCGGCGCGCCGTCGTCGGGAGCGGCGAAGCCCCGCTCGGCGAGCTGACGGTACGGGATGAGGGTGAGCAGTTCCGTACGGGCGCCCGTGCCGTCGTGGCCCTGCGAGGGGAGGTCGAGGTCGGCGAGCGACGCGATCTCCGTCACGTCGCCGGCCAGCAGTTCCAGGGTGTCCGGGTCCACCGTCTCGGGCCGGTGCATCAGTGCGAACGCGCCGGCGGAGCCGTCGAGGATGCGTGTCAGGAGGTCCTGCGCGCTGTCCTGCCTTGCCATGGGGATTCCTTTCGGCGGTGGGGCGCGGTCAGAGCGCCGCGCCGCCCGCGTCGAGTTCGCTCAGCACGGTCTTGGCGGACACGACGCGGGCCGCGCGCTGTGCCGCGTAGTCGAGGGCGAGCCGGTGGTGTTCGGCCGAGAAGTCGGCCACGGCGTCCGCGACCAGGAAGGGCTTGATGTCGTTGGTGAAGGCCTCGACCGCCGTCATCAGGACGCCCACGTGCGCGTACACACCGCAGATGATCAGCTGGTCGCGCTGGTGGAACCGCATCCGCTCCAGCAGGTCGGACTTGAAGAAGGCGCTGTAGCGCCACTTCGTGAACGTCCAGTCGCCGGGACCCGGTTCGAGGGGCTCGACCACCTTGCGGTGCTCGGGCGTGGGCTTCATCCCCGGCCCCCAGAAGTCCTTCAGGAGTCCGCGCTGTTCGGGCGTCATGCCGCCGGGCTGCGCCGTGTACGCGATGGGGATGCCGAGCTCGGCGCACCTCTCGCGCAGCAGCGCGGTGTTGCCGACCAGGGCGTCGCCGGGAGCCTCGGTGCGCGGGAACGGCCTGAGGAAGTACTCCTGCATGTCGTGGAGCAGCAGGACGGCACGCCGGGGGTCCACGGGCCAGCTGACGGTGTTCTCCGGCAGCTCGCCCTCCTGGGGCATCGGATAGGGCTCGATCGGGGGGATACCGGGCATGGGCCGGCCGGTCCTCTCTTCGTGGGCGCCGAGCGTGGCGACGCCGTCTACGGGTACGGATGTGTCGGGGCGCGCGGTCGTACGGCGCCGTGTTCAGCCCCGCCAGGCGGAGACGACGTCGATGGCCTGCTGCGGATTGAGGCGGGGGTCGCAGAAGCTGAGGTACTTGTCGCCGAGCCGGTCGAGGCCCCGCTCGTCCATGACGCACTCGGTGACGGTGTCCGGGGTCGTCTCCAGGTGCAGGCCCGCCGCGACACCGCCGTTCTGGCTCACCGCGGCCTGGAAGTTCTCCACCTCGCGCACGACCGTCCGCACCAGGCGGGTCTTGAGCCCCTCGGGGCTGGAGACCGTGTTCCCGTGCATCGGGTCCGACAGCCAGAGCACCGGGTGACCGGCCCGGGCGACGGCCTCGACCAGCCCGGGCAGCCGCTCGCCGGCGTTGTCGGCGCCCATGCGCGCGATCAGCGTCAGCCGGCCGGGACGCCGCTGGGCGTCCAGGCGCTCGCACAGGGCGAGGAGCTGGTCGGGCGTCATGGTCGGGCCCACCTTGACGGCGACCGGATTGGAGACCGCGGCCAGGAGCCCGATGTGGGCGCCGTCCAGCTGCCGGGTGCGCTCGCCGACCCACGGCCAGTGCGTGGACGTCAGCAGCAGCGAGCCGTCCGGCTCACGGCGCAGCAGCGGAAGCTCGTAGTCGAGGAGCAGCGCCTCGTGGCTGGTCCACACGGGCACGTCGAGTTCGGACCGGGTGGCGGTGCCGCGCCAGCCGAGGTAGTGCATGGTGTCGCTCGCGGCCCGGTAGCCGCTCAGCAGGTGACGGGGGTCGGGCCGGCGCAGTACCGCGTCCGGCTCCGGACGGTTGACCATGTGGCCGCGGTACACGGGCAGTTGGCTGCCGTTGACGGTCTCGGTCGGGGAGGAGCGGGGCTTGCCGTACTGCCCGGCGATCCTGCCCACCCTGATGACGGGCTTGCCCGAGGCGAGCTTCATCGTCCCGGCCAGCACGTCGAGCAGCGCGGCCTTGCGCGTGACGTCCTCGGGCGTGGCCTCGGCGGGATCCTCGGCGCAGTCGCCGGTCTGGATCACCTGGAGATGTCCCGCGGCCGCCTCCATCAGCAGGGCGCGCAGACGGCGTACGGCTTCGGCGTCCACGAGGGCGGGCATCCGCCCGAGATCCGTACGGACCTCTTCCAGGGAGGCGTGGCCTTCCCAGTCGGGCTGCTGCAGCGCGGGTATGGACCGGAGGTAGGACAGAATGTCGATCATCGATTCCCTCAGCGAGCATGCCGGAGCGAATCCGGGCAGGAGCGGACGTGGTCAAATTCGCAGTGGGGCACGGGCACGGATGGATGTGCGTCGGCCGGACCCGTCCGGACGGCGCGGTATTCAGCGCTTCACAGGCGGATTCCGGCGGGCCATGAGCCATCCCGGACAGTGCCGCGCGCTTCCTTGCGGCGCTTGCACCGATCGTTCGAGATTCACTATCGGCTCGACGGAACGGGCCGTGCAACGACGGCCCGAGAAGTACGTCAAGTGCGCTCGGGGGCGACGGCGACGGCCGTGAGGAGAATCCCCTGGAACCGCGCCCAGCGGCCCGCGAATCCGCGGATCCTGCGTGCGCCGATTCTGGGTCCCGGTACGAGCAGACGGGCGGAGAACGTGCCGTCTTCGGGGGCCAAGGTGATCATTACCTGGTCGAATTCCAGCCGGCGACGGGTCAGCGGATACCAGGCCTTGTAGACGCTCTCCTTCGCGCTGAAGATCAGGCGGTCCCAGCTGACATCGGGCCGGCGTCCACCCAGTTCCGCGATGTGGGCGCGCTCCTCGTCCACGGTGACGAGCGCGCGGGCGCCGCGGGTGGGGATCGGCGCATCGGGCTCGGCGTCGATGCCGACCGCCACGGCATCGCAGGCCAGGGCCACGGCAGCGGCGCGGTATCCCGCGCAGTGGGTCATGGACCCGACGACGCCGTCCGGCCACCGCGGAGCGCCCTCGGCATCGGGCAGGATCGGTGCGGCGGGCACGCCGAGGCCTCCGAGAGCCGTGCGGGCGCAGGCCCGGACGGTGGTGAACTCACGGCGTCGCGCGCTGCCCGCCGTGGCGATCACCCGACGCTCGGAAGGGAAGAGAAATCCCCCCGCGACATCCTCGAATTTCTCGGCGGAAACCATGCGCGAGGGCAGCAGAGTTTCGATCAACGCGACCCCGGTTCCGTGGATCGAGGGCACGCCGATTCGGCAGGACGTCTTCGTGGAAATCGACTGCTGCTGCCGAATCGGCGTGTGTGCCGGCCGTCGGACCGTGTGACCGGTCGGTTCACCCGGTCATGAGCGACGTCAGATCCCTGGCGTATTTCTCGATGAGCGACGGGGAGATGTGCGGGATGTCCGCGTCGGCCCCGACCTCGGCGGCCTGCACGGCAGCACGGAATCGCTCGGAGGGAATGTCGGATCCACGCACAGCGGTCTCCGGTTCCTTGAATCCGTGAATGAGCGGCAACGACGAAAGCTGCCGCTGCTCCTCGGGAAGCGCCCGCATGGCCGTCTCGAACCGGTCCAGCCAGTCCGCGTAGTCGTCGATCCTCTCGATGCGACGGCCCGACTCGCCCAGCCAGTCGACGAAGGTGTCGAGCGAGATCCCGTCGTCGTGCGGGTTCACCAGACTGAACGTCCGGTACTCGCCGGTGACCTGTCCACCCAGCGACACGACGGCCGCGGCGGTGAAGTCCACCGGGAGTCCGTCGTAGTGAGCCCGCGGCCGCTTCTCCGTACCGTCGGCGCGGTAGAAGGACGCGGGTGCGACACCGGTCGCGAGGACGCTGAAGAGCAGGCGGGAGAACATGTCGGGGACGTTCAGCTGACCGCCGTACCTGCTGTGGGCGAGGATCATGTTCGACCGGAACACCGTGACCGGGAGACCGCACAGGTCGTGCGCCTCACGCAGCAGGACCTCGCCCGCCCACTTGCTCGTCGCGTAGCCGCTCGCGTACCCCGCGTCGACCGGCTGGACGGGGAGCGCCTGCCTGATGTCGGGGTCCTCGCCCAGAGCGGGGCTCTGGGAGGTGGCGACGGCCACGCTGGAGATGTACGTGAACGGCTTCATCCGTCCGGTGAGCGCCAGGCGGACCAGCTCGGCGGTACCCACCACGTTGGCCTCGAACAGGTGGTTGTACGGCAGCACGTGGTTGACGAGGGCGCCGGCGTGGACGATCAGGTCCACCTCCTCGGTGAGCCTCTCCCAGGTGCGGTCGCCCAGGCCCAGCTGCGGCTCCGCCATGTCGCCCGCCACGACCTCCAGATGGTCGGCGGCCAGGTCCTGGAACCGCCGCGCCAGCTGCCCGTCGCCGCCGGCGAACGACTCCTCGAAGCGCTTCCTGGCGGCCGCCACGTCCTTCCCGCGGACGAGGCAGATCAGCCGCCCGTCGGTCTTCTCCAGCTGCTCCAGCCACTCCATGGAGAGGAAGCGCCCGAGATATCCGCTCGCCCCCGTCAGCAGGACGGTACGGGGCGGTTCGGCGGGTGGAGCCAGCCGCTTCGCCCCGGCGAGCGTCTCCTCGTCGATGAACCTGTCCAGGGTGAGGTCGGAGGCCCGGACCTCGACGCTTCCCTGGCCGTGCACCGAGGCGAAGCCGGGCCGGTCCAGCCCGGCCGCGCGCTTGGCCTCGATGTGGTCGGCCATCTGCTGGAGGTCGGTGGCCGCGCTGATGATCATGTCCACCGGGACCCGGACCTCGAAGACGTCGTCGAGCAGGTCGGAGAACGCCACCGCCGTGAGCGAGTCGCCACCCAGGTCCCTGAAGTGCGCCGAGGGGCTCACCTCGACCCCCGAGCCCGTCAGCAGCGCCTGCGCCGCACGCTGGAGCGTCTCCAGGACGGGCCGGTCCGCCGCTCCTCGGCGGACGTCGAGGAGCTGCTCGTTCTCGCGCGCGGCGATGTCCGCGTACAGCTCTTCGAGCCGCTCCCGGTACCGCTCCAGCAGGCGGGGACGGAGCAGCTTGCGGTGATCCGAGAGCAGACCGTTGTCCTGGCTGAACGGCTCGGTCTCGACGAGGAATTCGCGCGGTATCTCGTAGGAGTTCAGCCCCTCCTCCTTCGCGACCTTCACGAAGGAATCGCTGAGCTGCTGCTGCAGTTCCTCCGTGCGATCGCCGAAACGGGCGAGGGCGTCCGCGGAAGGAACGACGACCGCCAGGAGATACGACCGCTCACTGTTCCCGTACACGAATATCTGACGGACCAGAGGGCTGTAGGCGAAGATCGCCTCCAGGCGCGCGGTCGCCACGAACTCGCCCTGAGAAAGCTTCAGTACGCTCTTTCGGCGGTCGATGATGGAATGGCGCCCGGGTGCGATCTCGGCGACGATGTCGCCGGTCTTGTAGAAGCCGTCCTCGTCGAGGAGTTCGGCCGTCAGCTCCGGGTGGTTGTAATAGCCGGGAATCAGCGCGTCGGTCTTGAGCAGCAGCTCCCCGCGCGGATACGGCGAATCGGTGAGGTAGTAGCCGAGTTCGGGAACGTCGACCAGCTTGTGGTCGATGACCGGCGGGGACAGCATTTCGCCGTCGACGGAGACGGCGGCGGCCTCGGTCGAGCCGTAGATGTTGTGCAGGTCGATGCCGAGGAGCGACTCCATGAACGTCGTCAGCTCCGCGGACAGCGGAGCGGACGCACAGCCGGCCCAGGCGACCCGGCCGCCGAGCAGCTCCCCCCGCATGTCCGCCTTGACCCGGGCTTCGAGCGCGGCACGGTCGGTGGTGCCCGCCGTGCTCCTGCGGTCCAGCTCGCTCTGGTACTTCTGGAAGATCAGCTCGCAGATGCGCGGTATCAGCGAGAGCTCCGTCGGGCGCGCCAGCGCGATGTCCTCGAAGAAGGTCGACAGATCGCTCCTGGCCGTGAAGTACGTGATGCCGCCCCGGGCCAGGGTGTTCTTCAGCGAGGAGTGGCCGGCGACATGGCTCATCGGCATGTAGCTGAAGGTGACCGTCTGGCCCTCGGAGAAGAGCTTCGACCACGCACCGCCCCACATCGCGCTGGTCAGCCGGTCGGTGTACATGGCTCCCTTGGGCGTTCCCGTGCTGCCCGAGGTGTAGATGAGCATCGCCAGCGGGTCGTCGCCGTCGGCCGGGACGAAGAGCGGCGCGTCGGGAAGAGCGGCGCCCCGGCGGAGCACCTCGGGAAGGGAGTCGACGCGCACGGAACGGCCGGCGCTCTCCAGCCGGGCGCGTGCCTCGTCCAGCGCGTCCGCGTGGTCGCTGACCTCCTCGTGGAAGTCGAACACCAGGATCCGCTCGACCGACGGGCTCCCCAGGGCGAGCTCGACCGCCCGCTCCAGGCGCTCGACGCTCGCGGCGACGAGACGGGACTCCGTCTCGTCGACGATGGCCCCCTGCTGGGACGCCGGCGAACTGGTCTGGAGCGGAACGTTGGCGAACCCGAGGTACGTGCACGCCAGGTCGACGACGGTGTAGTCGCCGCTGGAGAAGCCGAGCACGGCGACGCGGTCGCCCGGCTTCAGCGGACGGTGCGCGTCCCCGTGCCATGCGTTCGCCACCGCGCGTACCCGCGCCCACAGTTCGCCGAAACTGGTCTCCTCGTACCGGGGGAGAAGACGGTACGAAACACGGCCGGTCCCGGGGTCCCGCACGAATTCCCTGGCCCGTTCACCGATCGCAGGCCGATCGGCATGGCGGACCATGACGTTTTCCATCACTTGCGCAAGTCGCATTTTTGGTCTCCGCGTCGTGTACGGACCTGATCGCGAGGAAAGGGATCATCGAATTCGCCACCCCTGCTCGCGACACGACGCTACCGACTCGGGCATGCGGCGGGCCAAGCCGAAGAACTTCTATGTCAGGTCCGCCGCCTGCCGGAAAGGGAATTGCGGGCATGCGAAAAGGCGCCGATGCCGAACGGCACCGGCGCCCGGCCGAATTCAGTCGCGCCCGAGACTCTGGCTCTGGCTCTGGTGGGTCAGGACCTGCAGGGCGTCTGCCGAACTCGCGTCGTTCGGCGTGTAGACCTCAAGACGGTGGTCGGGGCTGTCGGGCTGCAACCAGACCTGGTAGTCCACGCTCACGGCACCTACGGTCGTGTGCTGTATGTGCATGGTTCCCGTGGTGCAGTCCGCGACGTCCCGATTCGCCCACAGGGCGGAGAAGTCGTCGCTGCGCATGGTGAGTTCGCCGATCAGCCCCGCCAGACGCGCGTCGGTGGGGTAGCGGCCGGCCGTCAGCCGGAGGTACGCCACATGGGCGCGGGCGAGCGTGTGCCAGTTGCTGTACAGGTCACGCGTGACCGGATCGAGGAAGAACATCCGGGGGATCGACGGCCGACGCTCCGGATCGTCCGGCGTCTCGAAGGCGATGTGCTCCGCGAGAAGCGCGTGCCCGCTGCGGTTCCACGCGAGCACGTCGCCACGGCGCCCCAGGACGATCGCCGGCGTGGCCTCGCCCAGGGACTCCAGGAGCGCGAGGACACGCTTGTGGGGCTCCTCCGCCGGGGGCTCGGAGAGCCGCGGCGTCGCCGAGTGCCGCGCCAGGTTGTGCAGGTGCACCGTCTCGGTCGCGTCGAGCTGCAGCGCCCGGGCGAGCGCGTCGAGCACCTGCTCCGACGCCGTCTCGGCCTGCCCCTGTTCCAGCCGCGTGTAGTAGCCGGCGCTCACTCCGGCGAGCTGGGCGAGCTCTTCCCGCCGCAGCCCGGGAACGCGGCGACCGTTGCCATGGGTGCGCAGCCCGATCTCGTCCGGGGTGACCCGGTCACGGCGGCTCTTCAGGAACGTTCCGAGGCTCTCCACGTCCGCCAGCGTATGCCGAACGCGCGCACGGCTGGGTATACCTGTCAGGTGTACCCCCAGCAGGGGGGTGGCTGTGGACATGGCCATGGCCGACGGTCGAGTCATGTCGGAACAGCACTCACACAACTCACCCGGCCTGCGTGCGTGGCTGGGACTGCTGGTCGTACTCGGTCCCGTCCTGCTGGTCTCCATGGACGGGTCGATCCTGTACCTGGCGATGCCCCGGGTCAGCCAGGACCTCACCCCCACGGCCGACCAGGCCCTGTGGACCCTGGACATCTACGGCTTCGCGGTCGGCTCGCTGCTGATCGCGTTCGGCAACATCGGGGACCGGTACGGCCGGCTGAAGCTGCTGATGATCGGAGCGACCGTCTTCGGCCTCGCGTCCGCGGCCTCCGCCTTCGCGCCCAGCCCGGAGCTCCTCATCGCGTCCCGCGCGCTGATGGGTGTCGCCGGTGCGACCCTGCTGCCGTCGGCACTGGCCGTACTGAGCGAGCTGTTCACCGACCCGCGCCGGCGGGCGCAGGCCATCGGCATCTTCGCCGCGGCCTTCGCGGCGGGCTTCGCCATCGGCCCGGTCGCGGGCGGCATCCTGCTGGAACGCTTCTGGTGGGGCTCGGTCTTCCTCATCAACCTGCCCGTCATCGCCCTCTTCCTGATCTTCGCCCCCATCCTGCTGCGTGAAGTCAGCACCACCCGCCCCGGCCGTATCGACGCCTTCAGCGTCGCGGCCTCCGCGGCCGGCCTCCTGGGCCTCGTGTACGGCCTCAAGCACGCGGCCGCCGAAGGGTTCTCGCTGCTCTCCGTCCTGGTGGGACTGGCCGGCATCGTCCTGCTCGCCCTGTTCGTACGCCGGCAGCGGCACCTCGACCACCCGCTGATGGACTTCTCCCTCTTCCGCGACCGGGTCTTCACCGTCGCGATCATCACGGGACTGCTGCCGCTCGCGGCATGGTCGGCGGCCGCCTACCTGTCGGGCGTCTACCTCCAGTCCGTCCTGGACCTTCCCGTCCTGCAGGCGGCGCTCCTCGCGCTTCCCGGCGCCGTGGTCCTCACCGTCACCTGTGTCGTCACGCCGATGTTCGTCGACCGCATCGGCAAGCGGACGATCCTCATCATCTGCCACTTCTCCATCGCGGCCGGGCTGCTCTTCCTGCTCCCCACCACCATCACCGGCGGCGTCGGCTGGTACATCGCGTCCACGTCCATCGCGGGCCTCGGATACGGCATCTCCTTCAGCGTCGTCGCCGACACCGCGGTCGGTGCGGTCCCGGCCGAGCGGGCCGGTTCGGCCGGCGCGATCGCCGAGACCAGCAACGAGATCGGCAACGCCCTCGGCATCGCGCTCATCGGCTCCCTCGCCGCGCTGCTCTTCCGGCTCCAGGGGCCCGACCTCGCCCCCACGCTCGACGAGACCCTCCAGCTGCCCGGGCTCGCCTCCGCGGTGGTCACGGACGCGAAGTCGGCCTTCGTCACCGGCCTCCACGCCGCCGTGGCGGTGGCGAGCTTCCTGCACGTCGCGCTGGGCGTCCTGGCACTTCGCTGGCTGCCGAAGACCGAGGCCGAGCCCGCGACGGCGGTTGCCGAGGCCCCGTTCGAGCAGAAGGCCGACCGCGTGGAGAGCACGCCTCGCTGAACCACCGGGCCCGGCGGTACGGGCTCCCTCATCCGCCGGTTCCACGATCACCAGGCGCACCCCAAGAACGGCCGTGCCCCGGTCCGCAGCCTCCCCCCTGCGGACCGGGGCACGGTCGTGGCGCCGCGAGGTGCCGGTTCCTCACGTCCTCGTGGAGCGGGAGCCGGCGACCGGCGACCAGGCACGTGAGCCCATGACTGAGGGCCCGGACGGGCTGATGCCGTCCGGGCCCACCGAGCGAGAGAGGCCGGTACCGTCAGCGGTCCGCGGGCACCTCGTACAGGGCGACGACCGACGTGAAGATCTCCTCGTCGTTCTGCTCCGCCGTTACCAGCATGCGAGGCCGCCCGTCCAGGTCGCGGGGCAGGGCCTTGGCCGTGACCCAGCACGGGGCGTCGAGTTCGGCGTACCGGCTGAAGTCGCACTGCATGCCGACGACCAGCGTCTGCCGCGGGTGCGCCGCCGACTGCGCGGCCTGGCGCGCGGCCTCCAGGAGCAGCATGCCCGGGGCGTGGTCGACGGGGTGGTCGAAGAGGACGGGGTGCGAGGTGTCCGTCCGCAGCTGCCAGCGGAGCGGGACGTCGGTGCACGAGAGCACGACGTCCTGGTAGCGGTCGCGGCCGGCCTGCTGCGTGGGCGAGGGCGGCGGCAGCGGCAGGACCCGGGAGTTCGCGCCCTCGATGTCGGCGTACCGGCCACGGAGCCGCTCGTAGACCGCCCGGTCCTGGATCGTGAAACCGGTGCGGGCGCCGGCCAGTCGGCGTCCCTCGCGCTCGGCCGTGACGGAGAGCGTGACGGCCGTCGCCCGACCCCTGCGGTACTTCACGTCCGAAGCCGTGATGTGGAGTTCGACCTCGGCGTCGGCGCCCCCCTCGACCCGCAGCGCCTCCGGATCGGCGTCCCACCCGAAGTCCCTCCAGAGCAGCTGGTGCCCGAAGGGGATGTCGTACGCCCCGTGCGACAGCAACGGCAGGGTCTGGCGCACCGTCTCCGCCAGGAAGAGAGGGTCGTGCCGTCCGAACCGGGTCAGGTAGAACGCGTGCTCACGCGGCCATCGGGCGGTGACGGTGAAGGTGTCGTCCCCTGTCCGGTGCCAGCTCGCGAGGAGCACCTCGGCGGGATTCGTCTTATGGGTGTACGACATCGGCACAGGCACGGGGCCGGTGGTCGTCCGGTCTCGCGCAAGGTCTATCGGAAGCACAACAGTTCTCCCCTGACTGTTCCACAACATTTGCGGGGTCGGAGCACTGGTGTCTCGACTGTCCGCTCACATAAGATAGTGGTCACTCTTTTTCTTTGTCGAGGTAATACGAGGTAACGGGCCAGTGGCGGAACACAGGCAGGAACGGGCAATCCGCACGCGGGAGCTGGTGCTCCGGGCCGCAGCGGAAGTGTTCGACGAAGCCGGGTACCTCGGCGCGAGCATCACCAAGATCCTTGAGCGCGCGGGCGTCACGGCGGGTGCCGTGTACTTCCACTTCCGGTCGAAGGAGGGGCTGGCCCGCGCGGTCATCCTCGAACAGGCCGCGGACCTGAAGTTCCCCGAGGGGGAGGGCGGTCTCCAGCAACTCCTGGACATGACCGGCTATCTCGCGGTCGAGATGCAGCGCAACACCCTGCTGCGGGCCGGCGTCCGACTCGCGGTCGAGCAGGGGGTGGTGGGCAAGCAGGAGTACTCGATCTACGAGTGGTGGGCCGACCGCTTCCACCAGGAGCTGGTCGTGGCCCGCCAGAAGGGCCAGCTGCTCGACGGCGCGGACGAGGCCGCGTTCGCGCAGCTCCTGGTCGCCGCCTACACCGGTACGCAGGTCATGTCGCAGCTCTCCACCGGCCGCGCGGACCTGCCCCGACGGATCGCCGACATGTGGCGATGTCTGCTGCCGGCCCTCGCGCCGGCCTCCGTCATCAGCGGCCTGCGGATCCCCGAGGGCGACACGGTGGGCGCCGCGTGAGCCGTCCCCTCCGGGTCGTACTGACCGGAGCGACGGGCTTCGTGGGCTCACGGGTCCTGCACGGACTGACCGCGTCCGCGCGCGAGTCCGGTCGTGAGCTCTCGGTCCGCGCCCTCGGCCGCTCGGCCACCGCTCCCGCCTCCGCCCCGCCGGGGGTGACCTGGATCCCGGTCGACCTGACGGACCGGCAGTCGCTCCGCGCGGCCGCGGGCGGGGCGGACGTACTGATCCACCTCGCCTCGCGGATCTCCGGCGACGAGGCCCAGTGCGCGGCGGTCAACGTCGAGGGCACGGCGGCCCTGGTCGACGAGGCCGTCCACTGGGGGGTGGACCGTATCGTCCACCTGTCCACCGCCGCGGTCTACGGGCCGGGCCCGCACCGCGGGATCGCGGTGGACGAGATCGCTCCCGCCCCGGTCTCACCCGCCAGCCGCACCCGGCTGGCCGGCGAGGCGCCGGTGCTGGCCGCCGGCGGATGCGTCCTGCGCCCCGGGCTCGTTCTGGGCGCGGGCGACCGCTGGGTGGTCCCCGCCCTCGCGGAGCTGCTCGAACGCGTCCCGGCCCGCTGGGACGGCGGCCGCGGGCTGCTGTCGCTGGTGGACGTGGACGACCTGGCGCGCCTGATCACCACCTTGGCGACGGCGCCGGAAGCACCGACGCCCGGGATCCACCACGCGAGCCATCCCCGGCCCGTCACCAACGGCGACCTGATGGCGGAGCTGGCGGCCCTCGGCATCCTCCCCGCGGCCGACGAGGACTGGCCGTGGGAGGCCTGTCTCGACCGGCTGCGGCAGACACCGGGCCGTATGAGCGAGCGTCAGTTCTCGCTGCTCGCCCAGGACCACTGGTACGCCTCCGAGGACATCTGGCACACGACGCCCTGCCCCCCGGGCCCGGGCCCCCTGACCCGCCTCACGGCGGCGGCACCCTGGTACCGCGCCTTCCTCGCCGAACGGAGGGTGGCGGGGGCGGCGCGGTAGCGGGGGCGCAGGACACGCCACGTGGTCGTCGGGCGTGCGCGATCATGGCGGGATGGACGCTCGTTTTCTCGCTATCAAGCAGCTGGCCGACACCCCGTCCGTGGCGGTCGTGGTCGACGTCATGCGTGCCTTCACGGTGGCCGCCTGGGCCTTCGCCCAGGGGGCGGAGAAGATAGTTCTCGCCGAGTCGCTGGACGAGGCCCTGGCGCTCAAGGCCCGCCACCCGGACTGGGTGGCCCTCAAGGACGGCCCTCCCGCGCCCGGGTTCGACCTCGTCAACTCGCCGGGCATGCTGCGGTCGGTCGACCTCGGCGGACGGACCGTGGTCCAGAAGACCACGGCGGGAACGGTCGGCGCGCTCGCGGTCAAGGACGCGTCGCTGGTGCTGTGCGCGAGCTTCGTGGTGGCGGAGGCGACGGCCCGAGTCCTGCGCACGCGCGCGGGCGACAGCGTCACGTTCGTGGTCACCGGCGAGGACGGCCAGGCGGACGAGGACCTGGCGTGCGCCCAGTACATAGCCCGGAGGGCCGCCGGCGAGGCGACGGATCCCGCCGGATTCCTCCGTAGGGCCGCCGAGTCCCGCGCCGCAGCCGAACTGACGGAGGAGGTACGTCAAGGAGTCCATCCCGACGACGTCGCACTCTGCCTGGAGGTCGACCGCTTCCCCTTCGCCCTGGTGGCGACCCCGGAAGGCCCCCTCATGACCCTGCGCCCCCACGCGATGCCTTCTGAATGACTGACACATACCAGGCCCGCTTGGCCCAACCGGCGCTCCTACCTCGGTGTGGGCATCGACGACCCGAGCGGTCTCACGCACATCGGAGCCCGTGAGTACGACTCGTCGACCGGGCGCTTCATCTCAGCCGACCCGATCATCGACACCACCGACCCGCTACAGATGAACGGGTACGCGTACTCGCACGCCAACCCCGTGACCAGAAGTGACCCGACGGGACTCTGGGACTTCACGCGCTGGGCCAAGGACACCGCCAAGGGCGCATGGCACGGCGCCGTCGACTGGACCTCGGAGATGGGTGAGGGCTGGAACCGGCTCACCGGCGACCACGCGGAAGCCACTCGCATCAAGGCGGAGCGGGAGAACAAGGTCGGTCCCATCAATGGGACCCAGTGGGTCAAGAACCTGGCGGGGCAGCCGTCGAACAGCTGGGCGTACCGAGCCGTTTACGCGGCGGTGAAGTTCTTGATGCCCTTCCTGCCGGGCGCCGGCATGGCGGCCAAGGCGCCCACGGTCATCACCAAGGCGACGACCAAGGCGGCGGGCGGCGCTGTCAAGGCATCCACCGGCGTGGTGAAGGCTGGTGCCTCGGGATCGATCCGGAACGTCAGGGCTGGGTTCCCCCACATGTCGCCCACTCCGCGAGGGGAGGGGTCGGCGAAGCACAAGCCGGTCGTGCAGATCATCCCGGCTCAGCCCGGCTGGACGGATCAGGGACAGCTCAAGGCGGCTTCTTCAGCGGTTCCCGGATTTGCGTTGAAGCACCGTCCGAACCAGCCCAAGGCGCGGACCTACGTCGGCGGCTACAACATCGACACGGGTGACATCGCGCTCGCAGCTTCGGGCGGGTCTTCCCCTGGCTGCAGCTACTGCGCCGAAGGAAACGTGGTGTGGGCCCTCGGCGGCGACGCCTCACGGGTGGTGTTCACCGTGGCCTACTGGGTCAAGGGAACCGCGGCCGAGGGATACCACGCCGTACCCAAGCCCGTGTGTGCCAAGTGCCAGGTGGACTACCCCAATGCGCACTTCTATGAGGACGGGATCATTGGGGACCCCAAGGGGATCTGGTACAACCGAGGCGATGACGCTCAGGGGCCCTGGAAGTGATGTATTCGCGGGCTCGCTCGCCGGTGGCGAGCGAGCAAGGCCCGCGGGCTCTGCCGTGCGCCGCCCTGGGCAGCGACTGATCGAGAGACGTAGCGATGCCACATCCACAGCGACTCATCCGTGCCGCGATCGAAGACAGCGGCATCACCACGCTTCCCTGCGAGTGCGGAAGGAAGAGCGCCCTCCACGTGATCGACGAGTTCTTCGAGGTCTTGGACAGAGATCCCGACAGCCTGCGTGGTCAGAGGGACTGGATGGAAGGTCACGCCGTGTGGGGTTCGTTCCACTACCGGCCGGCCCCTGCCGTCGCTGAGATCCTCATGGCTGCCCTGCCCTTCTACGGCGCGGGAGTGGCACGCACGGTGATTCTCGAGAACCTCTCGGATCTGTCGTCCGGTGACATCGACGACCTGGTCGATCAATGCCAAGAGGTGATCCGCCCGGGTGTCTGGTACTTCCTGGAGGAGGTCGCTTCAGGCCGGTCGAAGGTCGATGCCTCCATCGCCTTCGACATTCTGCTCGCGCTCGAAGAGGACGACTGGGTGGCCTTCGCGCGCGAGCAGCTCGCCGACCTCTTGCCGGCCGTCCAGCTGGACCCTGACTACGGGTGAGTTGCCCACCAGCTGGGGAGAGCTGCTGTGACTCTCAGGCTCTGCCTCGTCGCCCCCAGTGAGACGAGGTCATATCGGCAGGCCACGGGTCCTTGTCCGGACCCGTGGCATAGACCTTGTCCCGGACGGCTGGCACAGGAGGTGCCCCTCTCCTTAAAGGACGCCAGGCCCGTGCCTCCAAGCCGCTCAGCGGCGGTGGTGACGCCCCTGGTGGTTGCGACCTCGGCCCCAAGGTGGTCCAGGCGGATGTTCTCGCCGGACTCGCCCTCGATGAGGACGAGCTTGAGCGGCGTCTCGGCGACGGCGAAGTTGGCGTACCCGGAGCGAACTTGGCGGTCTCCCTCGGAGGGCCCGCTCATGACACTTCGTCCGCAGGGAAGGTGATCCGGAGCGAGGGGGTTATTCAACGGTGATCAACTTTGCGTGCAACCTTCAGTCCTGCTCCGTGTCTTAGGTGGAGCGGTCGCAGGCCGTCGGGCGGGCGGCATCGCCCGTCAGGTAGTCAGGAAGCGCGCTCACGTGCTCCGTTCGAGAAGGTTGATCATGCGTAAGTCCATATTCGCCGTGTTCGCGGCCCTCCTGGTCGCGTTCGCCATGAACGTCTCCGTCGCTTCCGACGCGAGCGCCGCGACGTACTACGAGCTGAAGAACAGGTACTCGGGGAAGTGCGCCACCCCGAAGGGCAACGGCACCTCCAACGGCACCGTCATCACCCTGTGGGACTGCACCGGTTCCTCGCTCCAGCACTGGGAGATGCGGGTGGCCGGCTCCGGCAATCAGATCGTGCACCGGGCGAGCGGTAAGTGCCTCACCCCGTCCGGCAACGGCTACGCGACCGACGGTGCGGTTCTGACGCTGTGGACCTGTGACAACAGCGGCACCAACTACCCGCAGCAGTTCAGCGCCAACCAGAGCTGGACCTGGACCACCTACTCGAACCCGAACTTCCGCTGCCTGACGAACAAGGGCGGCAGCCACGCCAACGGCACCTACCTCACCCTGTGGCGCTGCGCGGACGACTACCCGACCGAGCAGCAGTGGGTCTTCGATTACGCGTAGCCGTAGCGTGGCTCCGCACCCGACGAAGGGTGCGGAGCCACAGTCGTCGCGGGATCAGCAGCAGGTACCGGCGTTCTGCTGGGTCAGGGTGTCGGCGTCTGCCTTGACGACGTACACCTCCCACGGTTCGCGGCCGGGGCCGTGGACCCACACCTTGTCCTGGAGGGCGTAGCAACAACTGGTGTCGTTCTCCTCCGTCGTCGCCAGGCCCTCCTCACTCAGCCGAGTGGTGGCGGCGTGGACGGCCTCGGTGCTGTCGACCTCGATGCCGAGGTGGTCCAGGCGGGTGTCCCCGTCCTGGGCGCCCTCGGCGCCCTCGATGAGGACGAGCTTGAGCGGCGGCTCGGCGATGGCGAAGCTGGCGTAGCCGTCGCGGAGTTTGGCCGGCTCGGTGCCGAAGAGCCTGGTGTAGAAGGCGACGGACGCTGCCAGGTCCGGGACACGCAGGGCGAGCTGTACGCGGGACATCACGTTCCTCCTGTGGGTGGTTGAGGCGTGGGCAGGGGGTCAGCAGCCGCCGGAGGCGGTCGGGGCGCCGACGCCGATCTGGAGGGTGGCGGGGGCCGCGCAGCAGCCGTCGCCGTCGGCCGCCTCGTCGGCCTGCGGCTGGTCGAAGAGGCCTGCGCCGCCGCACACCCCGGTCTCGGGCAGGACGAGTTCGACCCGCTCGGCGGACTCGCGGTCGCCGGCGATCGCGGCGACGACGGACCGGACCTGCTCGTAGCCGGTCAGGGCGAGGAAGGTCGGCGCGCGGCCGTAGGACTTCATGCCGACCAGGTAGACGCCCTCCTCCGGGTGCGAGAGCTCCTTCACTCCGTGCGGGTAGACCGTGCCGCACGAGTGCTGGTTCGGGTCGATCAGCGGAGCCAGCTCGACCGGGGCCTGGAGGCGCTCGTCGAGGCCGAGGCGGAGCTCGTCGAGGAAGGTCAGGTCGGGGCGGAAGCCGGTCAGGACGACGACCTCGTCGACCGGGTCGAGGCGGCGACCGTCCTCGGCCACGAGGACCAGGCGCTCGCCGTCACGCTCGATCGCCTGCGTGCGGAAGCCGGTGACGGCATCGGCGTGGCCCTCGTCCACGGCGGCCTTGGCCGCGAGACCGAGGGCGCCGCGGGCGGGGAGCTGGTCGGCGGTGCCCCCGCCGAAGGTGGAGCCGGAGATGCCCCGGCGCAGGATCCAGGTGGCGTGCGTGCCGGCGCCGTCCTCGCACTTCGCGAGGTCGGCGAGGGAGGCCAGGGCGGTGAACGCGGAGGCGCCGGAGCCGATCACGGCGGTGCGCCTGCCCGCGTGACGAGCCCGCGTGGCCGGGTCGTTCAGGTCGGGGACGCGGTAGGAGATCCGGTCGGCCGCCGCGCGCTCGCCGAGCGCCGGGAGGCCGTCGCCGCCGGCCGGGCCCGGGACGGCCCATGTCCCGGAGGCGTCGATGACGGCGCGGGCGAGGAGCCGCTCCTCGCGACCGTCGGCGTACGTGACGTGGACGGTGAAGGGCCGGCTCTCGCGGTCGGCGTCGACGGTCCGGTCCCGGCCCGCGCGGGAGACGCCGGTGACGCGGGCGCCGAGGCGGACCCTGTCGCCGAGGACGTCGGCGAGCGGCTGGAGGTACCTCTCCGCCCAGTCGCCGCCGGTCGGGTACGTGCCCGCCTCCGGCTTCACCCAGCCGGTCGGGGCGAGGAGCTTCTCGGCGGCCGGGTCGGTGACCTCGCCCCAGGTCGAGAAGAGCCGTACGTGCGACCACTCGCGCACCGCCGAACCCGCCCGGGCACCGGCCTCCAGGACCAGAGCCTCAAGGCCCCGGTCGACGAGGTGCGCGGCGGCGGCCAGCCCGGCAGGCCCGGCCCCGATGACCACGACGGGCAGCTGCTCGGTGGCGGTGGCGGTGGCGGTGGCGGTGGCGGTGGCGTTCATGGCGAGTCCCCCTTTGTTTCGACGTTTGTCGATCTCTTACGCCTCCACCATGACACTCGCATCGATAAGCGTCAACATAGACATCCATCGATTTAAGAACGGATGAGGTTGCAGGGCTGGGGCTTGTTTCGACGTGTGTCAACATAGACGTATGTCGAATGCGAAGGTGCTACCGCTGCTGGAGTCCGAGGTCGAGCCTTGCTGCCCGCCCCTGCACGAGCGCCCGCTGACGGCGGAGGAGGCCGAGCGGACCGCGGTCATGTTCAAGGCGCTGGGTGATCCGGTACGCCTGCGGCTCTTCTCGGCCGTCGCCTCCCACGAGGGCGGCGAGGCGTGCGTCTGCGACATCTCCGACGTGGGTGTCTCGCAGCCGACGGTGTCCCACCACCTGAAGAAGCTCAAGGAAGCCGGCCTGCTCTCCTCCGAGCGGCGCGGCACCTGGGTGTACTACCGCGTCGAGCCCGCGGTCCTCGCCGCGATGGGGCAACTGCTCACCAAGGCCGCGGCCTAGAGGTCCGGACGAATCCCGAGGGGGCGCTCGATGCCTTCAGCCGAAATCGGTGTCATGCCGTAGCAGGCCGGGGCCGCCATCAGCGAGGATGCGCGGCGTGACCACCAGCCACGTTCCCCTCAGCCCGACGCGCGCGGCCTCCGTGACGTTCGGTGCGGGCGCGGCCATCGGAGTTCTGGGCGGCATGATCGGCCTCGGTGGCGCGGAGTTCCGCCTGCCCCTGCTGATCGGCATCTTCGGGTTCGCCGCGCTCTCGGCCGTCATCCTGAACAAGGCGATGAGCCTGGTCGTGGTCCTGGTCGCGCTGCCCGCCAGGCTGGCAGCGGTCCCGGCAGCCGAGGTGGCCGCGCACTGGTCCGTCGCGGTCAACCTCCTGGCCGGCAGCCTGCTGGGTGCGTGGGCCGGTGCGTCGTGGGCGGTGCGGATGCGCAGCGCCACCCTGTACAAGGTGCTGGCCGCGCTGATGGTGCTCATGGCCGCAGCGCTGGTGGCCACACACAGTGCGGCTGTCGAATCGCTGACTCTGCCCGGGTGGGCTCAGGTGTCCGGTGGAGTCGCGGCCGGCTTCGGGATCGGAGTGGTCGCGGCGATCATGGGCGTGGCAGGGGGTGAGCTGCTGATCCCGACGATCGTGCTGTTGTTCGCGGTGGACATCAAACTGGCGGGCAGTCTGTCGCTGCTCGTGTCCCTGCCGACCATGCTGGTGGCTTTCGCCCGCTACAGCCGCGACGGAAGCTTCGCGGTGCTCGGCGCGAACCTCCGCTTCACGATGATCATGATCAGCGGCTCTGTCGCGGGAGCGGCGCTGGGAGGGCTGTTGCTCGGTGCGATCCCGGACCTGGTGCTGATTCCGACTCTGGCCGTGATCCTGCTCGTCTCCGCCGTCAAGATCGCCCGTCACGACTGATCCTGCGGAAGCCGCTCGGGCTTCGGCTTGTCCGCGGCCTGCGTCCCCCCTGTGTCATTCGGCGGCCGTCCTGCCGCGCATGAAGATGACGGCGACCAGGGCCAGGCCCACGACCGCGCCGATGAGCTGCATGCCGATGAACGCCGGGACGGAGGCGGGGGCGATGCCGGCGAAGGTGTCGGTGAAGGCGCGGCCGACGGTCACCGCGGGGTTCGCGAAGGACGTGGACGAGGTGAACCAGTAGGCCGCGCCGATGTACGAGGCGACCGCGACGGGCGCGAAGCGGAGCCGGTCGGTGCGGGCCAGGCCGAAGATCATGAGGATGAGTCCGGCCGTGGCCACGACCTCTCCGAGGAGCAGGTTGCCCGCCGAGCGGTCGTGCGTGGACCACTTCACCAGCGGTTCGCCGAACATCGCGTCCGCCAGCACGGCGCCCGCGACCGCGCCGGCGATCTGGGACGGAACGTAGACGGCGAGCTCGCGCGCGTTCACGCCCGCACCGCCGCGGCGGGCGGTCCACCACTCGGCCAGGGTGACGGCCGGGTTGAAGTGGGCTCCGGAGACCGGCCCGAGGAGGGCGATCAGGACGCCGAGCCCGAAGACGGTGGCGGTGGAGTTGGCGAGGAGTTGCAGCGCGACGTCGTCGGTGAGTTGGGTGGCCTGGATGCCGGAGCCGACGACGACGGCGACGAGTGCCGCGGTACCCACCAGCTCGGCGGCGGCTCGGGCGACGAGCGGGGTACGGGGCGGGGTGGCGCCGGGTGCGGGCTGCGGCGACAGCGACGGCAACGGCGACGTGTCGGTGGCTGTGGCGTCGCTCGCGGCGGGCTCGGTGGCGGTCACGGGCGGGGTCTCCTCGGGCAGGCGGGGCGAGAGGCTACGGGCAGGCTCTCTTGGTGTCGGCGTTGGCGCGCGCGGCCTCGGCGAGGGCGGTGAACTGCCCGGCCAGGCCTTCGATGACGTCCGGCTTGAGGCGGTAGTAGGTGAACCGGCCGCAGGGTTCTGTCTCGACGACCCCGGCCTCGCGCAGCACCTTCAGATGGTTGGAGAGGTTGGTCTGCTTGGCGCCGGTCTCCTCCACGAGGTGGGTGGTGCACAGCGTCTCGCGGGCGAGCAGGGTCACGATCCGGAGGCGCAGGGGATCGCCCAGAACCCGGATCAGATCAGTATCGACTGACGTCATCATGGGCTGATACTGTCACATCATCCGGCGCTGATACCAGCCTGGACTGACCTCTTCGGATCCGGGGGTTGTCGGCGACGCCTGCCCGTGGCGCCCGGCACCATCCCTGCCCCAAGGAAGAACCGATGACTGCTCCGCTCGCCTCCGTGCTCTTCGTCTGCGTCCACAACGCCGGCCGCTCCCAGATGGCCGCCGGGTTCCTCAACCACCTGGCCGGCGACCGCATCGAGGTCCGCTCCGCCGGATCCGTCCCGGGCGACCAGGTCAACCCGGCCGCCGTCGAGGCGATGAAGGAGGCCGGCGTCGACATCTCCGGCCAGCGGCCGAAGGTGCTCACCACCGAGGCCGTCCAGGCGTCCGACTACGTCATCACCATGGGCTGCGGCGACGCCTGCCCGGTCTTCCCGGGCAAGAAGTACCTCGACTGGGCTTTGGAGGACCCGGCGGGCCAGGGCGTCGAGGCCGTCCGCCCCATCCGCGACGAGATCAAGGGCCTGATCGAGGACCTCATCGCCGAGATCGACGCGACGCGGAAGGCGTGACCCCGGCCCGGGCGTAGCGCTCCGCGGGAGCCGGCGCGTGCGGTCGTCCTCTGAGTTTCGTTGTCCGGCGACGAGTTGAGGCGCGGCGCGTCGTGCACGCGGCGGGCCGAACGCGTCGCCGGTTGACGGGCCGAGGCGGCGCCCCTGCCCTTTCGCCGCCCGCCCAGAACCGGCCACGACCAGCAAAAAGACCCTCCCGAAGGAGGGTCTGTGGTGGAGCGCCCCCGGCAGGACTCGAACCTGCGGCCAAGTGCTTAGAAGGCACCTGCTCTATCCACTGAGCTACGGGGGCCGGGTGGTGGACCGGTGGCCGGGAGCCCCTGGTGGGTGGGGCGTGGCCTGCCGGGTCAAGGATAGGGCTCCGATCGCCTTGGCCCGGTTGCTTCACCTGCGTGGCACGATGTGGAGGTTCGGTGAAGCGGAACGATAATCGCAGGCAGGTGCGATTCGCGCAGTGTTTTTCACGCCACTCGGGCCGGGTGTTGTGCACTCGTTATGCCTGAGGTGCCTGTCGTCAGCTGTTCGGTCGGCGCGCAGGGCCCTTATACGCTTCAAAAAGGCTCCAAAATTGGGCATTCTTCGCATGTGGTGACCTTGGACGAACGGCCTCAGCTGATCGACGCACTCTCCGCCCTGCGCGACTGTGTCGCCGCCGTGCGTCTCCCACTCCCTCTCCCCGGCGCTCCGCGCGCCCGGCAGACCCGGGCCGAGCTGCTCGCGCAGCTCGACGACTATCTGGTGCCCCGACTGAAAGACCCCGACGCCCCCCTCCTCGCCGTCGTCGGCGGATCCACCGGGGCCGGGAAGTCCACCCTCGTCAACTCCCTTGTCGGGCGGCGCGTCAGTGAGGCCGGGGTGCTCCGGCCCACCACCCGTACGCCCGTGCTGGTCTGCCACCCCGACGACCACCACTGGTTCGCCGGGATGCGTGTCCTGCCCCAGCTCACCCGCGTCTGGCTGCCCCAGCAGGACGAGGACGGCCACGGCGACGAGCCCCCCGAGGAGAACGCGCTACGCGTCGAGACCTCCTCCGCCCTCGCCCCCGGCCTCGCCCTCCTCGACGCCCCCGACATCGACTCCCTCGTCGTCGAGAACCGGCTGCTCGCCTCCGAGTTGATCTGCGCCGCCGACATCTGGGTCATGGTCACGACCGCCTCGCGGTACGCCGACGCCATCCCCTGGCACCTGCTCCGGACCGCCAAGGAGTACGACGTCACGCTCGTCACCGTCCTCGACCGGGTGCCGCACCAGATCCTCGGCGAGGTCTCACGCCAGTACGAGGCCCTGCTCGACAAGGCGGGCCTCAGGGACGTACCGCGCTTCACCGTCCCCGAGCTGCCCGAGTCCGCGGGCGTCGGCAGCGGGCTGCTGCCCGACAGCGCCGTCGCCCCGCTGCGCGCCTGGCTCGCCCACAGCGCCCAGGACCCCGCCGCGCGCCAGCAGGTCATCGGCCGTACCGCGTCCGGTGTCATCGACTCGCTCGACAGCCGCATGCCCGAACTCGCCGCCGCGGTCGCCGCCCAGTACGCCGCCGCGGGCCGGCTCGGCGGCGCCGTCGAGACCGCGTACGAGGAGCAGGGCGAACGCGTCCGGCAGCAGGTGGGCCGCGGCGCCGTACTGGCGGGCGACGCCCGCACCCGCTGGCGCGGCTACCCCCGTGACAGCACCGCCGACGAACTCCTCGACACCCTCGTCGAGTCGCTCGCCGCCCTGCTGCAGTGCGCGGTCGCCGCCGCCGACGAGCGCGTACGGGACGCCTGGCGCCGCGAACCCGCCGCGGCCGCCCTCCATGCCGCGCGGGCCGCACCCGACCGGGAGGCGGCCGAGCGGATCGAGATGACGGTACGGCGCTGGCGCCGCGAACTAGAAGAGCTGGCGGAGGAGGAACTGCGCAGCACGGAACGGCCCGGGACCGCCCGTACCGCCGCTCCCGAGGCCGACACCGTCGCCGCCCTCCTCGCCGCCGCCCTCCTCGGCGGCCGCCGCACCCGCGGCGCGGGCGAACGGCTGGCCGAACTCCTCGGCGCCCAGGCCGCCCTGCGTCTGCGCGACACGGGCGGCGCGCTGGTCAGGACGTGCCTCGACCGCGCCCTGCACACCGAACGCGACCGGCGCCTCGCGCCCCTCGACGCCCTCGACGTGACCCCCGAGCCGCAGGCGGAGCTGATCGCCGCGCTCTCCGTACTGCAGAAGGAGAAGTGAGGACCGGTGAGCAGCAGCACGGTGGACGACCGCGCGGACGACCGCTGGGACGACGGCCTGATCGCACGGCGGGCCAGTGAGCGTGAACGGGCCCTGGAAGCGGGAGAGGAGCCCGCCGAGGAAGCGGAGGACAACCTTCCGCCGCTGGGCGGGCAGTACGGCGGCTCCCTGCGCACCCGGCTCGACGCCCTGCACGAACTCGTCGGCCTCTCCCGTACGCGACTGGCCAACGAGACGCTCGCCGAGGCCGGACGCGTGCTCGACGAGGCCACCGCACGCCAGCGGCTCTCCGCCCGCCACACCGTCGTGGCGATCGCCGGACCCACGGGCAGCGGCAAGTCGACACTCTTCAACGCCCTCGCGGGCGTGCCCGTCTCCGAGACCGGCCTGCGCCGCCCCACCACCTCGGCGCCCATCGCGCTGAGCTGGTCCGAGGGCTCCGCCGGCCTCCTCGACCGGCTCGCCGTCCCGGGCCGGCTGCGGCGCCGGCCCCTCGCGGGCGGGGCCGCCGACGAGGACCTGCAGGGCCTCGTCCTGATCGACCTGCCCGACCACGACTCGGCCGTCACCACCCACCGCGACCAGGTCGACCGGGTCCTCGGCCTGGTCGACGCCGTGATCTGGGTCGTGGATCCGGAGAAGTACGCCGACGCGGTGCTCCACGAGCGCTATCTGCGCCCGCTCGCGGGCCACGCCGAGGTCACCTTCGTCGTCCTCAACCAGATCGACCGGCTGGGCGGCGAGGCCGCCGACCTCGTCCTGGACGACCTGCGCCGCCTCCTGGACGAGGACGGCATGGCCCTCGGCGAACACGGCGAACCCGGCGCCACCGTCCTCGCCCTCTCCGCGCTCACCGGCGACGGCGTGGGGGAACTGCGCGAACTGCTCGGCCGGTTCGTCACGGAACGGACCGCGCCCGCGCTCCGGCTCTCGGCCGACGTCGACGCCGCCGCCGCCCGGCTCCGCCCCGCGTACGTCTCCGACGGCCAGACCGGTCTGGGGGAGCGGGCGCGGGAGGACTTCGCGGCCCGGCTCGCCGTCGCCGTCGGCGCCACGGCCGCGGGCGAGGCCGCCGAACGCGTCTGGCGCCGCAGCGCCATCCGCGCCTGCGGCACGCCCTGGCTGCGGCTCTACCGCTGGTACGAACGGATGCGTGCGCACGGCTCCACGGACCCGCGCCTCCAGACGCCGCTGGAGGACGAACTCACGGCGCGGCAACGGGTGGAACAGGCCGTACGGGTCGTGGCCGACGACGCCACGCGCGGGCTCCCGGCGCCCTGGGCGCAGGCCGTGCGGGAGGCGGCCGCCCGGGGAGCCGACGGGCTGCCCGAGGCGCTCGACGAACTCACCACGTCCATGGGCGATCCGGCGGCCCGCCCGCCGCGGCCCGCCTGGTGGCCCGCGGCCGTCCTGGCGCAGGTCCTGATGACGCTGCTGCAGGTCTTCGGCGCGCTGTGGCTGGTCGGCCAGATCGTCGGCGTCGTGGAGCCGGGGCTGCTGCCGCCCGTCCTCATCATGCTCGGCGGCATCGTCGGCGGTCCGCTGGTGGAGTGGGCGTGCGCGGCGGCGGTGAAGGGGCCGGCCCGGCGGTACGGGCAGGAGGCCGAACGGAAGTTGCGCGAGGCGGCGGCCGCGTGCGGACGGGCGCGGGTCCTGGACCCGATCTCGGCCGAGCTGATGCGCTACCGGGAGGTGCGCGACCAGTTCGTGACGGTGTCGGGGACGCGTTCAGGGGCACGGGTGATGCGGCTGGGCGGCGGCATCGGCGGCATCGGGGGCGTCGGCGGCAGTGCGCGGTGGGGCGGTACGAGGGCGGGTGCCCGGCTGCGGTGAGGGCGCGGATCCACGTCTGAGGGACGTGGGTTCACCCTTGCGGGTGACGGAGTTCTCCCCAGTCCCCCGCCCGTCCACAGGCCGGAGCGGGGTTCCGCCGGCCGGTCGAGCATGGAACCGGTCGACGCGCACCGAAGGCGCTTCGGAACGGGGAGGGGTGGGACATGAACGACACGACGGTGACGCTGGTCGGGAACGTGGCGACGAGCGTGGAGTACCGGGAGACGGCGACGGGCGGGGTGGCCCGGTTTCGGTTCGCGGTGACGGCGCGCCGCTGGGACCGGGAGCGGGGGACCTGGTCGGATGGACACACCAGCTTCTACACGGTGTTCGCGTGGCGGGCGCTCGGCGCCAACCTCGCCGCGTCGGTCTCGGTGGGCGAGCCCCTGGTGGTGCACGGCCGGTTGCGGGTGCGTGAAGAGGAGGGCGACGACCGGCAGGAGGGCCGCCGCAGGACGTTCGTGGACGTCGACGCACTGGCGGTGGGCCACGATCTGACGCGCGGTACGGCGGCCTTCCGCAGGGTGGTGAAGGGCGAGACGCGCACGACGGAACGTCAGGGGAACGGGGGAGAGGGGGGAGTTGAACGGGACCCGTGGGAGGTGGCGGACGTCCCGAAGGCTCTGGAACCCGTGGCCTGACCTGGACTTGTGGGGATTTGTCGACTCCGTGACCATCGATCCTCCGCTTAACGGACACCTCTGATAACGATTCCGAGACGGAATGGTTATCAGACTGTATGGGCGGGCATCAGGGTCTTCCCCGTCCATAGGATTCGCGGGTACTCATACGGGACTTGAGTCATCACTTGAGTCGGCAGTTGAGTCAACCGGGTCTGTGAATCTGCTGGCGATGCGCTCCCCCCACGTGTCACGACTGACCTACGGCACGGAGCTGCTCGCCCGGAGGGGAAATTCATGTTTTCAGTTCGGAGGCGTGGCGTTGCCCGCCTTGCCGCCGCGACCGTGGTCTCTGGCCTCGTCGCTGCGGGTGCGATAGCCGTTGCGGGACCGGCGCTGGCCGATGAGGGTGACGGCACCGGTGGCGCGACCGCCACGCTGGGCAAGCTCACCGTCTTCGACACGGTCAAGATCAAGGGCCAGGGCAAGGTCTCTGCCGGCCTGTTCGAGATGCAGGTGACGCCCGGCGGCGTGCTGCAGACCTACTGCATCGACCTGTACACCGGCGCCAAGACGGGCCAGGAGTACAAGGAGGTCGGCTGGGACCAGTCCTCCCTGCACAACAACGAGAACGCCGGCAAGATCCGCTGGATCCTGCAGAACTCGTACCCGCAGGTCGACAAGCTCGACGAGCTGGCCAAGAAGGTCGGCGCCAAGAACCTGACCAAGGAGACGGCCGCGGCCGCCACCCAGGCGGCGATCTGGCACTTCTCCGACAAGGTCGAGGCCGAGCCGGTCGACAAGGACGCGAAGAAGCTCACCGAGTACCTGGAGAAGGAGGCGGTGAACCTGGAGGAGCCCAAGGCCTCCCTCAGCGTCTCCCCGGCCTCGGTCGCCGGTAAGTCGGGCGAGCGCCTCGGCCCGATCACGGTCGACACCAACTCCGCCACGGCCGCCGTCTCCCTCGCCCCGGGTGCGCCCGCCGGCGTGAAGCTGGTCGACAAGGACGGCAAGGTCGTCACCGACGTCGCCAAGGGCAGCCAGGTCTTCTTCGACGTTCCGGCCGGTACGCCCGACGGCGCCGCTGAGCTGACCGTCCAGGCCGACACGACGGTCCCGATCGGCCGCGCGTTCGTCTCCACGAAGGTCAAGAGCCAGACCCTGATCCTCGCGGGCACCAGCAAGTCCAGCGTCACCGCGAAGGCCACCGCCACCTGGGCGAAGAAGGGCGCGATCCCGGCCGTCACGGTCGAGAAGAACTGCGCCAAGGGCGGCCTGGACGTCACGGCGTCCAACGAGGGTGACGAGGACTTCACCTTCGAGGTGAAGGGCCAGAAGGTCACCATCGCCGGCGGCCAGTCCAAGACGGTTCTGGTCCCGCTCGCCGAGGACGAGGCCTACGACTTCACGATCACCGGCCCGAACGGCTTCGAGAAGAACTTCAAGGGCGTTCTCGACTGCAAGACGGCCACCCCGGGTCCGCTCCCGTCGGAGACCCCGTCGACCGAGCCGTCCGTCACCACCCCGCCCACCGAGGGCACGGCCGGCGGCTCCACCACCGGCTCCACCACCGGCGGCGGCGACCTCGCCGAGACCGGTAGCTCCAACGCCACCCCGATGATCGCCGGCATCGCCGCGCTCCTCGTGGTTCTCGGCGGCGGCGCGGTCTTCTTCCTCCGCAAGAAGAAGACGGCCGGCCAGTAAGAGCCGGGTAGTACATCGGTAGTACCACCGGCCCCGGTGCGCGACCAGCGCACCGGGGCCGTCGTGCGTCCACCGAACGTGACGGCCCGGTCACCCCGGACGCCGGGGGAAGCCGCAGGTCACGGGTTCCGTGCGGTACTGGTTTCCATCGAGGGGTGGCGGTCAGGCAAGATGGGGTGTATCTGCCCACTCACTCTTTGCCGGACGGTTTCTCTTGGCTGAGTACATCTACACGATGCGCAAGACGCGCAAGGCGCACGGCGACAAGGTCATCCTCGATGACGTGACGCTGAGCTTCCTGCCCGGTGCGAAGATCGGTGTGGTCGGCCCGAACGGTGCCGGTAAGTCCACCGTCCTCAAGATCATGGCCGGTCTCGAGCAGCCGTCCAACGGTGACGCCTTCCTGTCGCCCGGCTACACCGTCGGCATGCTCCTCCAGGAGCCCCCGCTCGACGAGACCAAGACCGTCCTGCAGAACGTCCAGGACGGCGCCGCCGAGATCATGGGGAAGCTTCACCGCTTCAACGAGGTCGCCGAGCTCATGGCGACCGACTACTCGGACGCGCTCATGGAGGAGATGGGCAAGCTCCAGGAGGACCTGGACCACGCCAACGCCTGGGACCTGGACGCGCAGCTGGAGCAGGCCATGGACGCGCTGGGCTGCCCGCCCGGTGACTGGCCCGTGACCAACCTCTCCGGTGGCGAGAAGCGCCGTGTGGCGCTCTGCAAGCTCCTCCTGGAGGCCCCCGACCTGCTGCTCCTCGACGAGCCCACCAACCACCTGGACGCCGAGTCCGTGCTGTGGCTCGAGCAGCACCTCGCCAAGTACCCCGGCACCGTCGTCGCCGTCACCCACGACCGGTACTTCCTCGACAACGTCGCCGAGTGGATCCTCGAGCTCGACCGCGGTCGCGCCCACCCCTACGAGGGCAACTACTCCACCTACCTCGACACCAAGGCCACCCGCCTCAAGGTCGAGGGCCAGAAGGACGCCAAGCGCGCGAAGCGTCTGAAGGAAGAGCTCGAGTGGGTGCGGTCCAACGCCAAGGGGCGTCAGGCCAAGTCCAAGGCCCGTCTCGCTCGCTACGAGGAGATGGCCGCCGAGGCCGACAAGATGCGGAAGCTGGACTTCGAGGAGATCCAGATCCCGCCGGGCCCGCGCCTGGGCTCCATCGTCGTCGAGGTCGAGAACCTCTCGAAGGCCTTCGGCGACAAGGTCCTCATCGACGACCTGTCCTTCACCCTGCCCCGTAACGGCATCGTCGGCGTGATCGGCCCGAACGGCGCCGGCAAGACCACGCTCTTCAAGATGCTCCAGGGTCTGGAGACCCCGGACTCCGGCAGCGTCAAGGTCGGCGAGACCGTCAAGATCTCGTACGTCGACCAGAGCCGCGCCAACATCGACCCCAAGAAGACGCTGTGGGCCGTCGTCTCCGACGAGCTGGACTACATCAACGTCGGCCAGGTCGAGATGCCGTCCCGCGCGTACGTGTCCGCCTTCGGCTTCAAGGGCCCGGACCAGCAGAAGCCGGCCGGTGTCCTCTCCGGTGGTGAGCGCAACCGACTGAACCTCGCGCTCACCCTCAAGCAGGGCGGCAACCTGCTGCTCCTCGACGAGCCGACCAACGACCTCGACGTCGAGACGCTCTCCTCCCTGGAGAACGCCCTGCTCGAGTTCCCGGGTGCGGCCGTGGTCATCTCCCACGACCGCTGGTTCCTCGACCGGGTCGCGACGCACATCCTCGCGTACGAGGGCGAGTCGAAGTGGTTCTGGTTCGAGGGCAACTTCGAGTCCTACGAGAAGAACAAGATCGAGCGCCTGGGTGCGGACGCGGCCCGTCCGCACCGTGCCACGTACAAGAAGCTGACCCGAGGCTGAGCGTGCGCCACATCTACAGCTGTCCCCTTCGCTGGTCGGACATGGACGCCTTCGGGCACGTCAACAACGTCGTCTTCCTGCGGTACCTGGAAGAGGCGCGGATCGACTTCATGTTCCGGCTGGCGCCGGGCGACGGTTCGCCGTCGTTCTCCGGCGGGTCCGTCGTGGCCCGGCACGAGATCGACTACGTACGGCCGCTGGTGCACCGGCACAAGCCGGTCACCATCGAGTCGTGGGTCACGAAGATAGGCGCGGCGTCGCTGACGATCGCGTACGAGATCAAGGACCCGGACGTGACGTACGTACGGGCCTCGACGATCGTCGTCCCCTTCGACCTGGAGGCCCAGCGGCCGCGTCGCATCTCCGTCGAGGAGCGGTCGTTCCTCGAGGAGTACATGGACGACGGGATGACTGCCGCCGCATGATCGCGCCGCTGCACTTCGCCGACGCCCGGGAGGCGGCGGACCTCGCCGCCTTCCTGGCCCGGCTGATCCACTACGACCGCGCCGCCGCCGTACGCCTCCAGGCCGGGGGCGGCGCGCTCGCGGTGTTCGGACGGCCGCCGTCGTTCGAGGTGCTGGCGATCCGTACGGCACGGCTCGTCGACGACGTGGACCTGGACGTCACCGTCTCCGCCGGCGAACTCCTGGAAGGTGTCGAGGAGTCGGCCGGCAAGGCCGTCGTCCCCGACGCCGTCACCGGCCCGCCGTGGGCCGGCGTCCTGCCGCCGCGCGGCGGCTGGGAGCCGGTCGCGGGACTGCCGGCCGCGGAGCGGCTGCGCGGAGCGGTCGCGGCGGCGGTCGCCGAGTTCCGGTCGCGGGACGAGGAGTTGCCGCAGGAGCGGCGGACGCGGGCGGAGCGGGACCGGATCGGCCGCGAGATCTGGTCGCGGACGGTCGCAGAGACCGGGCTTCCGCTGCGCGCGGTCCACGCGGCGCAGTCGCTGGGCTTCCTGCCGGGGGAGGCGGTGCCGGTGGCGCTGCTCGCCTCGGGCCCGTGGCTCCGGCTCCGTACGCCCTACGGCTCGATAGCGGTACGGACGACCCCCTCGTCCCTCCTCTTCGCCCCCGCCTAGGGTTCGCGACCGGGACCCCTCGCGAGCGTGATCAGCGAGGTCAGCGCCGACAGGGTCAGGAGGGCCGCCGGGATCACCGGGGAGCCGTGGGACACGTTCTCACTCGCCAGGACCGGGTCCAGGCGGTGCGTCGGGTCGTACGCGATGCGGATCGTTCCGTCTTCGGCCGCCCTGCTCTCGGCGGTGAACTCCACCGGGTAGCCACCCGGGCAGTCCACCCTGTGGTGGAAGAGCGTCCTCGGCCGGGGCGCCCCCTCGCCGAAGGCCGGATGGTGGGTCACCTCGACCTCGCCCACCACGGCACAGGCGACCACCTCGGTCCGGGGCGAGGCGTCCCGCACCTCCACCCAGACCGCCGCCAGGCCCGCCGGCAACAGCACGAGCGCGAGGCAGCCGCCGCCCGCACGGAAGAGCGCGTTGTGGGCGCCCAAAGCGGCGAGGGTCAGGGCGATCCCGACCAGCACGGCGACCGCGGTGGGCGTCGCCGACCGGCGGAGGCTCCAGTCGGCCCACAGGTACAGCAGCACCCCCGCGCCCAACGGCACCGCCACCGCGCCGAGATACGACAGCACCTTCCCCACGAGCCACCCCCGCCCCTCGCGTTCACCCGTCCGCGTCGTCCGGCCACACCCCGATGTGGTCCTGCTCCAGCTCCAGCATCACGCGGTGCTCCATACCCAGGGACGCCGTGTACTCCGCCGGGAGTTGCAGCCGGCCCGCGCGGTCGAGCATCGCGTACTCACGGGAGACCAGGGACTCCTGGCCCTCCGCGTCCACCTCCGTGCGGCGCAGGACCTCCGAGGCGGTGCGGCCGTCGCGGATGGCGACCGTGCGGCGGACCTCGGAGGCGACGGCCTGGTCGTGGGTGACGATCACGATCGTCGTGCCCAGCTCCTCGTTGGCGCGGCGGAAGGCCGCGAAGACCTGCTCGCCCGTCGCCGAGTCCAGCTCGCCCGTCGGCTCGTCGGCGAGCAGCACCGAGGGGTTGTTCGCCAGCGCGACCGCGATCGCGACGCGCTGCTGCTGGCCGCCGGACATCTGGTGCGGGCGCCGGTCCCGGCAGTCTCCGACCTCCAGCATCGCGAGCAGCTCCTCCGCCCGCTCCGCCTTCCGCGCCCGGCTCGACCGCCCGCGCAACTGCATCGGCAGCGCCACGTTCTGCGCCGCCGTCAGGTACGACAGCAGGTTGCGGGACGTCTGCTGCCAGACGAACCCCACCACGTCCCGCCGGTACCCGAGCCGCGCCTTCGCGTCCATGGCGAGCAGATCGCGTCCCGCGACCTTCGCCGCGCCCGCCGTCGGCACGTCCAGGCCCGCCAGGATGTTCATGAGCGTCGACTTGCCGCTGCCCGAGGCCCCCACCAGGGCCATCAGCTCGCCCTCCCGCACCAGGAGGTCGAGGCCCTGGAGCGCCTGCACCTCCACCCCGTCCGCCGTGAAGATCCGGACCAGCCGGTCACAGGCGATCAGGGCGTCGTGCCCGTACGAGGGCCGGTGGCGGTGCGCCGTCGCCCGCTGCTCCAGCTCCGCCAGAGTGGTGTCGGTCGTCGTCATCGTGCGTCTCCTGCCCTGAGTTCCCTGATCGGTTCGCCACGCGCCGACCACCACGCCTGAAGGGCCGCCGCCAGGCCCGCGAGCACCACCACGCCCACCGCCGGCAGCGCAAGCGACCAGCCGTCCACCCGCAGCGGGGCGCTGTCGAGCGCGGCGAGCCCGGGCGCCGCCGCGAGCGAGAGCCGGACGAGATCCACGCCCGGGGCGAGCAGCAGGATCGTCGCCCAGCCCACGAGCACGCCGCCGACCGCCGCGAGCAGCGCCTGCGGCAGCGCCTCGAGGCCGAGGAGCCGCCGGCCCTGGCGCCGGGTCAGGCCCATCGTCCGCAACCGGGCGAGGAGCATGGCCCGTTCGGGTGCGGCCTGCAGCAGCGACAGCAGGACGGCGAGCACGGCATAGCCCGCTCCCGCCCCGATCGCCGCCAGATAGATCCGCTCGGCGCCCGCCTGCATCGGCGAGTCCACGTACGCGGCCCGCCGCTCGGTCCGCAGCACCACGGAGAAGTCACGGGACGCCGCCGCGACCACGTCCCGCAGCGCGTCCCCCGGCACCGACGGCCCGGAGGCCAGCAGCACGGTGTCGGCCCGATGGGTCAGGTCGGCCCCGTTCACCAGCAGGAAGTCCTGCTCGGGCAGGGCCGGCGTGGCGGACCGTACGCCCACGATCCGTACCCTGAACGAACCGGCCGCCGAGGTGATGCCCTGCGGTTCGGGGCCCAGCCGCTCGGCGACCGCGGGCGAGGCGATCGCCGGAAGGACCCGCTCCGAGTCGTCCTTCCCACCGGTGCCGGTGGACTTCAACAGCTCGGCGGGGAACGGTCCGAAGCCGGTCCGCGCGGCGAGCCGGGCGTACGACTCCGGCTCCACCCCCACCAGGGGAGCCGTCCGCAGCTCGGTCGCCGGGCCCGTGCCGGTGGTCGGCAGCGTCACGCCGTACTCGACCTGCACCGTGGCGACGTCCTTCACCCCCGGCGTCCCGCGCACCGCCTTCGCGAGCCCGTCCGGCAGCGGCGCCGCGTCGGCGTCCCCCATCACCCGGGCGTCCGCGCCCGTCTCCAGGAGCGCCGCCCGGTCGCGCGCATCGGCCACCCCGGCGAGCACCGAGCCGCCGAACGCGGCCGTCGTCAGCGCCACCAGGAGCGCGAGCAGCGGCAGCGCACCCGTCGCCGAGGAACGCCCTGCGCGGGCGAGCGAGAGGTGGCCGACCACCCCGCGCAGCCTGCGGGCCGGCCGCGCCGCCCACCGCAGGGGCAGCGGATACAGCCGTACGAGGACGAGCGCGGCGATCAGGGCGACGAGCACCGGCGCCGAACTGACCAGATGGTCGCCGGAATCCTCCGTACCGCGTCGGCGCAGCGCCACCACGGCACCGACGGCCAGCGCGAGGAGGGTGAGTTCGGCGACCGTACGGCCCCGGGAGGGGCGGGCGGCGATCAGATCCTCGCGCCCGCCGTGGGCGAGCGGCCTGCGGTGCAGGAACAGCGCGCGCAGCGGCAGCGCCAGGGTGGCGAGCAGCGCGACCGCGCCGGCCGCGGTCAGCGCGGGGCCCCAGCGGCCCCCGGGGAGTGCGAGCGTCGCGAGCAGCAGACCGAGTCCGGCAGCCGGCAGGGCCAGGACCGCCGTCTCGCCGAGGAGGCGGAGCCCGATCCCGGCGAGCGAGCCGCCGCGTGAGCGCAGCAGCGCAAGCTCGGCGGTGCGCCGGGCGGCGAACAGCCCGCCCGTCATGGCGAGCACGACCGCCGCCACCGCGCCGATCCCGAAGGCGGCGACGGCGACGACCGGCGCGATCGCCGTCCGCATGCCGCCGTACGCCGTGACGACCTCGTCGAGACCCGTGGTGACCGTGGCGAAGGGGCCGAGCACCTCCCGGGCCTCCGTCAGATCGGGGCCGCCCGTCAGCGAGGCCACCGCCCGGCTCAGGCGCGGCTCGTCCTGCGCCGTGAGATGGCCGCCGACGGGCGCGAGCCGCCAGTACCGCTCGGGCTCGCCGAGGCTCTCCACGAGCAGGGAACCGCCCTCGGGGGGCAGCAGCAGCGCGGCCTGCCAGTAGTAGTGGGTCTCGGCGCCGGCCGGCTTCATCGTGTACGCCGGGGTCCGCAGGAGCGGCTCCACGGCCCAGTAGGCACCCTGCGGACGCACCGGCTCCACGATGCCGGTCACGGTCAGGGTGAGCGGCTCGGATCCGTACCGGTTCGGCACGTGGACCACCGAACCGACCTTCACCCGGAGGGACTTCGCCGTCTCGGCGGTGACGGCCGCCTCGCTGGTCAACGCGGCCGTGTCCGCCTTCGCCGGCAGCCGGCCCTCCCGCACCCTCGTGTGCTCGGCCAGCGCCGACGGGGTGGCGAGGACGAACTCCGGGGGCACTCCGTACGGCTGCGGGAGCCAGCGGTCGAGAGCGACGACCCGCTTGGTGGTGCGCACGCCGTGCACCGACTCCGCCGGGTCGACGCGCAGCGGGGCGGGCAGCAGCCGCTCCAGCTCCGCCCGCTGCCGCAGCGTGTCCTCTGCGGTCGTGCCGGTCGCCTGCCCGTTCGACGGGTCGTCGGGCCGGAGCATCGGAGCCGCGAATTCCAGCACCGTGTTGCGCGGAGCCGCGCCGGCGAGGTCGTGCCGCAGACCCTCGGACTCGTACGTGTCGACGGCCCGGGGGAGCGCGGCGGCGAGGAACGCGGTGACCAGGACGAGGAGCGCGAAGGCCCATGCCGTTCCCGGGGCGACCCGCAGCCGGGTCCGCACCCAGGGCGCCACGGCGCGGGCGGGCGTGCGGGGCATGGCGGCTGCCTTTCTGGCGGGTGGGGGAGAGGGGACCGGTGGGGTCGGCGCCGCGCCGTCGGCGGGGGGCGGGCCGCCCGCGCGGCGCGTCACCGCTCCCCCTGGTGCCGCAGGGTCACGGCAGGGTCGGTGCGGCGCAGCGCGATCGCGGCGACGATCAGCAGCGGCAGCGCGGCGACCCCGGCGAGCAGCAGGGCCACGTGCCCGGGCGGCAGTTGGACGAGGACGCGCGGCACGGGCTGCGACGCCTGTCCGGTCAGCACGATCAGGGGCACGACGGCCCGGGTCAGCACGGTGCCGAGCGCCGCGCCCGCCAGCAGTCCGATGCCGACCAGCAGGCCCTGCTCGGCGGCGATCAGCCGGGCGAGCCGGCGGCGCGGGGCGCCCAGCGCCCGCAACACCCCGAACTCCGCGGACCGTTCACGCGTCGAACCGGCCGCGCTCACCGCGAAACCGACCGCCGCGAGTGCCGCCGCGGCCACCGCGACCGCCATCAGCGCCGCGTTCGGGCCCGCGCCGAGAGGATCGCCGAGCAGTTCGGCCGCCGCCTCGTCCCGGACGAGCACCTGCGTCGGGTCCGTGTCGGGGCGGGCCCGCATGGCCCGCGCCACGTCGTCGGCACGGCCGGGGGCGGTGGCCAGCCACCACTCGGTGGGCTGGAGGGCGGCGGTGGGGTCGGCGGCGAGGAACCGGTTCGCCGCCTGCAGGTCGACCAGGAGCGCGCCCCCGTCGTCGGGCGTGGCAGACGGGGCGGAGACGGCCCCGGCCCCGGCACCGGTGGTCGGCAGCTCCCGTACGGTGTCGGTGATCGTCACCTTCAGGTGCACACTGCCGAGGGCCACCTCGACCCGGTCGCCCCGCTTCGCTCCGGCGGCCGCCAGGAACGCGTCCGTCGCCACCCCGCTCAGCGTCGCGGGCGGCGCGCTGCGCGGCGCGCTGATCCGCAGCACGAAGTCCTGCGGCCCGGACAGGACCTGCCGGTCCGCCAGGCCGGTCGTGAAGCTCACCTCGTACGGTGTCGCACCGGCGGACCGTCCGGCCGGCGCGGCCGGGCCGCCGGCCTCGCCGCCGCTCTCCTGGTAGCCGGTGCGCCAGGAGACGAGGGAGGCGACGGCCTCGACCGGGCGCTCGGCGCCGCCCTCGTGGCGGGAGAGGAGCCGCTCGACGGCGAAGGTCTGCCTGCCGGCCCGCCCGTCCGCGACCGTTCCGTCCAGCTCCACGCCCGTCAGCGTCAGCGGGCCCACGGGCGAGCTCGGGGCCTCTCCCGGGCCGCCCAGGTCGAGGGTGAGCCGGTGCGAGCGGCCGTCGGCGGGCAGCGGCCCGAGGAGCTGTCGGTACGGAACGCCGTACGGGTCCTCCACGACCACCGTCACCTGGGCCGGGGCCGCGCCGCGCGGCGCCGTGCGCCGCAGGTCGAACGCCAGGCCCCGGCTGTCGACGGGCAGCACGATGCCCGGCCGCGGACCCGCCTTCGGGGCGAGCGGGGCGAGCAGCTCGCGGGCCGGGGAGTCCGCGAGGTCCTCACGGAGCAGGAGGCCGTCGGCCGCGTGCCGGGTGTCCAGAGCGAGGACGGTCGCGGTGCGGTTGCCGGCGAAGCTCGTCGTGGCCCGGTGTGCGGGGGCGACCGAGCGGACGCCCGGCAGGGCCGCGAACTGCCCGGCCCGGGACGGATCGGCGCCGCCGGCGCTCAGGACCCGCAGCTCCGTTCCCGTTCGGAAGTCGGCCCGGTCCTCCTGCGAGCGGTCCCAGGAGGCGCTCTGCCCGACGGCGAGCATGCCCATCGCGACGGCGAGGACGAGCAGCAGCACCGGACCCGCGCCGCGCAGCGGGCGACGGCTGAACTGCCAGCCCGCGAGCGCGACCGGGAGCCCGCGACCGCTCGCGGCACGCCGCTCCGCGAGCCTGGCGGCGGGCGGCAGCAGCCGCAGCGTCAGGACGGTGCCGGCGAGCAGCGCGAGTGCGGGCGCGGCGACGAGCAGCGGATCGATGCCGAGCGAACCTCCGCGGTCGCCGCTGAGCGCACCGCCGCCGGAGCCACCGCCGGAGCCGCCGGTCTGGCGGTCGAGCTGCCAGTAGGCCACACCCGCGACCACGAGCAGCCCGATGTCCGCCCCGGCCCGTACGGGCGCGGGCAGCGCCGCGGCACGCCCCTTGCGCAGGGTGACGGTCCCATCGTCCCCGGCACCCAGGGCGGGGGCCACGACGGCGGCGGCGCAGCACACGGCGACGAGCGCCGCGACCAGCCAGACCTGGCCGAGCGGGACGTCGTCGAGCCGTACGCCGAGGGCGTCGAGAGAGGCGCGGCCCGCGAGCAGCCGGGTCAGCGGCCCGGCGAGCAGCGGGGCGATCACGGCCGCCGGCAGGGCGAGCAGCAGCGCCTCCGCGGCGGCGAGCGCGGCGATCCGGCGCCGCGAACCACCGCGGGCGCGTAGCACCGCGGTCTCGACGGACCGCTCGGAGCTGAGCAGGCGGGCGACGAGCAGGAGGGCGTACGCGGCGAGCAGCACCAGCTGCACGGCGACGATCATCAGCGTGGACCGGGAGACCAGCAGGGACCGCTCGGTCTGCTCCAGGACGGTCGGCAGCGAGGTGTGCGCGCTGACGGCGCCGCCGAAGGGCGCGGTGTCGGCGATCAGGGCCTGCGGCCCGGCCGTCGCGGAGGCACGGAGCGCGTCCATGCGGGCGGTGGTGACCCCGGTGAAGTCGGCGGCGGCCAGCCAGGCCGTCTCACCGGAGGTGACCCTCCCGGCGCGGAGCACGGCGGGGTCGATGAGCAGGGGACCGTACGTCGTGAAGTCGACGGTCTTCACGCCGCGGCCGCCCGCGTGGTCCAACTGCCAGTACAGGTCGGTGGCGTCGGCGGGCCGGTACAGCCCGGTGACCCGGGCCCGCACCGGCTTCCCGCCGAACCGGTCGGCGAGGTCGAGCACGGTTCCCGGCCCGATCCGCAGCCGTCGGGCGGCCTCCTCGGGCACCGCCACGTCGACCGTGGCGCCCCGGGTGTCGCCCGGCCACCCGCCGCTGACGAGCGCGAGCCGCGAACGGTCGAGGACCGCGAAGTGGGTGAGGTCGGGCTCGCCCAGGCGCGCGGCCGCGCTCTGCAGGGTGCGCGGCAGTGCGTAGGGACCGGAGCGTTCCAGCTTCCGTACGGTCACCGGCAGCCCGTCGAAGGTCCGGCCCGCCGCCTCGCGCGTGGCGGTGTCGGCGCTCTCGCGCTTGGCCGGCGGGACCTGCCCGGTCACCACCAGCGCGGCGGCCGGCGCGGCGCGGCCCCGCAGCGTGCCCTGGAGGGCGGCGTCGCCGACGGAGCCGGAGAACGCGGCGAGGGTCGCGAGCACGGAGGTGGTCAGCAGGACGGCGAGGAGCGCCGCGGCGAGCAGCAACCGGTGCGCCCGCACACGCAGCAGTACGAACCCGGTCACGCATCCCCCCGAACCCCGCCGAACGTTCGTCCGATGCTTTCAGAGGGCACGTGCCGGTGGAAACCGCTTGCGCGACGACCTTGACTGGATTGTGACCGTTATCCGGGGGTCATGTTCCGGAATGCGCTCCGGAAGGCGTCATTCCGCGGTGTTCACCATCGAGGCCGCCGCATACGTCAGGTACTTCCACAGCTGGCTCTCGTGCTCCGGCGCCAGACCGAGTTCGTCCACGGCCACGCGCATGTGCCTCAGCCAGGCGTCGTGCGCCGCCTTGTCGACCGTGAACGGGGCGTGCCGCATCCGCAGCCGCGGATGTCCTCGGTTGTCGCTGTACGTGCGGGGGCCGCCCCAGTACTGGATCAGGAAGAGCACGAGGCGCTCCTCGGCCGGGCCGAGGTCCTCCTCGGGGTACATGGGCCGCAGCAGCGGGTCCTCCGCGACTCCCTGGTAGAAGCGGCGGACGAGACGCCGGAAGGTCTCCTCGCCACCCACCTGCTCGTAGAAGGTCTGCTCCTGAAGTGTGCCGCGCGGAATCTCCATCACCGTTCCATCGTCTCAGATGCCCCGACCGAGGACCGGAGGTCTAGGACCACAGGGACCGCTCGCCTCCCCACCGCCCGCGCAGGACAGTGGAGGCATGGGCGCTCAGCGGGACGGGTTCGCCGAGGAGGGCGCGCGGGCGCGACGGGCGCTGGTGCGGGAGATCGAGGCGTACGGCGCGCTGGGCGACCCCGCCTGGCGCGCGGCGTTCTCGGACGTGCCCCGGCATCTGTTCGTCCCCTACTACTACGTCTCCGGGCTCGGCGGCTACGAGCGGCTCTGGTCCGGCGACCCCGACCCGGCCCGCCGCGCCCGCTGGCTGCGCGGGGCCTACCGGGACGCACCGCTGGCCACCCGGGTACGGGACGGGGAGCTGGTCACCTCGTCCAGCCAGCCCTCCCTGATGGCCGAGATGCTGGAGGCGCTGGACGTACGGGACGGTCACGACGTCCTGGAGATCGGCGCCGGCACCGGGTACAACGCCGCCCTGCTCAGCCACCGCCTCGGCGCGGAACACGTCACCACCGTCGACATCGACGAGGAGATCACCGAGTCCGCCCGGACCCATCTCGCCGCCGCCGGGCACCGGCCCGCGGTGATCACCGGCGACGGCGCCCGCGGCTGCGCCGGGCGCGCTCCCTTCGACCGGATCATCGCGACCTGCACGCTGCCGTCGATCCCGTACACCTGGCTCGCGCAGTGCCGCCCCGACGCCGTCGTCGTCGCACCGCTCTCCACGGGGCTGCTCCGGCTCCGGGTCCGCGACGCCTCGCACGCCGAGGGGCGGTTCCTGGCCACGTCCGCGTACTTCGTCGCCCTGCGCGGCGGCAACGCCCACTTCCCGCGCGGGCGGCCGATGGGGCTGCCCCGGCACGTGTTCGACGACGACCGCTTCCAGTTCCTGCGCACGCTGGTGGAGGCGACCCTCGACGCGCGCGAAGCGCTCGCGCTCTGGCAGCGCGAGAGGCAGCCGGAGCGGGAGCGCTTCGGGGTGACGGTGAGCGGGGGCCGGCAGTGGGCCTGGCTGGACACCCCCGAGGGGCCCTACGCCTGGCCACTGCCGAGCGGCTAGCCGCGTCTGACGGTGATCGTCGTCCAGGCGCCGACGTGCACCCGGTCGCCGTCCTGGAGCTGGACCGGCACGTAGGGCTGAATCGGTTCCTCTGCCCCGTTGATCGTGGTTCCGTTGGTGGAGTTCTGGTCCACCACCGCCCACGAGCCGTCCGGCTGCTGCACCAGCACGGCGTGCTGGTGCGAGACGCCCGGGTCCTCCGGCGGCACCGACAGGTCGATGTCCGGGGATTCGCCGGTGGAGTGCCGACGGCGGCCGATGCTGACCTGGTTGCCCTGGAGCGGCAGGTGCTTCTCGGGGGAGTACGCGGGCAGGTTCAGGCCCGTGGCCTCCGGTCCGCTGCGCTGCATCATCGCCAGGAAGTACTCGCGGTCCGGCCCGATGTACGCCGACCAGCCCGCGGCCGGCCGGGGCGGCTGGAACTGCTGCTGAGGCGGCTGGGGCTGCTGGTGCTGCGGCTGGAACTGCTGCTGGGGCGGCGGGGGAGCCTGCGGCTGCGACGGCGGCGGCAGCAGCCAGTCGTCACCGCCCCCACCGGGCGGCGCCTGCCGCTGCGGCGCGGCCGGAGGCGCCGGCGGGCCCTGCTGCACGTGCGGTGCGCCCGGCGGCGGTGCCTGGAAGAAGGCCGGCGGAGCCGGCGGACCCTGCTGGAACCCCTGCGGCGGCTGATGCTGCTGCTGCGGCGGCTGCGGGGCCGGCGGGCGCTGCGGCGGCGCCTGGTGGTGCGTGGGGTCGGCGGAGAGCGGCTCGGCCGGCCGGTTCATCTGCGAGGGCCGCGAGCCCTGGTACTCGTACGGATCCGGCTGCTGGGGCTGCGGCGGCCGCGGCGGCGACTGGAAGCCCGGCGGCAGGTTGAGGCCCGGCGGCGGGCTCTGCTGCGGCGAGGGCGGTGCGACCGGGGTGTACGAGGTCGCGGTGTTGGTCAGGAAGTTCCAGCGGCACTCCTCGCAGAACGGGGCCATGGCCTCGCGCGGGGTGCGGCACTGGGGGCAGAGCTCCGCCTGGGCGGTCGCGTTCGGGTCGTAGCCCCCGGGCGGGGGGCCAGGGGGGCCGCCGGGACCACCGGGGCCGCCGGGACCGGGGTAGCCGTACGCGGGCGGCGGCGGGGGAGGCGGCGGTACGGCACCCGCCGGCGCACCCGCCCCGGCCATGCGGTGGCCGCAGACCTCGCACCAGTCGTCGGAGACCGACTGGTGTCCGTTCGGGCAGGTCGGCATGTCGGTGCTTCCCCCTCTCGTCGTCCGGCCCGTGGCCGGGCTACTTCTTGACGCGAACGGTCTTGGTGGAGCGGGTCTCGAGAGTCATCTCGTCCGCATCCGCGACCTTCGCCTTCAAACGCACAGTACCCGTCGCCGCGTCGACGACGTCCACCACCTTCGAAAGGAGTTTCGCGGTGTCCTCGTTGCCGGAGGCGGCCGCCAACTGCACCGCGCGCCCCAGCTTCGCCGTCGCCCCGTCGTGGTCGCCGGACTTGCGGGCGTCCAGCCCCTGCTGGATGACCTGCGCCAGCTCGGCCTGACCGGTGTAGTGCGCGACCTGGGGGTTGATCGACGTGGACATCGCCATGTCGTCCGTCCACACGGCCCGCACCAGGCCCTGGCCGAGCGTCGTCGGGGCGCCGCCCAGCGGGTCGGGGACGATCAGGGAGACGCGGGCCGCGAGCATCTCCTGGCCGATTCCGGCCTGGGGAACCCGTACGCACACGTGGTAGTCACGGGACTCGTCGCCCCACGATCCGGTCGGGTAGTCGCCGGCCCGCGGGGTCGCCTCCGTACGGCGCGCGGTCAGCTCCTCGACGGTCGGTGCGACCTGCTTCACGAATCCGATCTCCACCCCGACCGGGGTCCACAGGCGGAGCGCGACGTCCGCGACCTCCTTGCCCATGGCGTTCTCCATCATGGTCGTGAAGTCCGCCGTGAGGCCCTGCGGATCGGCGACGATGTCGGCCGTGCCGAGCAGCGCGGAGGCGATGCCGGTGACCTCCTTGACCTCCCAGTCCGTACCGACACCGCGCGCGTCACAGGTGAAGCGGCCCGTGCACGCGTCGAGCGCGGCCCGCAGGTCCTCGGGCGACTCGTGCTCGTTGCGCCCGTCGGTGAGCAGGATGCCGTGCCGGATCGACACCTCGGCGGAGCCGAGCAGCCGGTCCGCGAGGCGCAGCCAGGTGCCGATGGCCGTACCGCCGCCCGCGCTCAGCCGGCGCAGTGCGTCCTTCGCCTGGCCACGGGTCGCGGGCCCGGCGACGGCGAGCCGGCCGTCGCCCGGGTACACCTCCTTCGCCACGTGCGTGCCGGCGACGACGGCGAAGGAGGTGCCGTCGCGCAGGGCGTCGATGGCGGCGGCCGTGGCATCCCGGGCGCCCCGCATCTTCGTCGGCGGGTAGTCCATCGAACCCGAGCAGTCGAGCATGATCACGACGCCCGCGTCCGTGCCGGCGCCGGCGCTCGGCGCCGCACGGCCGCTCGTGCCGCCGCCGGTCGAGGTGACCGTGACGATGGCGTTGACCTCGCGGCCGCCCTCCGGCAGGAACTCGTTCTGGTACACGTCGACCGAGAACTGCGGCACGTTCGACTTGGAGAAGTTCGCCATGGGTTGAGGCTCCTCGACCGGACAAGCGTGAAGGGTGGGAGGGACAGGGGACCGGCGACCGTTCAGGCCGATCCTGCCCCTTGCGGTGAGAGGGCGAACGGCAGCAGGGCCACTGTTACGTTGTCGTGGCCCCCGCCGTCCAGGGCGTGGCCGACCAGCACCTGGGCGCCGTGCAGCGGGCGTCCCGCGGCGTCCGCGGGGACGACCCGGGCCATCTCGTCGGCGGCCTCCGCGTAGTTCCAGAGCCCGTCGGTGCAGACCACGACCACCCCGGGCCGGTCGGGCTTGAACGCGGCGGTGTGCGGCTCCAGTTCGTACGCGTCGGCGCCGAGCCAGCCCGTGATGGCGTGGGCGCGTGCGTCGGCGTACGCCTCCGCCTCGTTCATCAGGCCCGTGGCGACCATCTGGGCCGCCCAGGAGTCGTCCTGGGTGAGCCGGGCGGGCGGGGAGGTGCGGTCGTCCGGCACCCAGTAGGCGCGGCTGTCGCCGACCCAGCCGACGATCAGCAGTCCGTCGGCGACGACCGCGCCGACGATGGTGCAGGCCGGGGCGTTCTGGTGGCGGTGCTGATCGTGCTCCATGCCGCCCTGGCCGGGCTCCTCGGCGAGGGAGTTGACCGCCTCGGAGGCGGCGACGATGGCCTCGTGCATGGCCTGCTGCGGATGGGTGCCGCGGGGCAGGGCGGAGAGCAGCGACTGCCCGGCCGCCCGCGCGGCGGCCGCGGAGGCCTCGTCGGGGCGGGTCGCGGAGGAGACGCCGTCGCAGACGATCGCCAGGGAGGCGGGGGAGCCGTCGGGCAGCGCGGTGGCCGAGACCGCGAACGCGTCCTCGTTGCGGTGGTGGCGCAGCCCGCGGTCGCTGACGGCGGCGACGGTGGAGAGCTCCTGCTCCATGTGGTCGCGTTCGCGCGGCTGGGCGTGCCCGCAGTTCTCGCAGTACCCGTCGGGGTCCACGGCTCCGGCACGGCAGGCGACGCACAGCTTGGTCCCGGCGGCCGGGGTGGCGAGCTGCGCGGCCGCGCGCGGGTCGGGCGCGGCGAGCGTGAAGTCGCCCTGGGGGCCGGCGGAGACGGCCGGCTCCGGGGCTGCGGCCAGGGGCGGGCCGTCCGTGCGGACCGCCGGCGTCGGCAGGTCGCGGCCGCCCGAGTCCGTGCCCGGGAGGTCGCCCGGGTGCTGCGTGGCCGTCGAGAGCGCGCCCGGCTCGCGGGGCGGGGGCTCGGGCCAGTTCACCGGAGTACCGATCGCGACCGTGGGACGGTCCGGCTCCGGGGCCGCGGCCGGGACGGCCGCGAGGTCGTGACCGCACGCCCCGCAGAACCGGTCACCCGACTCCAGCGGCTCCGCGCAGCCGGGGCAGGCGGAGATTTCGTGCTGGGGCTTCTGGGACATACTCACACCCACGTCCGGGGGCGGAAACGGTTGGCCCGCTCCACCAGTTCGATCCTCTCCTCGCCCCGCTGAGCGAGCCGGGCGAGCACCCGGTACGAGCGTTCGAGGCCGAAGCGCAGCCCGCGCTCGTCCAGTTCGCTGCCGAGCAGCCGCGCTCCGCCCGGAGCCGTGCCGGGACTCCCGGAGAGTACCCAGTCGAGCGCCGAGCCGAGGACCTCCGTCGACAGCGTCTCCCGGCGCACCGCGTCCAGACCGAAGTCCTGGAGCGCGGAGACCTGGGCCGCGGCCGCCGTGAGGTCCGCGCCGAGCGGCTCGTGCGCCGCCCGCCGCCGCAGCCGCGCCCGTACGGCCGCGACCCGGGCCGCCGTGTAGTGGATGGACGCCTCCGGCACCGACTCCAGGGTCCGTACGGCTCCGGTACGGTCGCCCGCCGCGAGGCGCACCCGGGCGAGCCCGAACGCGGCGCTCACGAAGCCGGGGTCGGTCGCCCACACCAGGCGGTAGTACTCGGCCGCGTTGTCCAGCTGGCCGAGCACCTCCGCGCAGATTCCCAGGGCCAGCTTGGGCGCGGGCTCACCGGGGAAAGCGTCGTAGACCGCGTCGAAGGAGAGCGCCGCGTGCTCGTGGTCGCCGGTCACCAGGGAGGTCACGCCGCGGTACCAGACGACCCGCCAGTCGTCCGGGTGCTCCTCCTCCAGCGTGGCGAGCGCGCGCCCGGCGGAGCCGAGGTCGGCCATCTCCAGGAGGGCCCGCAGCTCGCGCAGCCGCAGCTCCAGGGAGGGCGCGGGCGCGGTGCCGAGGGCGCTGATCAGCTCGGCCGGGGCGGAGGCCATCAGACCGGCGAGGAAACCGGCGTTGGGGTCCCCGGGGTCCACCCGTGGCACGGGCAGCGCGAGCGAGGCCGTCCGTCCGTCGAGCGGTGCGAGGAACGCCCCGCTCGGCGTCTGCGCGGGAAGCGCCGGCGGCGTCTGCTCGGGAAGCGCCTGCGGCGCGACGGGCCGCGCCGCCGTCCGGCCACGGCCCCGTGCCTGCTGCCGCGCGCCCAGGAGGGAGACGTCCTCCGTCAGCTCCGCGAACAACTCGGTGTCCGTGACCCGGAGTTCCGTGCCGAACAGGGTCGAAAGGGCCGGGCGCGGACGGCCCGACTGGAGGGCGACGACCTCGCGCAGGACGCCCGTCAGCTGCTCCGCCATCTCCTGCGCGGAGGCGAAACGGCGGGCGGGGTCGGGGTCCGTCGCGCGGACAAGGAGACGGTAGAACGACTCGTACGTCCGGAAGACCTCGATGTGCTCCGGGTCGGGCAGCGAGTCGACGAAGACGTTCGTGTACCCCTGGAAGTCGAAGGTCAGCACGGCGAGCGTGCGCGCCACGGTGTAGAGATCGCTGGCCACCGACGGGCCGACCTCGGCCACTTCCGGCGCCTGGTAGCCCACCGTGCCGTAGATCGCGGACTCGTCGTCGTCCATCCGCCGGACCGCGCCCATGTCGATCAGCTTGAGCTGGTCCTCGCTCTGGATCGCGTTGTCGACCTTGAAGTCGCAGTACAGCAGGTTCCGGCTGTGCAGGTGGCCGAGCGCCTCCAGGGCCTCGATCCCGTACGCGCAGGCCTGCTCGACCGGCAGCGGATCGCGCCGGCCGTCCGGCGTGCGGCGGTCGTTGGCGATCTCCTTGAGCGCCTTGCCGCCGACGTACTCCATGACGATGTAGCCGTCCAGGGAGCCCGTGCGCGCGTCGAGGTGCTCGACGAAGTTGTAGATCCGGACGATGTTGGAGTGCTCGATCTCGGCGAGGAAGCGGCGCTCGGAGATCGCCGCCGCCATCGCGTCCTGGTCGCCGGTGTCCAGCAGGCCCTTGAGGACCACCCAGCGGTCGGAGACCGCCCGGTCGACGGCGAGGTAGATCCAGCCGAGGCCGCCGTGCGCGAGGCAGCCCGCGACCTCGTACTGCCCGTGCACGACGTCCCCGCCGCGCAGCTTCGGTACGAAGGAGTACGGATGACCGCACTTGGTGCAGAAACCCTCCGTACGGCCCGGCCGGTCGCCGCGCGCACGGCCCACCGGGGCGCCGCAGTCCGAGCGGGAGCAGAATCGCTTCCGCTCGGGAACCTCGGGGTTCTCCATCACCGCGGCGCGCGGGTCGGGGCGCGGCACCTCGGGGATCGCCACCAGGCCGGCGCCCAGCCGGTTCCGCCCGGACTGCGCGGTCGACGAGCCGGAGCTGCGCACCGACACCGAACGGCCGCTGCTCCCGCCCGACAGGGAACGCGACAGGCGCCCGGAGACCGAACGCCGGGACGTGGACGAGCGGGAGGAGCGCGTGGAGCTGCGGGAGGAGGAGCGCGAGCTCGACCGGGACGGGGCCGACCCCTTGCCGGGCACCGCCATCCCGGTCGGGTTGGCCTGGAGCATGCCGCCCGCGGCGACGACCGGAGCGAGCCCGCAGGTGTCGCAGTACAGCTCGCCGCCGCCCATGTCCTCGTACGATCCCTCGCACGAGGGACGCTGACAGGTGCTCACCACTGACTCCCCCTGGCATCTCTGGGTCCGGACAGAACCTCGGCCGCGGCCTGCTGGTAGCGCAGGACCGCCTGCTCGGCGACGCGCAGGTCGCAGGGCGCGCTCCACAGCATCCGGCGCGCCGCGTCGTACCGCTCGATCAGCAGCGGATCCTCCGCCGCGCCGAGCCGGGCCACCTTCGCCTTGTACGCGTCGAGCCGGCCGCGCAGCTCGGCGCGGACCGCGAGCGGCGCGGTGACGGCGGTCAGGGACGCGCGGGCGCGCTGCAGTTCGTCCTCGGCCTCCTGCTCCAGCGATTCCAGGAGCGGCGAGAGCCGGTGCCACTGGGCGTGCCGGCGGTACTCGGCGGCCGTCGAGAGACGTTCCTGGAGCACCGTCGGAGGGCCGCTGACCGCCGGCACCTCGGAGGCGGCGATCTTGGCGAGGACCTCGCCGCGCGCCACCCGTGCCTCGGCGAGCGTCCGGTCGGCGCGCGAGAGGACGTCCCGCAGCCGCAGCAGCCGGTCCTCGGAGTCCTGCCGGACCGCGAGGACCGCCTCGATCTCCCGCCGGATGTCCTCCAGCGCGCGGGCCGCCCGGTCGTACCGCTCGGTGTCGGGGCGCCCGCCACCCGGCGCCGAACTCCCCGCGGCGGGCCGCCAGAAGGCCAGCGGGTCGGTGACGACCTGGGAGCGCAGCGCGCTCAGCTCGGCCGTGATCGCCTCCAGCTCGTCCCCGGCCGGATGCTCGCCCGGCCGCACCCCGACGGAGTGCGCGAGCGAGCGGGTCCGCCCCAGCTCGGCGGCAAGGAGGTCTATCCGCGCGGGCAGCGCGGACCAGACGGCGTCGGCGGTCACGACCATGTCGAGCGAGGAGGCGTACAGCTCGTTCATCCGGGCGACCAGCCGCTCCAGCGTGAACCGCTCGGAGAGCCGGGCGGGGCCGGTGAGCGACGCGGCCGCGGGCTGCTGCGCGCCGCCGGCGACGAGCACGCTCTCGCCGCGCAGCCGCTCGGTCAGCTCCACCAGGTCGTCGCGGCTGGCCCAGCGCCGGCGTGCCCGCAGCTCACGGGCGTCGTGCAGGGCGTCCGTGTAGGCGTCGAAGTACGTCCAGAGCAGGGTGATCGTCCGCTCGGTGGAGTGCCAGCGGTCCCGGGTGGTCCCGGTCAGCTCGGCGCCTTCGAGCAGCCTGCGGCCCGCGTGGTCCTGGAGCGCCAGCAGCGAGTCCTCGATCGCCTTGTGCTCCGCGCCGAGCCGCGCCAGCGCACGGTCCACCTCGTCCCGGTCCATCACCGGCCCGGGGGTGCCCGCGACGCCCATCGATCACCTCTCGCTCTACTTGTACATGGGTGCGGGCGGCCCGGATATCCCGGGCAGGTCCGCCTTCAGCCACTTGTCGTACGCCGCCGTCCAGGCGCCCTGGCGGTACTGCACGAGGACGTGGTTGACCCGGCGGACCAGGTCGTCGTTGCCGAGTTTGGCGGCGACTCCGTAGTACTCGGTGGTGAAAGGACTGCCCTTGAGCTCGACGGCCGGGTCCTGGGCGGCCTGCCCCGCCGCCAGCGCGTTGTCGGTGACGACGGCGTCGACCTCGCCCATCTGGAGCCGGGCCAGGCAGTCCAGCTGGTTCGGGACGGTGAAGCGGTCCCGGTCTTTCCCGGTGCCGTCCCCCTCGTCCTTGAACGTGGCGCCGAAGGACTTGTCCACCAGGGCCTCGTAGGCCGTGGAGCCCTCCGCCGTGCAGACCCGCTTGCCGCCGAGCGAGGAGTCGTACCCGGTGATGTCGGTGGAGTCCTTGGGCGCGAGGACCTGCTGACCGGCCTGGAAGTAGGCCGTCGAGAAGGCGACCTGCTCGATCCGCTTGCAGTTGATCGTCATCGTGCGGACGACGAGGTCGACCTTCCCGCTGTCCAGGGCCGCGATCCGCTGGTTGGTGGGGATCGTGCGGAAGATGATCGCGTCCTCGCTGCCCAGCAGGTCCTTGGCGATCGCCCTGGCCAGCGCGATGTCGAACCCTTCCAGCTCCCTGGTCTCGGGGTTGAAGTACCCCCAGTTGAAGCTGTTCTGGTCGACGCCGACGACGAGCTTGCCGCGTGCCTTGATCGCCTCCACGGCCGGGCCGTCGGCGGTGGACGGGGTGAGCGAGGCCTCGGGGTTCCGGCAGGTGTCCGCCTTGACCTGCACACCGGCACCGACCCCCGGGCCGCTCACCACGGGGGAGACGGGGGCTCCGTTCGCGCTGTGGGTCAGCGGCAGCAGGGTCAGTGACGCGGTCAGCCCGCAGGCCACCGCCATCGCCCCCACACCGCCCCAGCCGCGCAGCCGCCCCAGAGGGCGCCCGCCGAGGAGCCGGGCCGGTCCGCGCTTCCTCGCGCCGTCGACGCCGTTCCGCATCCCGCCCCCTCTCACCGGTACTCCGAAAGCCTGCGGTTGATGCCCGTCACGGCGCCCACCGCGCCGAGGATTCCGAGCGCGGCCGCGCCCAGCGGGAGGGCGGTGAGCGCGCCCAGGCCGCCCTCGGCGGCCCGGGTGAACTCGCCCTGCTCGTGGTCCAGGGCCTGCTTCAGGGCCGCGTCGACCCGGTCGAAGGACTGCCCCGTGGAGGCGCCGGGTCCGACTACGCTGGTCCGCGCGCCCTCGTAGTTGCCGGCGTCGTCCTTGGCCCGGGCGTCCTTGTGGCGCTCGCGCCAGTCGGCCGTACCCTCCGCGGCGGCGCTCAGCGGGTCACGGCCGGCGTCGTCGTCGGCCAGCTCACGCGCCTCGGCGAGTGCGGTGGTCAGCGACTCCATGCTGGTCGTGTAGTCCGTCTCGTACTTGTCGTTCTTGCCGTCGTCGGTGAGGACCGCGCCCCGGGCGACCAGCGTCAGGTTCTCGTTGGCCCGCGCCTTGAGGGAGCTGATCCGGGCGGCGTTGAGGACCTGGAGCGAGCTCTGCCCGTGCTCACGGGCGTCGTCGAGCCCGGCGCGGGCGACGGTGTGCGCGGCGGCGAGCCAGAGGAGCACGATCACGGAGGCGGCGGTCGCGGCGAGCAGCCCCTGGTTGAAGACCCGGTTCGTCCGCGCGTAGCTGCGGCGCTGGGCCCGGACCAGGACGGCGAGGGCCGCGACCCCGAGCGCGAGGGAGAGGAACGGCCAGTCCCGGGCGTCCTCGTCGTCCCGCTGCAGCCGCTCGGTCTCCGCCTCGTACAGCCGCTCGGCCGCGGGCAGCAGCTGCGTGGTCATCAGCTGGTTCGCGTACCGCAGATAGGCGCCGCCGAGCGGCAGGCCCTGCCGGTTGGCGGCCCGCGCCCGCTCGATCAGGCCGGTGTAGCGCGGGAGTTGTTCGTTGAGCGTGGTGATCTCACGGGCGGACTGCGACGAGCCGCCGGTGCTCGCCGCCGCCTTGACCAGGAGCCGCGACGCGGTGGTGATGTCGTCCGTGTACCGCTTCTGGAGGTCGGCGGGGTCCCGCTCCTTGGACAGGAAGGCGCTGGCGGCCGCCGTGTCGGCGTCGGCGAGGGAGCGGTAGATGTCCGCCGCGTCGGCGCTCAGCGGCTGGCTGCGGGTCACCACGTCGTCGGCGGAGCCGGCCCGGTCGGAGACCTCGTAGGCGGTCACGGCGCCGAACGCGACGACGAGCAGGGCCAGTACGGCACCGAGGATCTGGAGGCGGCCCGGCTCGGTCGTGGCCGCGCGGCGCAGCCGCGCACGGACCTCGTCCCACGGCGTGCGCCCGGCGGGCGGGCCTGCCGATGGCGGGGCGACGGGGGACGGGGACACGGGCGCACCGGACGGCGGCGACGCCTGCGCGGGCACACCCGGAAGCGGGTGCGCGGGCACGCTGCCCGGCGCCGAGGCGGCGGGCGCATTCGGCGGGTGTGTCAACGTGGCCTCCCCCTCGGTCCGACGTTCCCGGCCAGCAGTATGGCCTCAGGGGCCCCACCCGCACACCAGGATTGACTGGATCTTGTCTTATCGTGCCCCATGTCGCGCCGGCCCCGTAGGCGAACCCCCTGCTATGAATACGGCTTTTCGCCCTCATCGGTTCCACGGACGGACCGACACGAACGGGTGAACGAGAGACGGGGCGCCCCCCCGTGGGGGAGACGCCCTGTCATCCGGCCGCGGAGCCTCGGGCGCACGCGACCTGAGGCGTACGCGACCTGAGGCGTACGCGACGTCCCTCAGGCGTAGTGGAGCCGCAGCCGTGCCGCGGCCTCCGGCGCCGCCGCCGTCTCGTCGAGGGCGAGGAGGGCCGCACCCAGCACCGGTGGCGCGGCGACCACACCCACCACCGCCTTCGGCGCCTTCACCGCGAGGAGTTCGGCGATCAGACCGTCCAGCTCGGGATGGCGCGCGGCCAGCACGCTGCCGCCCAGCACCACCGGAGCCTCCTCGTCGAGCAGGCCGAGCCGGCCGAGCGCGACCGCCGACAGCGCGACGACCTCCTCGGCCAGCCGCCGCACCAGCGAGCGGGCGACCGCGTCACCCCCGGCGCTCGTACGGAACAGCACCGGCGTCAGCTCGTGCCGCCGCTCGTACGCGACGCTTCCCCGGTGCAGCGCCTCGATCAGCGCGTACATGGTCGGCAGCCCGAAGTGCTCGGGCAACGTCCGGGCCAGCGCCGTCGGTTCACCCCGCCCGTCCTCCGCGCGGGCGGCGAACCACAGCGCCTCCTCGGCGAGTCCACTGCCGCCGCCCCAGTCGCCGGAGATCTTCCCGAGGGCGGGGAAGCGGGCGGTCCGGCCGTCGGGGAGCATCCCGACGCAGTTGATCCCCGCCCCGCACACCACCGCGACCCCCCGCGGCTCGTCGAGCCCGGCGCGCAGGACGGCGAAGGTGTCGTTGTACACCCGTACGGACGGGCTCCAGCCCCGCGCGTCGAGACCCGCCTTCAACTCCGCCTCCTCCACCGGGAGATCGGCGTTGGCCAGGCACGCGGAGACGTGCGCGAAGTCCAGGGGGCGGCCCGTCGGGGCGGCAGCCCGCCCCACGGTCTCGGCCAGGACGTCCAGGGCCGCCTCGACACCGGCCACGGGCGGCTGGAACCCGCCGCCGCGCGCCGAGCCGAGCACGGTCCCGTCCGCCCCCACGATCGCCACGTCGGTCTTGCTGTTGCCCGCGTCGATCGCCAGGAGCGCGCCGTCGAGGTTCACGCCCACGCGAGGTGCTCCCGGTTGTGGGCGATCAGCCGGTCGGTGAGGCCCTCGGCGTACTCGTACTGCCCGACCAGCGGGTGGGCGAGCAGCGCCTTGAACACCCGGTCCCGGCCCCCGCGCAGCGCCGCCTCCAGCGCCAGGTCCTCGTAGGCGGACACGTGGGAGATCAGCCCGGCGTACAGCGGGTCGAGCGGGGCCACCGGCAGCGGCGTCGCACCGTTCGCCCCAACCGCCGCCTGCACCTCGACGACGGCGTCGTCGGCGAGGAACGGCAGCGTGCCGTTGTTGTACGTGTTCACCACCTGGTAGGGCGAGCCTCCGCCGCCCAGCAGGGACGCGGCGAGATCGACGGCGGCCTCCGAGTAGAAGGCCCCGCCGCGCTTGGCGAGCAGCGCCGGCTTCTCGTCGAGTGCCGGGTCGCCGTACATCTCCAGGAGCTCCTTCTCCATCGCGGCGACCTCGGCGGCCCGCGAGGGCTTGGTGCCCATCTCCCGTACGACCTCGTCGTGCGCGTAGAAGTAGCGCAGGTAGTACGAGGGGACGACTCCGAAGCGGTCCATGACCAGGCGGGGCAGACGGAGATCGTCGGCGATCGTGTCACCGTGTTCGGCGAGCAGCCGCGGCAGCACGTTCTCGCCCTCCGGGCCGCCGAGCCGAACGGCGGTCTCCCAGGTCAGGTGGTTGAGCCCGACGTGGTCGAGGTGGACGTCGGCCGGGGTCACGTCGAGCAGCCGGGCGAACTTCCGCTGGAAGCCGATGGCCACGTTGCACAGCCCGACGGCCTTGTGGCCGGCCTGGAGCAGCGCGCGCGTGACGATGCCGACGGGGTTGGTGAAGTCGATGATCCAGGCGTCCGGGTTGGTGCGCCGGACCCGCTCGGCGATGTCCAGGACGACCGGCACCGTCCGCAGCGCCTTGGCGAGACCGCCGGCGCCGGTGGTCTCCTGGCCGACGCAGCCGCACTCCAGGGGCCAGGTCTCGTCCTGGTTCCTGGCGGCCTGGCCGCCGACCCGCAGCTGGAGCAGCACGGCGTCCGCGCCCTCCACCCCGGTGTCGACGTCGGAGGTGGTGACGATCTTCCCTTCGTGGCCCTGCCTGGCGAAGATCCGCCGGGCCAGCCCGCCGACCAGCTCCAGCCGGTCGGCTGCCGGGTCGACGAGGACGAGTTCCGTGACGGGCAGGGTGTCGCGCAACCGCGCGAATCCGTCGATCAGTTCGGGGGTGTACGTGGAGCCGCCCCCCACGACAGCGAGCTTCATTTCGGCTAGCCCTTCACTCCGGTCAGTGCGACTCCCTCGACGAACGCCTTCTGGGCGAAGAAGAAGACGAGGATCACAGGGGCCATGACCAGGACGGTCGCGGCCATGGTCAGATTCCAGTCGGTGTGGTGTGCGCCCTTGAAGGACTCCAGGCCGTAACTCAGGGTGTACGCCGCCGGGTTGTCGGAGGTGTAGATCTGCGGTCCGAAGTAGTCGTTCCAGCAGTAGAAGAACTGGAACAGCGCCACGGCGGCGATGCCGGGCTTCGCCATCGGGAGCACGACCTTGAGGAGGGTGCGCAGCTCGCCGCACCCGTCGATCCTCGCCGCCTCGATGTACTCGTTCGGGATCGTCAGCAGGAACTGGCGCAGCAGGAAGATCGCGAAGGCGTCACCGAAGGCCATCGGGACGATCAGCGGCCAGAGCGTGCCCGAGAGATCCATCTGCTTGGCCCAGAACAGGTACATCGGAATGATGATCACCTGCGGCGGCAGCATCATCATCGAGATGACGAGCAGCAGCGACAGATGCCGGCCCCGGAAGCGGAACTTGGCGAGCGCGTACGCCACCGGGATCGAGGACACCACCACGAGCGCGGTACCGAGCCCCGCGTACAGCAGGGAGTTCTTCCACCAGTCCAGGAAGCCCGGGGTCTCGAAGACCCGGACGTAGTTGTCCCAGTGCCAGGAGTTCGGCGTGAGGTCGCGGGTGAGCGCCTGCTGGTCGCTCATCAGGGACGTCAGCAGGATGAAGACGAACGGCAGCACGAAGAACAGGGCCGCGGCGATTCCCAGGGAGTGCACGGCGATCCAGTGCAGGAGCGCCCTGCGGCGGGCCGATCTCGCGGCGGCCCCGGCGGGGGGCTCGGTGTCCACGGGACGGCCGAGCGTGGAGACGGAGGAGGACATGGTCAGTCACCCGAGCCGATCAGGCCGCCCCGCCGGCGCATCAGCAGCGCGGTGAAGGCCATGGAGAGGGCGAACAGGACGAGGGCCACGACGCAGGCCGCGCCGTAGTCGAAGCGGCCGAAGCCGAGGTTGTAGACGAGCTGCGGCAGGGTCAGCGTGGAGTCGTCCGGATAGCCCGGTTCGAAGGTCTGGCCCGAGCCGCCCATCACCCCGGAGGCGACCTTCGCCGCCACGATGGGCTGGGTGTAGTACTGCATCGCGCCGATGATCCCGGTGACGACCGCGAAGAGGACGATCGGCGAGATGTTCGGCAGGGTGACGTAGCGGAACCGCTGCCAGGCCGAGGCCCCGTCCAGCTCCGCCGCCTCGTACTGCTCCTTCGGTACGTCGAGCAGCGCGGCCATGAAGATGACCATGAGGTCCCCGACGCCCCAGACGGCGAGGACGGTCAGCGCCGGTTTGGCCCAGGCCGCGTCGTTGAACCAGGAGGGCGCGGGGATGCCGACGGCCTCCAGGAACGAGTTGACCGGCCCCGTGCCCGGGTTGAGGAGGAAGACGAAGGCCAGCGTCGCGGCCACCGGCGGCGCGAGGTACGGCAGGTAGAACAGGGTCCGGAAGAACCCGGCGCCGGTCTTGATCTTCGTGATGAGCAGGCCGATGCCGAGGCCGAAGACCACCCGGCAGGCGACCATGACGACCGCGAGCCAGAGGGTGTTCTGCATCGCCGGCCAGAACTTCGGCAGGTCGGAGAAGACGTACGTCCAGTTGTCCAGGCCCCGCCAGGTCGGCGGGTTGAGCCCGTCGTACTTCATCAGCGAGAAGTAGACGGTCGAGACGAGCGGGTACGCGAAGAAGACGCTGAAGCCGATCAGCCAGGGCGACATGAACGCCGCGGTGCGAAGCGCGCTCCGCACGCGCTTCGACCGCAGCGCCGCCCGGCGCCCTTCGAGGGTGTCGGTGGACATGAGGTACCGGTCCCGGGTCTTACTTCGCCTGGGCGATGTCGCGGTCGATCTGCGCGGCCGTTTCCTCGAGGCCCTTCCTCAGGTCCTTGACCTGGCCCTTCTCGTACTTCTGGGCGAAGTCCTGGAAGGTGTCCTGGTACGTGGAACCGTTCACGGCGCCGTCGGAGGTCGAGGACTCCGGGTGCTGGGCGATCTGCAGGAAGACCTTGAAATTGTCGTCGGCCTTCAGGTTCGGCGACTTCAGGGCGTCCAGGGTGGAGGGGACGTTGCCGATGCCGTTGGCGAAGTTCACCACGGCCTCGGTGTCCATCGTCATGTACTTGATCAGTTCCCAGGCCGCGTTCTGCTTCTTGCTCTGCGGCGCGATGCCGATGATCGTGCCGGAGAGGTAGCCCTTGCCGTACTCGGCGACCTCGTCGTCGGCGACCGGCAGCGGCGCGACGCCGACCTCGAAGCCGACCTTCGCCTCCTTGATGAAGTTCAGCCGCCACTCGCCGTCGAGCTGCATGGCGACCTGACCGGTGTGGAAGGGGTGCTTCGCACCCCACTCGTCACCGAAGGTGGTGCGGTACCTGTCGAGCTTCGCGAACCCGCCCAGGCCGTCGACCAGCGACTTCTGGTACGTCAGCATCCGGGCGAAGCCCGGGTCCTTGGCGAGGTTGGACTTGCCGCTGCCGTCGAAGTACGTGTGGTCCCACTGCGACATGTAGTGGGAGGGGACGGTCTCGTAGCCGAGGTAGTTCGGCATGAAGCCGAGCTGCTCGTAGCTGTCGCCCTTCTCCTTGGTCAGCTTCTTGGCGACCTCGGTGAACTCCGACCAGGTCTTCGGCGGGGCGGTGATGCCGGCCGCCCTGAAGGCGTCCTTGTTGTAGTAGAGCCCGTACGCGTCGGAGAGCAGCGGCAGCGAGCAGCGCCTGCCCTCGAACCGGGTGTAGTCCTGGAGCACCTTCGAGAAGGTCTTGTCCAGGTCCACCTTGTCCTTCTCCAGGAAGGGCTCGAGGTCCGCGAAGGCGCCCGTGTGACAGAACTTGCCGACGTTGGAGGTGGTGAAGGACGCGGCCACGTCCGGGCCGTTCGAACCGCCCGCGCGCAGTGCCTGGCTCAGCTTGTCGTCGTTGATGTTGCCGACGATCTTCACCTTGATGTTCGGGTGGGCCTTCTCGAAGCGGTCGACGTTCTCCTGGATCGCCTTCACCTCCGAGGGCGCCGACCAGCCGTGCCAGAAGGTGATCGTGGTCTCGGCGTTCGGGTCGTCGCCCGCCTTGTTCTCGGTGGAGCCGGTGCAGGCCGAGGCGAGAAGGGCGATCGAGGCGGTGGCGGCGAGCGCGGCGGCGGCTCTGCGGGCGCGTACGGGCATGACGGAACTCCCTGTGGCGGAGGGGTAGGTGTTCGGCGCTCCGGGCTCGGTCGCCCGGGTTCCGTGGGCTAGCGGGACGTGTCGAAGACCTCGTCGCGGGTGGTGGCCAGCGCGCTCTCCAGGGCTCCGCGCAGGACGGGGTGCCGCTCGACGCCGCCGAGGACGAGCCGCGGCCGGGAGGCGGCGAGTTCGGCCAGCTCGGCCTGGACGCGCTCGCGCAGGGGTTCGCCGCCGCTGACGATCGCCTCGCCGGACAGGACGACGACCTCGGGGTCCAGTACGGCGACGAGCGAGGCGAGACCGGTGGCGAGGCGCTCGGCGTACTGGTCGAGGAGCGCCGCGTACCGCGGGTCGTCGCCGTGGTGCGCGGCGGCATGGGCGAGCAGCCGGGACGCGGCGGGTACGTGCGGACGGTCGGGGGTCTCGATGCCCTCGGCCCGTGCGATCCGGGGCACGGCCTGGGCGCCGGCCAGCTCCTGGAAGCCGCCGGAGTTGGCCTTGGTCACCTGCCGTACGAGCGGGGTGCCCGGCACCGGCAGGAAGCCGACCTCGCCGGCGCCGCCGGTGAAACCGCGGTGGAGCCGGCCGCCGAGGACGAGCGCGGCGCCGAGGCCCTCCTCGTTCCAGAGCAGCACGAAGTCCTCGTGGCCCCGGGCGGCGCCGAGGCGCTGCTCGGCGACGGCCACCAGGTTGACGTCGTTCTCGTACTCGAACGGCATCGGCAGCGCGGCCGCCAGCTCCTCCAGGAGCGTGGGGGAGTGCCAGCCGGGCAGGTGGGAGGCGTACCGCAGGCGCCCGGTGGCCGGGTCGAAGGCGCCGGGGGTGCCGATGACGAGCCGGTGCACCTCGGCCCGGGTGATCCCGGCGTCCTTGGCGGCGCCGTCGAGGGCGGTGGTGACCTGCCGTACGACGTCGTCGGCCGCGCGGCCCTGGGTGGGGAGCTCGAAGGCGCCCACGACCTCGCCGCTGATGTCGGCGACGGCGGCGCGGATCAGCCGCGGGGTCACGTCGAGTCCGGCGGCGAAGGCGGCCCGGGCGTTGACCGCGTACAGCTGCGCGCTGGGGCCCGGGCGGCCCGCCGTGGTCCCGGTGGCGACGACGAGCCCTGCGGCTTCGAGGCGGGCGAGCAGCTGCGAGGCGGTGGGCTTGGACAGGCCGGTGAGCTTGCCGATCCGGGTGCGGGAGAGGGCTCCGTGCTCCAGGAGGAGATCCAGGGCCGCGCGGTCGTTCATGGCCCGCAGCACGCGTGGGGTGCCGGGGGTGCCGGGGGTCGTACCGGCCATGTCGGATACACCCGCCCTCTCACTGTTAGGAAAGTTTCCTATTGGGTGGGAGGACCGTAGGACGGGGGTCGCGGGGGCGTCAATACCCCCGCACGCGCGACGCCCCCGAAGGCAACCAAAGCGTTACCTGCGGGGGCGTCGTTCATGCACGGTGCGTGTGCGTGTCGTGTCACACGGCGTGACGGGAGTTCCTACTTGGCGAGGTCCGTCTTGGGCAGCGGGCTCGCGGCCATCCCCTGTGGGGAGGTGGACGAGGCGAAGGCCGAGGGGGCCGCCATCCCGGCCGTGGGGTCCGCGGCGGACTCCTCCGCCTGGACCGGGACACCGCCGACGATCCGGATGCCGGCCGCGTCCAGCGCCCGCTTGATCCGCCACCGCATCTCGCGCTCGACACCCAGGGCCTTGCCCGGCATCGTCTTCGCCGAGACCCGGACGGTCATGGAGTCGAGGAGCACCTCGGTCAGACCGAGGATCTCCACCGGCCCCCACAGCCGCTCGTTCCAGGGCTCGTCCTTCGCCATGGACGCCGTGGCCTCGTCGATCGCCGACTTCACCCGGTCCAGGTCCTCCGTCGGACGGACCGTCACGTCGACCGCCGAGGTCGCCCAGCCCTGGCTGAGGTTGCCGATCCGCTTGATCTCGCCGTTGCGGACGTACCAGATCTCGCCGTCGACGCCGCGCAGCTTCGTCACGCGCAGACCGACCTCTATGACCTCGCCGGAGGCCACGCCTGCGTCTACCGAGTCACCGACGCCGTACTGGTCCTCCAGGATCATGAAGACGCCGGAGAGGAAGTCCGTGACCAGGTTCCGGGCGCCGAAGCCGATCGCCACACCGGCGACACCGGCGGAGGCGAGCAGCGGCGCCAGATCGATCTGGAAGGCGCCGAGGATCATCAGCCCCGCCGTGCCCAGGATCACGAACGAGGCGACGGACCGCAGCACCGAGCCGATCGCCTCCGAGCGCTGCCGCCGCCGCTCAGCGTTGACGAGCAGTCCGCCGAGCGCGGTGCCCTCCACGGCCTGGGCGGAGCGGTTCATCCGCTCTATCAGCTTCGTCAGGGCGCGGCGGATCGCCATCCGCAGCAGCAGGGCGACGACCAGGATGAGGAGGATCCGCAGACCGGTGTTCAGCCAGGTGGACCAGTTCTCCTCCACCCAGCCCGCGGCGTTCGTCGCCTTCTCCGCGGCCTCGTCGAGAGTGACGGGGACCTGCTGCGGATCGTCGGCGGCCGACAGGACCGACAGGGCGGACCAGGACACGTAGAACCTCCAGGCGTGGCGTACGCAGAACATCCACACTAACGGGGCATCGGGTGTGCTCCTGTTGCCCTGTTCGAGGGAGAGACCGACCTCACGCGGGGATGTACCGGGAGACGATGCCGATGTGGTCGAGAACACTTCGAGCCCGTTACCGGTACGTGGTGGCGCTCCGACCAGGCATGAGGAGAGACTGAGAGCAGTTCGTCCCGGCGCGAGCCACGCGCCGCCGGCGTATTAGGAGGCATCCGTGCCGCATGTCCTGGTCCTCAACGCGTCGTACGAGCCCCTCGGCGTCGTACCGCTCCGCCGCGCGCTCGTCCTCGTCCTCGAGAACAAGGCACTCTGCCTCGAGGAGTCCGGCGCCTTCCTGCACAGCGAGACCCGCGTCATCCCCGCACCCAGTGTGGTCCGGCTGAAGCGGTTCGTGCGGGTCCCCTACCGGGGGCCCGTTCCTCTGACCCGCAGAGCCCTCTTCGCCCGTGACGGCGGGCGTTGCATGTACTGCGGTGGCGTCGCAACCAGCGTCGACCACGTCATTCCGCGCAGCCGCGGGGGTACGCACGCCTGGGAGAACGTCGTGGCGGCCTGCCGCCGCTGCAACCACGTCAAGGCCGACCGGCACCTGCGCGAGCTGGGCTGGCGGCTGCGCCATCAACCCGCCCCGCCGAGCGGTCTGGCCTGGCGGATCATCGGGACCGGACACCGGGACCCGCGCTGGCTGCCCTACCTGCAGCCGTACGGCGCGGACGACGTGATGGCCCGGATCGACGCCGTCTCCACCACCCCCACGGGGGCCGTGAAGACGGGTTGAGCCGGGCCTTCGTCGTACTCAGGGGGCGCGCCGCCGGGCGCGCCCCCTACCCGTCGGCGGGCGACCCGCCGGCGGGTGACCCGTCCGCGGACCGCTCCGGCTGCCGGGGCTGCTCGGGCCGCCCCGTCTCCTCGGGCTCCCCGGGCGTGACGGGCTCCTCCGGCGGAGCCACCGCGTAGGTCTCCACCGACCAGAGGGAGTAGCCGTACTGCGTCGCCCGCCGGTCGCCCTGCACGCGCAGGAAGCGGGTGTCCGCCGCGTCCATGCGGACGCTCTCGCGGCCGCCCCGGCCCTCGGCGACCGTCGCCGCCGTGCGCCAGTTGCGGCCGTCGGCGGAGACCTGGATGCGGTAGCGGGACGCGTACGCGTCCTGCCAGTGGAGGACCACCTGGCCTATCCGGGCCGGGCTCGCCAGCTCCATCTGCCACCAGGCGCCGTCCTCCGCCGGGGAGGACCAGCGGGTGGCCGGGTCGCCGTCCAGGGCGAGGGCGGCGGGGAAGTCGGGGGTCTCGTCGCCGGAGGACGAGGCCGCCGCCGTACGGGCCAGGTCCGGGCCGGCCGTGCGGGGGAACGCGCGGACCGTCAGGATCCGCTCCTCGCCCGCGAAGGACACCGAGACCTGGTACGAGCCCGCGGGCACGTCCGGCGCCACCGAGACCTCCAGTGGGACCGACGCGCGCGTACCGCGCGGCACCCGGGCCTCCTTGGGCAGCCGTACCCCGATCCCCTTCGGCGCCCGCGCCGTCAGGGCCCCGCGCACCTCGTCGGTGCTCCGGCCCACCAGCCGCACGTCCACGCGCCCCGCGGGTCCGCCGATCTCGGCGTCCAGCTCACTGCGGGCCAGCACGAGCTCGGCGGGCGGCTCGTCGGCGAACCACGGCACCAGGGAGCGCACCCGCGGGTCGCCCCGCCCGTCCGCGCCGTTCCAGGCGATCCGTACGGCGTCCGCGCGCAGCCCCTTCACGTCGGTCTGCGTCCAGCCGGTCGGGGAGACCGGGCCCAGCGAACGCCATCCCTCGCCGGGGACGTACGCCTCCACGCGCGCCGACTCGCCCGAGCCGGGCTCCGTCATCACCGTCACCGACTCCAGGGGCCGCGAGCGGTCCAGGCGCACCGTGTACGCGTCCCCCTCCCGGTCCGCCGTGCGGCCCGGGCGGCGCGCACGGTCCGCGCCCGTCCAGGCCGCCGACTCCGTCACCGCGCGGGTGAGGAACGGGTCGAGGACGCCCTTGCCGACGGTGACCTCGCTCCCCTTGAGCGCCTCGCGCAGCGACTCCAGCTGCAACTGGGACTGCCAGGCCGCGGCGCCGTCGCCACGGGCCTGGGCGAGGACCATGTCGACCGCCGTCTCGCCCGCGAGGCCGTAGCGGGACAGCTGCTCCAGCCAGGGGCCGACCTCGTCGTCCAGGGTGCCGTCGGCCGTCGCGGCGAGCCGCCGGGGTGCCTCCCGCATCACGGTGAAGGCCGCCCGCAGTTCGCGCCCCGCCTTCTCCCGCACCGCTCCGTCCTGGGCCGTACGGCTGTTCCAGAAGGCCGTCATCAGCGGCTTGAGGTACGCCGACTCGCCCGCCGGGTCGAGGATCGACGAGGCGCCGTTGCCGGCCAGCGCCCGCAGCGCCTCGCGGGCGGCCGGGTTCGGTCCCGCCAGTTCGTCGACGGCGGCCCGCCAGGACTCCTGCGGCCGGTAACCGCGCGGGTTCCAGGCGTAGTCCGCGGCCGTGAAGAGCGGGATCCGGGAGACGGCGGCCTGCTCCATGGCGTTGGCGAGGAACGCGGCGGAGCCGGCCGCCACGGCCGGCTCGCGGCCCATGGCGGGCCCGAGGAAGAGCCGGTCCTGCGCGTAGTCGTTGACCGGGTAGTTGTCCATCGTGACCAGCGGGTGGCGCAGCGCGTCCCGGGCGCCCGCCAGGTCGCTGCCGGTGATACGGCGCGGGACGGCGCCGACGCCGGTCCAGGCGACCTGCACCCGGTCGTCGAGCGCCGCGGCGAGCGCGGTGCGGTAGGTGGTGGCGCCGTCCTGGTAGTACTCCGTCGGCATCAGCGTGAGCGGCTCCGAGCCCGGGTACCGGGCGGCCAGATGACGGGCCACCTCGCTCGCCACGCGCGCCTGGGCGGTCGCCGCCGCCTCGGGACCGCGCCCGAAGGTGTCCGCGTCCTTCGAGCAGTGCCACTCGCTGTAGCTGACGTCCTGGAACTGGAGCTGGAAGGAGCGCACGCCCAGCGCCCACATCGCGTCGATCTTGCGGGTGAGCGCCTTCACGTCGTCGTCCGAGGCGAGACACATGGACTGGGCGGGCGCCACGGCCCAGGCGAGCGTCACGTGGTTGGCGCGGGCCCGCTCGGCGAGCGCGCGGAACTCCGCGCGCTGCCCGGCGGGGTAGGGGTCGCGCCACTGGGTCTGGCGGTACGGGTCGTCGCCGGGCGCGTAGAGGTACCGGTTCTGCTTGGTGCGGCCCATGAAGTCGATCTGGGCGAGGCGCTGTTCGCCGGTCCAGGGGCGGCCGTAGAAGCCCTCCGTCAGGCCGCGCACGGCGGTGCCGGGCCAGTCGCGGACGACGACACCGGGGATCTGCCGCTCGTCCTCCGCAGCGCCGTCGATCAGCTGACGCAGCGTCTGGACGGCGTGGAACAGGCCGTCCTCGCCGACGCCGTCCAGGGCGACGGTGTCCCGGCCCTGGAACCGGCCCGTCGCGAGCCGGTAGCCGCCGCGCGGCAGATCGGCCCGCTCGGCGACGCGCAGCGCCCGCAGTGCCGCCCGGGAGGCGGCCGGGCCCATGCGGATCACGGTCCCGCCGCCCGGCAGGGACGTGTGGACGGTCCGTACCCCGGCCGCCCGCAGCACCTCGTGGAGCGCGGCGACGGCGTAGGGGTCGGCGTCGGCGTCCGTGAGCAGGGTCACCTCGTCGCCCAGCGGCACGGCGGGACCGGCGGCACGCAGCGACTGCGGGCGGGGCCACACCTCGGGCCCGGCCGGGCTCTGCGGGACGTCAGGGGTGGTGACGGGGGAGACCGGGGCGGCCTGGGCGGCGCCGGTGAGGCCGCTGCCGAGGAGCCCGCCGATCACCGCGGCGGCCACGGCCGTCGCGGTCCGCTTCCTGCGTCGGAGGTGCACGGGGCCCCTCTCTCCTGTCGGTGACGCCGCCTCTGGGTCACGAGTGGGTCACGAGCCCACCACCCGTCCGCCGGGGGTGTCAATGCGCGTGGCCGAAGTGTCGGGTTTGCCCGGGGGCCTTCCGGCGAGGTGGCGGTGGATCGCCAAGTTCCGCCGGTAAAACGGGGTGCGGTGGGTAGGGCTACGTCGTTCCACCTGTCGAGACGAAACCGGGAGACCCCCCGTGACCACGACCGCCCCCCACGCCCCCGAGATAACCGAGCTGAAACAGGGCCCGCTCACCAGCGAGCCGCCCTTCGCCCACGCAGTCCCCCTCACGAGCGAGCCGCCTCTCACCTCGGCGGCCCCCCTGACCAGCGAGCCGCCGCTGACCTCGGCGGCCCCTCTCACCAGTGAGCCGCCTCTGACGACGACGGCGCCGCTCACCAGCGAACCCACCGCCCCCGGCCTCACGGGCGGCACGGAGTCCCCCGGAGTGTGACCGCGGGGCCGGCCGCCACCGCCGTCCCAGACCTCTGGAGTGTGAAGTGACCCTGGCCCGCCTCGCCGCCCTCCATGGCGTCGCCACCGCGTACGAGCCCTCCGCGGGCGTCACCGTCCAGGTGCCCGACGCCACCGTCGTGACCGTGCTCGCCGCCCTCGACGTGGACGCCGGCACACCGGAGGCGGTCGCCGTCGCCCTCGAAGCGGCGCTGCGGGCCGAGCGGGAACGGCTGCTCCCGGCCACGCTCGTGCTCTGGCGGGACACCCCCGTCCGGCCGCCCCAGGACCTCCCGCCCGGCACCCGGCTGCGGGTCACGACCGAGTCGGGCGAGGTCGTCGAGGGGGACTACTGGGAGGACCTGCCGCTCGGCGTCCACCAGGTCGAGGCCAGGGACCCCGAGGGGCGCGGCGGCACCAGCACGCTGATCGTCGCCCCCGCGCGCGTGCCCCGGCACGAGGGGCGCGTGTACGGGCTGCTCGCCCAGCTGTACTCGGTGCTCTCCGCCCACTCCTGGGGCATGGGCGACCTCGGCGACCTGCGCGAACTGGCCACCTGGGCGGGCCGGTCGCACGGCGCCGGCTTCGTGCAGGTCAACCCGGTGCACTCGGCCGTGCCGGGCGCGCCCACCGACCCCTCTCCGTACCGCCCCTCCTCCCGCCGCTTCCCCGACCCGGTCCATCTGCGGATCGAGGACATCCCCGAGTTCGGCCTCGTCGGCCCGCGCCACCGCGACGCGCTCGACGCGATCCTCGGGGACGCCGCCGAGCTGCGCGAACGCGTCCTGCGCAAGGGCGCGTTGATCGACCGGGACGCGGTGTGGGAGGTCAAGAGGCGCGCCCTGGAGCTCGTACGGACCGTGGAGCTCGGCCCGGGCAGACGCGCCGAGTACCACGACTTCCTCGCCGAGCGGGGCCGCGCCCTGGAGGACCACGCCACCTACTGCGCGCTCGCCGAGCGCCACGGACACCACTGGCGGTCCTGGCCCGAGGAGCTGCGCGACCCCCGCACCGCCGCCGCGGCCGTCCGCGCCGACGACGAGCTCACCGACCGGGTCGACTTCCACTGCCGGCTGGCCTGGCTGACGGACCGCCAGCTGGCGGCCGCGAGCGAGGCCGCGCGGGAGGCGGGGATGCCGGTCGGGATCGTCCACGACCTCGCGGTCGGCGTCCATCCCGACGGCTCCGACGCCTGGGCGACCCAGGACGCCTTCGCCGCCGGGATGTCGGTCGGCGCCCCGCCCGACGCCTTCAACTCCCGCGGCCAGGACTGGGGTCTGCCGCCCTGGCGCCCGGACGCCCTCGCCGCCTCCGGCTACGCCCCGTACCGCGGTCTGCTGAGGGAGCTGCTGCGCCACGCGGGCGCGCTCCGCATCGACCATGTGATGGGCCTGTTCCGGCTCTGGTGGGTCCCGGAGGGCCGCGAGCCCACCGAGGGCACGTACGTCCGGCACGACTCCGAGGCGATGCTCGCGGTCCTCGCCCTGGAGGCGCACCGGGCCGGCGCGGTCGTCATCGGGGAGGACCTCGGCACGGTCGAGCCGGGGGTGCGCGAACAGCTCGCCCGGCGCGGGGTGCTCGGCACGTCCGTGCTCTGGTTCGAACGGGACTGGTCGGGCACGGGCCGGCCGCTGGCCCCGGAGGAGTGGCGCGCCGACTGCGTGGCGACCGCCACCACGCACGACCTCCCCTCCACCGCCGCGCGCCTCTCCGGCGACCACGTCGCCCTGCGCCACCGGCTCGGGCTGCTCACCGGCGACCTGGGGCGCGAGCGTGCCCGGGACACGGCCGAGGTCGGCGAGTGGCTGACGTACCTGGAGCGGCTCGGGCTGCTTCCGGAGGGCCCGGGCGACGAGGAGGCCGAGGTACGGGCCGTCCACCGGTTCCTGCTGCGGACGCCGGCCACGATGGTCGGGGTGTGGCTGCCGGACGCGGTGGGGGACCGGCGGCCCCAGAACCTGCCCGGGACCTGGGACCAGTACCCGAACTGGCGGCTTCCGGTGGCGGGCCCGGAGGGCCAGCCGCTCACCCTGGAGGAGCTGGCCGCCTCGCCCCGGCTGCACCGGCTGCTCGCGGTCTTCGGGCCGGCGGGGGACGTCCGTACGGCACCCCCGGGCGCGCGGCCCGTTTAGGTGTTCGCTACGTTTGCACCGTGGACAAGAAGAACGCCCTGCGCGCCGGTGCTGTCGCGGCCGGTACGACGCTGATGATGCTGCTCATGTCGTCCCCCGCGCTCGCGCTCACCCGCGACGACGGTGACGACCCGGCCCCCAAGCTGAGTGTCGCCGAGACCCTCGGTCTCTTCGTGGCCGCGCCGATCGTGCTGTTCCTGGTGATCGCCGGTCTGGTGATGGTGCTCGACAAGTCCGACCGCCCCAAGAAGGCCTAGGTCCCCGCAGCTTCCGAGGGCGCCGCGCCGGTACACGCGTACCGGCGCGGCGCCCTCGTGTGCGTTCACACGGCCGGCCTGCGCGCGGCCGTGTCCACAGGGCCGGCCCTCACGCGACCGTGGTCGCGAGGAGCCGGCGCAGCAGGCCCGCCAGCTGCTCCGCCTCCTCGGGCGTGAGCGCGGCCTCCAGGGCCTCCCGCTGCTGCGCGAGCCCGGCGCCCACGGCCTGGTCCACCAGCTCGCGCCCGTGCTCGCTGAGCGTCACCCGCAGCCCGCGCCGGTCGTTCGGGTCGGGGCTGCGGCTGAGCAGCCCCGCCTTCTCCAGCTTGTCCAGACGGCCCGTCATCCCGCCCGTGGTGATCATCAGCGTGGCGGTGAGCTCGCGCGGCGAGAGGGTGTAGGGCTCACCCGAGCGGCGCAGCGTCGCCAGGACGTCGAACTCGCCGAGTGACATGCCTCCGTAGGGGGAGTACGCCTTGTCGACCCGGCCGCGCATCCCGGCGGCCAGCCGGTAGATCCGCCCGAAGACGGCCATGGGGAGCGTGTCCAGGTCGGGGCGGACCGCCGCCCACTGGTCGGCGATCGCGTCGACGGCGTCGTGCGCGGGGGGTTCGGTGCTGTCCATGGCGGCAGTCTCCTCACCGATCGACTCGACGGCAAGTAAGTGACTGAGAAGCAAGACGCTTACCGAAAAGCCTCTTGCGAACAAGTAGCTTACGAGTAAGCTACTTAGTGCCAAGCCACTCGGACCCACTCCGGAACCAAGGGGGGACCTGTCATGTCCCGCAAGGCCGCCGTCGTCGCCCTGACCGCGCTCGCCCCGATCTCCTGGGGCTCCACCTACTTCGTCACCACCGAGTTCCTGCCGCCCGACCGGCCGCTCTTCACCGGTCTGATGCGCGCGCTGCCCGCCGGACTGCTGCTGCTCGCCCTCACCCGCAAGCTGCCGCGGGGCGCCTGGTGGTGGAAGGCCGCGGTCCTGGGAGCCCTCAACATCGGCGCCTTCTTCCCTCTGCTCTTCCTTGCCGCGTACCGGCTCCCCGGCGGCGTCGCGGCCGTCGTCGGCTCCGTCGGCCCGCTCTTCGTGGTCGGCCTGGCCGCGCTGCTCCTCGGTGACCGGCCCACCGCGCGCTCCCTGCTCACCGCCGTCGCCGCCGCCTTCGGGGTCAGCCTCGTCGTCCTGAAGGCGGGCGCCGCGCTCGATCTGGCCGGGGTGATCGCCGGGCTGCTGTCGGCGCTGTCGATGTCGGCCGGTGTCGTCCTCACCAAGCGCTGGGGGAGGCCCGAAGGGGTGGGCGCGCTGGCGCTCACGGGCTGGCAGCTCACCGCCGGCGGCCTGATCATCCTGCCCGTCGCCGCCCTGGTGGAAGGTGCGCCGCCCGCTCTGGACTCCAGCAGCCTGCTCGGCTACGCCTACCTCGCCTTCGGGAACACCGCGATCTCCTACTTCCTCTGGTTCCGCGGCATCGAGCGGCTGAGCGCCTCCTCGGTGACCCTCCTCGGTCCGCTGTCCCCGATCACCGCGGCCGTCGTCGGCTGGGTGGCGCTCGGACAGGCCCTCGGCCCCGTCCAGCTCGTGGGCATGGCGATCGCCTTCGGTGCCACCCTGGTCGGCCAGCTCGGCCCCCGTACCCCCCAATCGTTCAGTTCGACTGAACGGAATGGTCAGAAACTTTCGATGGACCTGGAGGTTTCTCCGGTGCGACGGTAGACCTCACCGACCGAGAGGATCACCGTGGCACTCCTGGCCCGCGTCCGCCCCACCCGGCCCACCGCCGCCCCGCGCGTCCTCGCGCGGGGCGCGGGCGTGGGGCTGCTCCTCGCGCTCCTCGCCACGGTCGTCTGGTCCGGCAGCTTCGTGGCGACCCGGGACATGGCCGACTCCGTCCCGCCCGTCCAGGCCGTCTTCTGGCGCTGGGTCATCGCCCTCCTCGCCGTCGCCCCGCTCGCGGCCCGACAGGCGTGGCGGCAACGGCACCTGATCCGCAGCCACTTCGGCTACATCGCGCTCGCCTCGCTCTTCGGAGTCGCCCTCTACAACACCCTCGTGCACCAGGCCGGACTCACCACCTCCGCCTCCAACATGGGCATGATCATGGCCGCGTCCCCGGTGATCATGGCGCTCTTCTCCCGGCTCGGAGGCGAACGCCTCGGCGCCCGCCGCACCGTCGGGATGCTCGTCGCGGCGCTCGGAGTCCTGCTCCTCGTCGGCAGGGGCTCGCTCGCCGCCGACCTCACCGCGGGCGACCTGTGGATGTTCGGCGCCGCCCTGTCCTTCGCCGCGTACAGCGCCCTGCTCAGGCGCAAGCCCGCCGGGATCGGCGCCCTGGCCTTCCTCTTCACGACCTTCGTACTGGGCGCCCTGATGCTGCTCCCGGCCTACGGCGTCAGCCTCGCCGTCCAGGGCGGCTTCGAGCCCGGGCCCGGCACGGTCGGCCCCCTGCTCTACGTCGGCGTCTTCTCCTCCGCCGTCGCCTTCTTCGCCTGGAACAAGGCGATCACCCTGATCGGCGCGGCCCGCGCCGGAGTCGTCTACTACCTCCAGCCGGTCTGCGTGGCCCTGCTCTCGTACGCCCTCCTCGGCGAGGAACTCGGCCTCCTGGGAGCCGCCTGCATGGCCCTGATCCTGGGTGGAGTGGCCCTGGGCAGTGCGCGCCCCCGCGGGTGAGCGGTCCGGCCGTGGCCCCCGGTAGGTTGCGCCCCATGACCGAGTGGGACATCAAGAAGCTCCAGATCCTCCGCACCCTCCGCGACCGCGGCACCGTCACCGCCACGGCGGAGGCGCTGCTCATGACCCCCTCGGCCGTCTCCCAGCAGCTCACCAACCTCGCCAAACAGCTCGGCGTCCCGCTCCTGGAGGCGCACGGGCGCCGGGTCCGGCTCACCGACGCCGCGCATCTCGTGCTCCGCCACGCCGAGGCCGTCTTCGCCCAGCTGGAGCGCGCCGACGCCGAACTCGACGGCTATCTCCGCGGCGAGGCGGGGCAGGTGCGGGTGGCCGCGTTCTCCACGGCCGTGCCCGCCCTCGTCGTCCCCGCCGTACAGCACCTCGGGACCGCCCACCCCGGACTCGACATCCGCGTCCGCGAGGCCGAGGCGGCGGAGGCGTACGAACTGCTCACCGCCGGCGACGTCGACCTGGCGCTCTCGCTCGCCGCCCACGCCCCCTCCGCGCGCGACCCCAAGTACAGCCGCGTCCCACTCCTCGCCGACCCGCTCGACGTGGCCCTGCCCGCCGGGCATCCGCTCGCCGACGCGCCCGGGCTGCGGCTCGCCGACCTCTCCGCCGAGCCCTGGATCTTCGGCGGCTCCGGCCCCTGGTCCGAGATCACCACCGCCGCGTGCGAGGCCGCCGGGTTCGTGCCCGAGCAGGCCCACAGCGCCGCCGGCTGGACCGCCATCCTCGCCATGGTCGAGGCCGGGATGGGCGTCGCCCTGGTGCCGCGCATGGCCTCCGCCGAGCGCCGTGGCGAGCGCGGGATCGTCATGCGGGTCCTCTCCGCCGACCAGCCGCGCCGCCATGTCGTCGCGGCCGTACGGCGCGGGGCCGAGGAGGGCGCCGCCGTGGCCCGGGTGCTCGCCGCGCTCCGGCAGGCGGCCGTCCAGCGCGAGACCGTCCAGTAGTGCCATCGCGCGGATCATTCAGCTCAGCTGAAAGTATCTGTCGAAAACATTCGATGGACCGGGTCGCGGCCCAGGCCGCACAGTCGTTCCATGAGCCTCGACGAGAACGCCGCGACCGCCGACCCGCACGCCAACGACGCCGCCCCGTACTCCGGCGGCGACCCGTATGCCGACTACCGCACCGGTGACTTCTCGTTCACCGAACTGGTCGACCTGGCCGACCGCCGCCTCGGCGCCGGTGTCGTCGCCGCCAACGACGAGTTCTTCGCCGAGCGCGAGAACCTCCTCGTCCGCGAGCGCGCCGTCTTCGACCCGGAGCACTTCGGCCACAAGGGCAAGATCATGGACGGCTGGGAGACCCGCCGACGCCGCGGCGCCGACGCCGAGAACGTCTTCCCCGCCCCCGAGGACCACGACTGGGCGATCGTCCGCCTCGGCGCGCCCGGCGTGATCCGCGGCATCGTCGTCGACACCGCCCACTTCCGCGGCAACTACCCGCAGCGCGTCTCGGTCCAGGCCACCGCCGCCGAAGGGTCGCCCAGCCCCGAGCAGCTGCTCGCCGACGACGTGAAGTGGGAGGAGCTCGTCCCGCCCACCCCCGTCCGCGGCCACGCCGCCAACGGCTTCGAGATCGACGCCGAGCGCCGCTTCACCCACGTACGGATCTGCCAGCACCCCGACGGCGGCATCGCGCGCCTGCGCGTCCACGGCGAGGTCGTGCCGGACCCCGAGTGGCTGGAGCTGCTCGGCACCCTCGACCTGATCGCCGTGCTCAACGGCGGGGTGTACGAGGACGCGTCGGACAAGTTCTACTCGTCGCCGACGCAGATCATCCTGCCCGGCACCTCCCGCAAGATGGACGACGGCTGGGAGAACCGCCGCCGCCGGGTCCGCGGCACCAACGACTGGGTCCGCTTCCGGCTCGCCGCGCAGGGAGCCGTACGCGCCGTCGAGATCGACACCGCGTACCTCAAGGGCAACTCGGCCGGCTGGATCGCGCTCCAGGGGCGCAACGGCGAGAACGGCGAGTGGTTCGAGATCATCCCGCGGACCCGGCTGCAGCCCGACACCCTGCACCGCTTCAAGCTCCCCGCCCAGGCCGTGGTCACCCACGTCCGCCTCGACGCCTTCCCCGACGGGGGCGTCGCCCGGATGCGCCTCCACGGCGCGCTCACGGAGCAGGGCGCGGCCGACCTGCGGGCCCGCTACGCGGCGCTCGGAGGCTGACGAGCCTCCGCCCGGCGGGCGGCCGCGCGCCGACGCCCGCCCGCCGAGCGGACCCAAACGGACGAAGGGGCACCTCCGTGGGGGAGGGTGCCCCTTCGTCTTGCCGGCCGTCAGCCGTCAGCCGTCAACCGTCAGGCGCCGTGCGTCCGCGGTCACGCGGCGGCCGCGTCCGCCGCCTGCGCCTTCAGGGCGCGCTCCACGCCCGCGCGGCACTCCGTCACCAGGCGACGCAGCGCCGGCGCCGGGTCGTTCGCCTCGATCCAGGCGTCCGTGGCGTCCAGCGTCTCCTGCGAGACCTGGATCGCCGGGTAGAGCCCGACCACGATCTGCTGGATCATCTCGTGGCTGCGGGTCTCCGAGACGCCCTTGATCGAGGCGAAGTACTTCGCCGTGTACGGGGCGAGCAGCTCACGCTGGTCGGTCTGCACGAAGCCGCCGATCACCGACTCCTGCACGGCGTTCGCCAGCTTGTCGGACTCCACGACCGACGCCCAGGCCTCCGCCTTCGCCGCCTCGGTCGGACGGGCCGACCGCGCGGTCGCCGCGTGCCGCTCGCCCGCCGCCGTGCGGTCCCGCTCCAGCTCGGCCGCGATCTCCGGCTCGTCGAAGACGCCGGTCGCCGCGAGCCGCTGCACGAACGCCCAGCGCAGCTCCGTGTCGACCGCGAGGCCTTCGATCGTCTCGCCGCCCTCCAGCAGCGCCGCGAGCAGGTCCAGCTGCTGCGGCGTGCGGGCCGTCGCGGCGAAGGCCCGCGCCCACGCCAGCTGGTGGTCGCTCGCCGGCTCCGCCGCGCGCAGGTGCGCCAGCGTCGCGTCCGTCCACCGGGCCAGCCCGGCGTCGCGCCACTCCGGCGCCGCGTACAGCTCCAGGGCAGCCTTCACCTGGCCCTGGAGCGACTGCACCACACCGATGTCGCTCTCCTTGGCGATGCCGGAGAGGACCAGGTCCAGATAGGCGCGCGTCGGCAGCTCGCCGTCGCGCGTCATGTCCCAGGCCGACGCCCAGCACAGCGCGCGCGGCAGCGACTCGGCGAAGTCACCGAGGTGCGCGGTCACGTTCTGCAGCGACACCTCGTCGAGGCGGACCTTCGCGTACGACAGGTCGTCGTCGTTGAGCAGCACGACCGCCGGACGCTGCTTGCCCGCGAACTGCGGTACGGCCGTCAGCTCGGCCGCCTCGATGTCCAGCTCCAGGCGGTCGGAGCGGACCAGCTTGCCGGCCGCGTCCAGGTCGTAGAAGCCGATCGCGATCCGGTGCGGACGCAGCGTCGACTCGCCCTTGGCGCCCGCGGGCAGCGCCGGAGCCTCCTGCCGGACGGCGAACGAGGTGATGACGCCGCTCTCGTCGGTCTCGATCTCCGGGCGGAGGATGTTGATGCCGGCCGTCTCCAGCCACAGCTTCGACCAGACCTTCAGGTCACGGCCGGAGGTCTCCTCCAGCGCGCCCAGCAGGTCGGTCAGACGCGTGTTGCCGAAGGCGTGCGCCTTGAAGTACGCCTGCACACCCTTGAAGAACTCGTCCTGGCCGACGTACGCCACCAGCTGCTTGAGGACCGAGGCGCCCTTGGCGTAGGTGATGCCGTCGAAGTTGACCAGCACGTCCTCGAGATCGTTGATCTCGGCCATGATCGGGTGCGTGGACGGCAGCTGGTCCTGGCGGTACGCCCAGGTCTTCTCCGCGTTGGCGAACGTCGTCCAGGCGTTCGGCCAGCGGGTGCCCTCCACGGACGCCTGGCAGGCGACCGAGGTGAAGGTCGCGAACGACTCGTTCAGCCACAGGTCGTTCCACCACTCCATGGTGACCAGGTCGCCGAACCACATGTGCGCCAGCTCGTGCAGGATCGTCTCGGCCCGGCGCTCGTACGCCGCGTCCGTCACCTTCGAGCGGAAGACGTACTGGTCGCGGATGGTCACCGCGCCCGCGTTCTCCATCGCGCCCGCGTTGAACTCCGGCACGAAGAGCTGGTCGTACTTGGCGAAGGGGTAGTCGTACGCGAACTTCTCCTGGAACCAGTCGAAGCCCTGGCGCGTGACGTCGAAGATGTGGTCCGCGTCGAGGAACTCGGCCAGCGACGGACGGCAGTAGATGCCGAGCGGAACGGTCTGGCCGTCCTTCTCGTACGAGGAGTGCACCGAGTGGTACGGCCCGACGATCAGCGCGGTGATGTACGTCGAGATCCGGGGGGTGGGCTCGAAGACCCACACGTCGTCCTTGGGCTCCGGCGTCGGCGAGTTGGAGATCACCGTCCAGCCGCTGGGCGCCTTCACGGTGAACTGGAAGGTCGCCTTCAGGTCCGGCTGCTCGAAGGAGGCGAAGACGCGCCGGGCGTCCGGCACCTCGAACTGGGTGTACAGGTAGGCCTGCTCGTCGACCGGGTCGACGAACCGGTGCAGACCCTCGCCCGTGTTGGTGTACGCGCAGTCCGCGACGACCTTGAGTTCGTTACGGCCCTGGAGCAGATGGGCCAGGGCGATCCGCGAGTCCCGGAAGACGGCGGCGACGTCGAGCGCGTGGCCGTTGAGGACGACCTCGTGCACGGCGGGGGCGACGAGGTCGATGAAGGTCTCCGCGCCGGCCTCGGCGGAATCGAAGCGGACGGTGGTGACGGACCGGTAGGTGCCGCCCTCCTGCGCACCGGAGAGGTCGAGGTCGACCTCGTACGCGTCCACGGTCAGCAGCTTCGCCCGCTGCTGCGCCTCTTCACGGGTCAGGTTTGTGCCAGGCACCCGGTCAACTCCTCGGTTTCGTGATGTTTGGCTCATCCTTCCACGCCGTACCTCAGCGCCGCATCGCACATCTCCACGGTCCGTCGCCGCTGATCCGGAGCAGTCCCGGACCGGTCACGGGCGCGCTGACACGGACCTCGCCGATCGCGTCGACGAGGAGCTCCTGGTCCTCCGCGTCGTACTCGGGCTCGCGCGCGGGGGTGTGCCGGTGGACGGTGACGTTCGACTCGCCGTGGTGGGAGAAGTCGAGGACACCGGGCGGCCCGTCGTAGACGACGAGGTCGTGGGCGTGGCCCTCGATATGGCTGTCGAAGCGGCGGGCGTGGGCGAGCGGGAGGACGCGCAGGGTCCAGGGGGTGTCCGCGTCGACCCGCAGTGTCAGCGGCCGGTCCGGTGGGACGACGGCGACGGTACGGGCGCGGACGTCGTCCTCGTAGGCCATGAGCAGGAAGTCCTCGACGCGGCCGTGGGCGTCGCAGGACTCGATGGTGGTGGAGATCGAGTGGTACGACTCGATCTCCAGGAGCGCCCAGCAGCCGGGCGGAAGGGCGGGGTCGCAGCGCACGGTCTCCTTGCCGCGCCCCTGGTGGACGGAGGGCCGGAAGGTCACCGAGAAGGGATCGGCCACCGCACGCGCGGTGACCGCGGGCGCGGGCGCCCCGTACCCCTGGTGACGGACGGGCACGGGCGGCGGGATGTAGCCCGGGCCCGGGATCGGGGCCGGCGGGGCCTCGACCACGATGCCGAAGTCCGTCGCGAGCCCGGCCAGACCGGAGCCGTACCCCTGCCCCACCGCGCGGAACCGCCACCCGCCCTCCCGCCGGTGGAAGACCCCGAGGACGAACGCCGTCTCGGTCGTCGCCTCCCCGGCCACGACATACGCGACGGGCGCGCACGAGAGGTCCGTGACCCGCATGTCCAGGCCCCGCACCTGCCCGAAGGAGCCGCCGTCCACCGAGGCGGCGACCAGCACGCGGTCCACCCCCGGCTCCACCCGCGCGAGGTTCAGCCACAGCCAGTCCGCGGCCGCGCTGCCCGGGGCGCCCGGAGCCGACTTCCCCAGATGCCGTACCGCGCCGGAGGGGTGCGCGGTGTGGTTGTAGAAGACGAGGTCCGAATCCCCCCGCACCCGTCCGCCGCCGTCGAGCAGCAGCGCGGAGACGTCCACCTCGGGCGCGCCGGGGACGGTCTGCCAGGTGACCGCGACCTGGAGGGCCTGGGCGGGCACCGGGAGGTCGGCACCCATGGGCAGCTGGGTCATGGTCGGATCCTGTCACCCGGAGGCCCGGCTTCGAACGCGTTGTCCGAATTCCGCCGGACCGTGACCACGGGACGACGGGGTCGGACCGCGCGGGAGGCCGACGAAAGGGGGCGGCCGCCCTCCCGGACGGCCGCCCCCTTTCCCGTACGGAACGGCGTCAGCCCTTCAGCTCCGCCGCGACCAGCTCCGCGATCTGCACCGCGTTGAGCGCGGCGCCCTTGCGCAGGTTGTCGTTGGAGAGGAAGAGCGCGAGCCCGTTGTCGACCGTCTCGTCCACCCGGATGCGGCCCACGTACGAGGCGTCCTTGCCGGCCGCCTGGAGCGGGGTCGGGATCTCGGAGAGCTCGACGCCCTCGGCGTCCCCGAGCAGCTCGTAGGCGCGCTCGACGCTGATCGGACGCTCGAAGCGGACGTTGACCTGCAGCGAGTGGCCGGAGAAGACGGGGACGCGCACGCAGGTGCCGGAGACCTTCAGCCCGGGGATCTCCAGGATCTTGCGGGACTCGTTGCGGAGCTTCTGCTCCTCGTCGGTCTCGAACGTGCCGTCGTCGACGATCGAGCCGGCCAGCGGGACCACGTTGAAGGCGATCGGACGCTTGTAGACGGCGGGCTCGGGGAATTCCACGGCCCCGCCGTCGAACGCCAGCTGGTCGGCGGTCTCCGCGACCGCGCACGCCTGGGTGCGCAGCTCGGCGACGCCCGCGACGCCCGAGCCGGAGACGGCCTGGTAGGTCGTGGCGACCAGCGCGGTCAGGCCGGCCTCCTGGTGGAGCGGCTTGAGGACCGGCATCGCGGCCATCGTGGTGCAGTTCGGGTTGGCGATGATGCCCTTGGGGCGGTCCTTGATCGCGTGCGGGTTGACCTCGGAGACCACCAGCGGGACCTCGGGGTCGCGGCGCCAGGCGGAGGAGTTGTCGATCACGACGGCGCCCTGGGAGGCGACCTTCTCGGCGAGCGCCTTGGAGGTCGCGCCGCCGGCGGAGAACAGGACGATGTCCAGGCCGGTGTAGTCGGCGGTGGAGGCGTCCTCGACCGTGACCCCGTCGACGACGGTGCCGGCGGAGCGGGCGGAGGCGAAGAGCCGCAGCTCGTCGACAGGGAACTTCCGCTCGGCCAGGATGCTGCGCATGACTGTGCCGACCTGACCGGTGGCTCCGACGATTCCGACCTTCACGGGGACTCCTCCGTACGTTTGTGCAGGCTGCTGCCGTCCATGATGCGTATGTCCCGGCCCGCCTTGTCCAATCCATTGTCCGAGGATCGGGACGGCAACGGCGACCGAGGCCGGGACGTGGGCGGAGACGGGGAAGGGGCGGGCACCGGTTCCGGTGCCCGCCCCTCACTCGTACAGCGGTGTTACGGGATGACCTTGCCGATCACGACGCTGCCGGCGCCCGCGGCGGTGCCGCGCGCGTTCAGCAGCTGGACCTCGCCGAAGAACTGCCGGCCCTCGGGCGCGGCACCGGCGACCAGCACCTCGGCGGCGACCTTGGCGGTCGCGCCGTTGGCCAGCGGGTAGCTCTTGGCCGCGTCGACCTGGACGCTGCCGAGCGCGGCCGAGTAGTACACGTCCTTGTAGTCGAAGGTCGTACCGCCCTCGGCCTGGACCGAGTAGCCGTCGATCACGACGGTGTACGTGCCGGCGGCCGGCTTGACGAGCGAGACGGCCTCCTCCGAGTCGCCGTCGGCGGCCTGGCCCACCTGGACGCCGTCGCGCAGGACCGTGAGGTCCAGGTCGGCGGCCTTGTCCGAGGTGTTGCCGATCGCCACGTCCAGCCGCTCGACGCCCTCACCGATGGTGACGGTCTTGATCTGCTGCTCGTGGTGCTTGATCGTCGGCGTCTCGACCTTGGCCGAGCCCAGCGAGCCGCCCTTCAGCTTGCCGTCGATGCCGGCGAAGGTGTTGGTGACGGTCCACTCGACGGCGGCCGGCGTGCCGACCTTCGCCTCGGGAACGGTCTGGACGGCCGGGTCGAAGTCGGCGCCCAGCACCGAGACGTCCAGCTTGTACGGGTTGTCCAGGTCGGGCGAGGTGCGGCGCGCCTCGACCTCGATCTCCCAGACGCCCGGCGTCGGGTTGGCGTACGAACGCAGGTCCGCACGGCAGCCGTTGCCCGGGTTGTAGTGCGGGTAGCACACGTTGGACGCGGTGGACTCGAAGGCCACGCCGTACGGGTGGATCGAGATGAACCGGGTCTGGCTCTTCTCCTTCAGACCGCCGAGAGCGACCTCGAGGGTCTTGGCGCCCTCCGGCACGGTGATGAAGTACGACTTGTGGCTGTTGCGCTGGACGGAGCCCGACGCGGAGAAGCCGTAGCCGGGAGCGGCCAGGTCGCTCGCGACGACCGAGGTGGCGAGGATCTGCTTGTCCACGCCCTCGGTGCGGTCGTCGTCCGCCTCCAGGATCACGCTGTGCACACCGGCCGAGGCCGGCTTGGCCTGGATCTTGACGGTGACCGGCTTGTTCAGCGGCAGGTCGACCTCGTCGTCGCCGAGGATCCGGAAGGTGCCGTCGTTGTTCTTCAGCTCCAGCTCGTGCTCGATGGGCCGGTTGGGGCCGGTCGTGCGCGTGATGGTGACGTCGTAGACCTTCTTCTGGCCGACCTTGAGGCCACCCTCACGGTCGTACACACCGGTGCCGGTGTGCGGGGCCGGGAAGATCGCGGTGTCGACCGGAGCCTCGACCTTGTACTCGTGCGCCGTGGCGCCGTCCTTGATCGACTCCCAGGCGTCGTTGATGTCGATCAGACCCGAGCCCTGCTCGTGGGCCGCGACACCGGAGATCCGGTCGGCGGTCGAGGTGAGCGCGGTGCGCAGGGTGAGCGGCGAGAGCTCGATGCGCTTCTGCTTCGCGGCGGAGAGCAGCAGCGCGCTCGCGCCCGCGACCTGCGGGGAGGACATCGAGGTGCCGTTGAGCATCCCGTAGCCGGCGGGCAGCGCGTAGCCGGACTCGGGCACGCCGGAGCCGGCCTGCCACGTCGGGATGGTGTTCACGGCCGAGCCCGGACCGGTGATGGTCGGGGTGAAGCCGCCGTCCTCACGCGGACCGCGCGAGGAGAAGGGGAACATCGCGTACGACTTGGTGACGGCCGAGCCGTAGTTGGCGGCCCAGGTCGACTTGGAGATCGCCGCGCCGACCGAGATGACCTTGTCGGCCAGGCCGGGGTCGCCGATCGTGTTGATGCCCGGACCGGAGTTGCCGGCCGAGATCACCAGCTGCACGCCGTACTGGTCGATCAGACGGGTGTAGAGGCGGGCGCGGACGTTGTCGCCGTCGTTCTGCGCGGGCAGGCCGCCGATCGACATGTTGACGATGTCGACGCCACGGTTGACGACGAGGTCCGTCATGCCCTCGGTGAGGGCGGTGTTGGTGCAGCCGCCGGTCCAGGTGCACGCGCGCGAGGAGACGATCTTCGCGCCGGGCGCCGCGCCGTTCATCCGGCCGCCGAAGAGGCCCTTGGCGGCGGTGATGCCGGCGACGTGCGTGCCGTGGGAGGACTCGACGACGCCGATGTTGACGAAGTCGGCCTTCTTGCCGACCCAGGTCCCGCCGAGCGGGTCCATCGCCACGTCCTTGCGGATCTCGACGACGAACGGCGTCTTCTCGACGACCTCGGTGGCCGGGTTGTCGGTACCGAAGTAGCCGACCTGGTACCCGTCCTTGTACGGCTTCATCGGCGCGTTGTCCGTGAAGTCGTTGTTCTGGTCGGTGTCGACGCGGACGGTGCCGGCGGCCGGGTCGTACAGCATGCCGAAGAGGTCGGCCGTGTCGCCGTCGCGGTTGATGTCACCGGCCGGGTCGCCGCCCGCGGTGATCGCCTCGTTGAAGCGGCTGAACTGGTAGGAGCCCTCGGGCGCCTTCCAGGACTGCGAGGAGGCGGAGAAGACGGGGCCCGCGACCGGGGTGATCTGGGCACGCCAGGTGGCGTCGCCCTCGGTCAGCGGGTCGGTGGCGGTGACCCAGTCGACGATCTTGCGCTCGCCGGTGGTGGTCTTCTGCAGCGCCGGGTGACCGAGGTCGACGCCGGAGTCGAGGATGCCGATGGTCACGCCGCGGCCGTCGGCCCGGGGGTTGTCCTCGACGAATTCGACCGCGCCCGTCTCGTGGGACGGGTTGTACGGGTTCTTCGCCGGGGTGCTCTTGCCCGGGGCCGGGTACGTCTGCGTGACGGTCGTGCCCTCGACGGCGCCGGTGGTGCCCGAGTCCGGGGTCGGGTCGTCCAGCTTGATCTCGGCCTGGAGGTCGATCGACTGGACGGAGGAGAGCTTGGTGGCCGCCGCGATGGCGGCCTCCGCCTTCGCGGTCGGCAGGGTGGCGCGGACGTAGCCGAGCTTGTCGTTCTGCTTGCCGACCGAGGCGCCCTGGACGGCGTCGAGCTGGCCGGCGACCTGCTCGGTGGAGCCGGGGGCGGTGGCGACGAGGATCGTGACGTTCTTCTCGCCGGCGGCCTCGGCCTCGGTGAGGCGCTGGGCGTCCGTCGGGCCGAGCTTGTCGGCGGAGTCGGCGGACTTGACCGGAGGGGTGGTCGCCGGGTCTTCGGCGGCCAGGACCGGAGCGGCACCGGCCGCGATGAGCGCGGTCACGAGTCCGGCGGCCGCCGCGATGCGGGCGGCCCGTCTGTGTCCGGGGGTCGAGCGCCCGGGTATGGAGCTCTGAGATTCGGGGGTGGTCATTTACATCCCTGATTGTGAAAGAAGAGGGTCCGGATTTCGGTACCGGATGACCGCTCAGCCTTTCGCAAGTGACAGGGGTTTGTGGAGAGTTGTCAGGTGGCGGGATGTGCTGATGGCGGACATCCGCCACCGCGCGGCGTGCGCCATCGGGAATGAATCGTCCTCAAGCGGGGCGAGTTGGCCGCTTGGTTAGTTTTCCTTTGTACGAGCGTAGTGGCGCGAGGCCTTGGCCCGGTTGCCGCAGACCGCCATCGAGCACCAGCGCCGGGTGCCGTTCCGCGAGGTGTCGAAGAAGTGCAGGATGCACGCCTCGTGGGCGCAGGACCGGATCCGGTCCGGTGCGGTGCGCAGCAGGTCGAGGTAGTCGCGGGCCGCCGTCCAGCCCGGACCCCAGGCCGCGTCCGCGAACTCCGGCAGCTCGCCGGGACCCTCGGGGGTGAGCGTGGCGCGGATGCGGCCGTGGCCGAGCACGGCGTCGACACGGGCGGTCGCGGCGGGGTCGCCGGGGCGGTCGACGAGGCCGGCGAGGGCGTCACGGGCGGCGAGGGTGTGGCGCAGGGTCGTCGTGTCGGCGGTGAAGCGCCCGTCGAGTCCGTTGGCGCGGAGCCAGAGGGCCAGCCCCTCGGTGTCCGTGAGCAGGTCCTGGCGTGCGCCGTCCAGCATCCAGCGGGTGTTGAGCAGGTCGAGGGAGACGGGTTCGCCGACCAGGGGGCGCGGGTCGGAAACGGTCATGGCGGACACCCTCCTCGTAGAACTAACCCCTCAAGGTTACGTGACTGGTTGCACGGTCGCTCTCTAACCTCTAATGTCTATCTCAGAGGTTAGTACTCGCCATGTCGAGAGGGGAACCGCCATGTCGGCGATCGGAACGCTGGTCACCAACCACATCGGGCTCAACGTCACGGACCTGGAGCGCTCGCTCGACTTCTACGGGAACGTGCTGGGCTTCGAGGTGCTCGGCGAGGGCAAGGAGGACGGGCGGCGGTACGCGTTCCTCGGCCAGGGGGGCAAGCTCGTCGTCACGCTCTGGCAGCAGGCGGAGGGCGGGTACGACTCCGGCCGCGCGGGCCTGCACCACCTCGCCTTCGAGGCCGAGTCGATCGAGCGGGTCAAGGCGGCCGAGGCGGCCCTGAAGGAGCGGGGCACCGAGTTCGCCTACGAGGGCGTGGTCCCCCACTCCGAGGGCGGCTCCTCGGGCGGCATCTTCTTCCACGACCCGGACGGCACCCGCCTGGAGATCTTCGCCCCCACGGGCGCGGAAGGCGCCGAGGCCCCCACGGAGGGTGCCCCCACCTGCGGCTTCTTCTAGCAGACGCCACCCGTTGTGCCCATCCGTCCCGCAGGGCGGAGCGGGTGGGCACAACGCCACGGACGCGCTGCCCGCGCCGAGGGCCCGCACCCCGGCCCCCGGCCCGGGCCCCGCACAGGAAAGGCTCACGCCATGGACCCGTACAACGCAGGCTCCCGCGCCGTCCAGGAAAGAACCGGCGTCCGCGACATCGCCGCCCACGTCGGCCGCTCCATAGGAACCGGCATCCGCCCCGTCGCCGCCGCCTTCCTCGAACTCCAGCCCATGCTCGTACTTGCCGCGGCGGACGCCGACGGGCAGCTCTGGAGCACCCTCCTCACCGGCGCCCCCGGCTTCGCCAGGGCGACCGGCCCGCACACGATCTCGGTGGCCGCCCCGCCCCCCGCCCCCGGCCCCACCCCCGTCGGCACGATCGCCCTCGACCCCCGCACCCGCCGCCGTATGCGGCTCAACGGCGTCGCCCGCCCCAGCCCGCGCGGCTTCACCGTCGAGGCGGAGCAGGTCTTCTCCAACTGCCCGAAGTACCTCCAGAAGCGCGAGCTGTACGCGCACGAGCACACCACCCCGCCCGGCGACCCGCTCCACGGCACCGCGCTCACCGCCGCCCAGGAGCGGTTCGTACGAACAGCCGACACCTTCTTCATCGCGACCACCGCCCCCGACGGCGTGGACGCGAGCCACCGCGGCGGCAACCCCGGCTTCGTCCGGGTCGACGGGCCCACCGAGCTGAGCTGGCGGGACTATCCCGGCAACGCCATGTTCCTGACCCTGGGCAACCTGGAGTCCGACGACCGCGCCGGGCTGCTCTTCGTCGACTGGCGGACCGGCACCACGCTCCAGCTCTCCGGCACGGCCCACACCGACTACGGCCCCGACGACGTCCGCGTCACCCGGTTCCACGTCCGGCGGACCGTCGAGATCCCGTCCGCGAGCCCGTTGCGCTGGTCGGAGCCGGAGTACTCGCCCGCCAACCCGCCCCTTCCCCAGGACCCCGCATGACCACAGCCGCCCCCGCCCGGCCCCGTCCCCGGGTCGTGGCCCTGGCGACCGCCGTCAGCGTCACCGCCCTGCTCGCGCTGGTCGCCCTCGGCACCGTGCTCCACCAGCCCCTGCTGATCCCGCCCCTGGCGGCCAGCATGGCGCTGGTGGCCGGCGCCCCAGACCTGCCGCTCGCCCAGCCCCGCTCGGTCGTCGGCGGCCAGCTCCTCTCCGCGCTCACCGGCTTCGCCGTCCTCCTCGTCACCGGCCCCACCCTCTGGGGCGCCGCCCTCGCCGGCGGTCTCGCGCTCGGCGTCATGATGGCCGCCCGCACCCCGCACTCGCCCGCCGCCGCAACGGCGGTGATCGTCACCCTCCAGAATCCGCCGTTCTGGACCTTCCTCGCGCTGCTCGCCCTCGCGAGCCTCCTGCTCGTGGCCGTCGGGCTCGCGGGCGCCCGGACGACCGGGCGGACATACCCCGTGTACTGGTTCTAACCTCGGCTCATGAAGCAGGAGTTGAGGGTGGCGGCCTACGCCGTGTGTGTCCGTGACGACGAGATACTCCTCGCCCGCTGGGTGAACAGCGTCGGTGAGCGGCGGTGGACCCTGCCGGGCGGCGGGATGGACCACGGCGAGGAACCGGTCGACACCGTCGTCCGCGAGGTCGAGGAGGAGACGGGATACCTCACCGAGCCGGTCGCCCTCCTCGGGATCGACTCCATCCGACGCGGCTGGATCCGCCGGTTCGCCGGGCCCGGCGACTTCCACGGCCTGCGGATCATCTACGAGAGCCGGATCACCGGAGGCTCCCTGCGCAACGAGACGGGCGGCTCCACCGACCTCGCCGCCTGGCATCCGCTCGCCGCCGTCCAGGACCTCAAGCGCGTCGAACTCGTCGACATCGGGCTGCAGTTGTGGCGCGACCGGCCGCCCGTCGGCCGCTCCAGCCTCGCCGATCCCGCGAACGGCTGAATTCCGCTCAACCATCGCGGCCCGCTCAACCGCCCCGCCCGCCGCCGGGTCCCCTCCCGTGACCGCAGGACGTCACACGACACCAGGGGGAACCCGCATGACATCCGTACGCGCCGCCCGCACCGTCCTCGCCGCCACCGCCGTGGCCGCCCTCACGGCCGGAGCGCTCGCCGCGCCCGCCGTCGCGGCCACCGCGCCGAAGAAGCCGGACCACTCCGCCACCCAGCGGGCCCTCGACACGGCCGTCGAAGAGGGTGTGCCGGGCGCCGTCGCCCAGGCCCGGACCGGTCGAAGCTCGTGGACCGGGACCGCGGGCGAACGCGGGGGCCAGGACCGCTACCGGGTCGGCTCCATCACCAAGACCTTCGTGGCGACCGTCCTCCTCCAGCTCCAGGCCGAGGGACGGCTCGACCTCGACGACCCCGTCGAGAAGTGGCTGCCGGGCGTGGTCCGCGGCAACGGCCACGACGGCCGCACGGTCACCGTCCGCCAGCTTCTCAACCACACCAGCGGCATCTACGACGTCACCTCCGACGCCGGTTTCCAGCAGAAGGTCTTCGGCCCGGACTTCCTGAAGAACCGCTACGACACCTGGACCCCCGAGCAGCTCGTCGCGGTCGCGATGACCCACGCACCGGACTTCGCCCCCGGCACCGGCTGGAGCTACTCCAACACCAACTACGTCCTCGCGGGCATGGTGATCGAGAAGGCGACCGGCCGCCCGTACGGCAAGGAGGTCCAGCGGCGGATCATCAAGCCGCTGAAGCTGCGCGCCACCAGCGTGCCCGGCACGACCGTGACGATGCCGGAGCCGAGTTCACGGGCGTACTCGAAGCTCTCGCGGGACCCGAACGCGACGACGGTGCACGACGTCACGGAGCTGAACCCGTCCCTCGCCCACGCGGCGGGCGAGATGATCTCCGACTCCAACGATCTGCAGACCTTCTACCGGGCCCTGCTCAAGGGGAAGTTGCTGCCGAGGGCCGAGATGCGCGAGATGACGCGCGCCGTGCCGGTCGGCGCCGAGGCGCCGGAGCTCTCCTACGGCCTCGGGCTGATGCGGGCGAAGCTGAGCTGCGGCAAGGAGGTGTGGGGCCACGGCGGCGGCATCCACGGCTCCTCCTCGCAGGCCGTCGCCACCCGCGACGGCGGTCACTCGCTCGCCATGAACTTCAACGCCGACTGGGCGGGGGACAGCCAGACCGTCGTCGAGGCCGAGTTCTGCGGCCGGGACTGACACCTCACCGGGGTAGGACGACGACGTACGCGGCGGGCTGCCGGTCCGCCGCGGCCATCAGGGCCGTACGGACCACGGTGGCCTGCTGGTCCATCGCCTCGCGCAGCTTGCGCGGGGTGATGTGGACGACCGTGATGCCGAGCCGCTCCAGGTGCTCGCGCTTTCGGGTGTACTCCGGCCAGAGCGCGTCGTCGTCCTGCCGGGGCGCCCGGGTGTCCAGCTCCACCGCCACCGCCTGGTCCGGCCAGTACGCGTCCAGACCGCCGAGGTGCGGACCGCCCGGCAGCCGCAGATCCACGTTCCACAGCGGGTCGGGCAGGGCGAACTCCCGCACCATCTCGTAGAGCCGCTCCTCGGCGATGCTCCGGCCCTCCGCGAGCAGCGAGTCGACGGCGTCCACCACGTGCGGCCGGTTGAGCAGCCGCGCCCGGTTCAACTCCCGTACCACCGCTCCGGGTTCGCAGTGTCCGTCGCGCACGGCCTCGGTGAGCAGCCGGCGCACCACGCCCGCTTCGGTCAGACCGGACACCGCGTCGGCGAGCGCGCGGGCGACCGGCGCGACGGGCACCCCGGCGATGCGCAGCGGCACGGGCGGCTCCTGGGCGCGCACCACCCGCACCCAGCCGGTGGAGCGCAGTCTGCGCGTACGGGGGACCAGCACGTCGATCCGGTCCACTCCGGTCAGCGGGGGAGCGGAGGAGAACCGGTGCAGGGCGAGCGCGGCGAGACCGGTGATCATCGCCCCGGGGCCCCGGCCGGCCGGTACCGCGCCGGGGCGGGCGGCGTGGAGCAGTGCGGCCCGCAGCCGGTCCTCGCCGGTGGGCTGCCCGGGGCCGAGCAGGAAGACGCCGGGCAGGATCTGCTGCCACGCGCCGCCCGGGCGGCAGTGCGCGGCGATGTCGGCACCTGACAGCCCCCGCTCGCGCAACTGGGCCGTGGACGCGAGGCGTTGGCGCCCGTCGGCCCGTGAGGGGAGGGGGAGGGGCCGGGGGGTGATGGGGGTGTTGTGGTTCATGCCGGGGGTCTTCCGCTCCCCGGCCTCCCGCTAACCGCTGTTACACGCGCGTCGCCAAACCGGGACATCCTCGTCCTAAAGTACGCACGTTCGACTGCCGACAATGCCCGGCAGCCGCCGCCCGTACACGCCGGAGCGCGACGCCCGGACGAGGGCGCCGCGCTCCGAGGGTTGTGCGGGCTACAGGCCGCCGTCGCACGCCTGCGCGCGCAGCGCGCGCGCCAGGTCGTCGCGGCCCTCCAGGACCAGGCGGCGCAGGGCCGGCGCGGCCGACTCGTGCGCGGCGAGCCACGCGTCCGTCGAGGCCAGGGCCTCCTCGCCGTGGAGCGCGGGGAACAGCCCCTTGACCACGTCCATGCCGATCTGGATCGAACGGTCCGCCCACACCCGCTCGATGACGGCGAAGTACTTCTCCGCGTACGGCGCGATCAGTTCACGCTGCGACGGCTGGACGAAGCCCGCGATGGTCGCCTCCACCAGCGCGTTCGACAGCGCGTCCGACTCGACGACCTGCGCCCAGGCCTGCGCCTTGACCGCCGCCGACGGCCTGGCCGCCAGACAGCGGACCTGGTGGCGCTTGCCGGTCGCCGTGTCGTCGAGGGCCAGCTCCTCGGCGATCCGGGCCTCGTCCGCCCGGCCGTGCGCGGCGAGCGGCTCCAGGAACGACCAGCGCAGCTCCTGGTCGACGTCCAGACCGTCGATCTTGGCCGTGCCGTCGAGCAGACCCTCCAGGAGCTGGAAGTCCGCGTCCGAGGCGGCGGACGCCGCGAAGAACCGCGCCCAGGTCAGCTGGTGCTCACTGCCCGCCGCGGCGAGCCGCAGCTCCCGCAGCCCGCCCTCGGCGAGCAGCCGGCCGCCCTCGGCGCGCCACTCGGGCGCCGCGAAGTTCGTGACCGCCGAGCGCGCCCAGGCGTGCACCATCTGGAGGACGCCGATGTCCGTCTCACGGCCCGCGAAGCCGAGGGCGACCGCCACGAAGTCCCGGGCCGGCATCAGACCGTCCCGCGTCAGGTTCCACAGCGCCGACCAGCACAGCGCCCGTGCCAGCGGGTCCGTGATGTCGCCCAGGTGCGCCCGCAGCGTCGCGAGCGAGCCCTCGTCGAAGCGGACCTTGCAGTACGTGAGGTCGTCGTCGTTGACCAGGACCAGGTCCGGCCGCTCCGCGCCCGCGAGCTCGGCCACGACCGTCCGCGCGCCGACGACGTCGGCCTCGGCCCGCGCGTACCGTACGAGCTCGCCCTCCGCCGAGAGCCGGTACAGACCGACGGCCGCCCGGTGCGGGCGCCCCGCCGACGGAGTCGGCTGATCGAGCACAGCGTCCCCGGCCTGGACGACGGCCAGCTCGGTGATCCGGCCCTCCGCGTCGTACGTCACCTCCGGCGTCAGCGTGTTGACGCCCGAGGTCTGGAGCCAGGAGCGCGACCACGCCTTCATGTCGCGCCCGGAGGTCTCCTCCAGTACGGACAGCAGATCCGTCAGGCGCGTGTTCCCGTACGCGTGGCGCTTGAAGTAGCGCCGCGCGCCCTCCAGGAACGCGTCCCGGCCCGCGTACGCCACGAGCTGCTTGAGCACGGAGGCGCCCTTGGCGTACGTGATGCCGTCGAAGTTCAGCTTGGCGTCCTCCAGGTCACGGATGTCGGCCGTGATCGGGTGGGTGGACGGCAGCTGGTCGGCGCGGTACGCCCAGGACTTGCGGTTGTTGGCGAAGGTCACCCAGCTGTTGGTGAACCGGGTCGCCTCGGCCAGCGAGAAGGAGCCCATGAAGTCGGCGAAGGACTCCTTCAGCCACAGGTCGTCCCACCACACCATGGTGACCAGGTCGCCGAACCACATGTGCGCCATCTCGTGCAGGATGACGTTCGCCCTGCGCTCGTACGCGGCCTGGGTGACCTTGCCCCGGTAGATGTACTCCTCGCGGAAGGTCACCATGCCCGGGTTCTCCATCGCGCCGAGGTTGTACTCGGGGACGAAGGCCTGGTCGTACTTCCCGAAGGGGTACGGGTAGTCGAAGTTGTCGTGGAAGAAGTCGAACCCCTGCTTGGTGATCAGGAAGACGTCGTCCGCGTCGAAGTGCCGGGCGAGCCCCTTGCGGCACATCGCGCCGAGGGGGATCTCCAGCTCGGACCCGTCGGCCAGCGTGCGCCGGTAGGTGTCCGTCACGTAGTGGTACGGCCCGGCGACGACACAGGTGATGTACGTCGAGATCGGCGCCGTCTCAGCGAAGCGCCACACGCCCTCCGCGTCCCGCTCCCCGGCGCCGTTGCTCCACACCGTCCAGCCCTCGGGCGCGGTCACCGAGAAGAGGTGCGGGGCCTTCAGGTCGGGCTGCTCGAAGGTGGCGTACACCCGGCGGGCGTCGGCCGGCTCGTACTGCGTGTAGAGGTAGACCTCGCCGTCCTCGGGGTCGACGAAGCGGTGCATGCCCTCGCCCGTCCGGCTGTAGGCGCACCGGGCGTCGACCACGAGCACGTTCTCGTCGGCCAGGCCGTCCAGGGCGATCCGCGCACCGTCGAAGACGGCGGCCGGGTCGAGCGCGCGGCCGTTCAGCTCGACCGAGGTGACGGCGGGCGCGATCAGGTCGACGAAGGTGGCCGTGCCCGTACCCGTACGACGGAACCGGATGGTCGTCACCGAGCGGAAGGTGCGGACCTCCTCGCCGGACTCCCCGACCGCCGAGCGCAGGTCCAGGGCGACCTCGTACCCGTCGACGGACAACAGCGCGGCCCGCTCGCGGGCCTCGTCGCGGGACAGATTCTCTCCGGGCACGGTCACTCCTTCGTGGCTCGTTCGAAACAGCACCGATCCTCCCATGTGGAGCTGACACGCGACACGTGGGAATGCCCTCACCGACCGGGGGCGTTCCTCCTGCGGCGCATAGACATCCGTCCCTGAGGAGTGACATGTCCGAGAGCAGGACCACCGCCGACTTCTGGTTCGACCCGCTGTGCCCCTGGGCCTGGATGACCTCCCGCTGGATGCTGGAGGTGGAGAAGGTCCGTCCGGTCGACGTCCGGTGGAAGGTGATGAGCCTGGCCGTCCTCAACGAGGACAAGCTGGACGAGCTTCCGGCCGAGTACCGCGACATGCTGGAGACCAAGGCCTGGGGCCCGGTGCGCGTGGTCATAGCGGCCCAGCAGCAGCACGGCGACGAGGTCGTCGGCAAGCTCTACACCGCGCTCGGCACCCGCTTCCACAACAACGGCGAGGGCCCGACGCGCGAGGCGATCACGGCGGCCCTCGCGGACGTCGGTCTGCCGGCCGGCCTCGCGGACTACGCCGACAAGGACACGTACGACGCGGAGCTGCGCGCCTCCCACAAGGAGGGCATCGAGAAGGTCGGCCAGGACGTCGGCACGCCGGTCATCTCCGTCCCGGGCGCGGACGGCGACGAGGTCGCCTTCTTCGGCCCGGTCGTCACCCCGACCCCGCGCGGCGAGGCGGCGGCCCGGCTCTGGGACGGCACGCTGCTCGTGGCGGCGACGCCCGGCTTCTACGAGATCAAGCGCACGCGGACGGCGGCGCCGAGCTTCGAGTAGGACGGCCGTCGGCGGGCCCCCGCGGTTCACGTCACCGCGGGGGCCCGCCCTTCTTCCGCCTGCCCGGTGAAGGTTGAGAAGACGATCACGAGCAGGACGTTCCTCAGATGCCGATGAGCGGCGTGCGCCCCTTGGCGTCCGTGTAGCGCTTCTGCACGTCCTGCCAGTTGACGACCTGCCACATGGCCTCGATGAAGTCCACCTTCTGGTTCTTGTACTGCAGGTAGAAGGCGTGCTCCCAGGCGTCGAAGACGAGGACCGGGACCGAGCCCTGGCCGACGTTCCCCTGGTGGTCGTAGACCTGCTCGACGATCAGCCGGCCGCTGATCGGCTCGTACGCGAGGACACCCCAGCCGGAGCCCTGGGTGGTCGCGGAGGCCTTGGTCAGCTGGGCCTTGAACTTGGCGAAGGAGCCGAAGGACTCGGTGATCGCGTCGGCGAGGTCGCCCACGCCGTCGGCCGCGAGCGGCTCGCCGCCGCCCCCGTCCTTCGGGCTGTTCATGTTGTTCCAGTAGATCGAATGCAGGATGTGGCCGGAGAGGTGGAACGCGAGGTTCTTCTCCAGGCCGTTGATCGAGCCCCACTGCTCCTTGTCGCGCGCCTCTTCCAGCTGCTCAAGGGTGTCGTTGGCGCCCTTGACGTACGCGGCGTGGTGCTTGTCGTGGTGCAGCTCGATGATCTGGGGGTTGATCACCGGCTCCAGAGCCGCGTAGTCGTACGGCAGTTCCGGAAGGGTGTAGATCGCCATGTGCCGAGCCTCTCGCTGCTTCTGAGTTATTGCAACCTCTATGCAAGTGCAGGCTAGCAGCAGGAGTGTCCGAAGTTGATCAGTCCTCGGACCTAGGACTCGTGGCGCGAGGGGCCGGGAAACGCGGAACGCCCGGACCGCGGGGAGCGGTCCGGGCGTGCCGGCGGAACAGGAGACGGGAGGCGGGAGGCGGCGTCAGGCGTCCTGGCGCGCGGCCCCCGTCTTCTGGCGGACGAGGCCGATGACGGCCAGCATCACGGTCATGACGCCCGTCGCATACAGCTGCACGCGGGTGCCCTCCTCGCGGGCCATCAGGAAGAAGATCACCGCCATGCCGGCCAGCGACACCCAGGTGAGGTACGGGAAGGCCCACATCCGGACGACCAGCTTCTCGGGCTCCTCGCGCTCCAGGCGGCGGCGCAGCACCAGCTGCGAGGCGGCGATGAAGATCCAGACGACCAGGATCACGCCGCCGATCATGTTCAGCAGCCAGGGGAAGATCGTCTCGGGGGACCAGTAGTTGAGGCCCACGCAGACGAAGCCGAAGAAGCTGGACGCGAGGACGGCGAAGCGCGGCACACCGCTGGAGACCGTGCCGAGGATCTTCGGGCCGAGGCCCCGCTTGACCAGGGAGAAGGCGATGCGCGAGGAGCCGTAGATGTTCGCGTTCATCGCGGACAGCAGGGCGATGAGCACCACGACGTTCATGATCTGGCCGGCGCCCGGGATGCCCAGCTGGTCGAGGGCGGCGACGTACGGGCCCTTCTCGGTGACCGCCTTGTCGTTCCACGGGACCAGCGTGACGATGACCGCCATCGAGCCGATGTAGAAGAGCGAGATGCGCCACATCGCGGTGCGCACGGCCTTGGCGACGCCCCTGACGGGGTCCTCGGACTCGGCGGCGGCGATGGTGACCGTCTCCATGCCTCCGTACGAGAACACCGAGGCGAGCAGGCCGATGACCAGGCCCTCGCTTCCGGTCGGCAGGAATCCGCCCTCGCCGAAGAGGTTGGCCGTGCCGGGGGAGTCCGTGCCGGGCAGGACGCCCAGGATCGCGAGCACACCGAGGCCGAGGAAGAGCGTGATCGCGCCGACCTTGAGGGCGGCGAACCAGAACTCGAACTCGCCGAAGTTCTTCACGGCGGCCAGGTTGGCGCCGCAGAAGAGCAGCATGAAGAGCGCGACCCAGGCCCACTCGGGCGTGCCGGGCAGCCAGCCGGTGACGATCTTCGCCGCACCGATGCCCTCCAGGCCGACGGCGACGCTGAGCAGCACCCAGAACGACCAGCCGGCGGTGAATCCGGCCCAGGAGCCGAAGGCCCGCTCCGCGTGGGAGGAGAACGATCCGGAGGACGGGTACGCGGCCGACATCTCGCCCAGCATGCGCATCACCAGCATGACGAGCAGGCCGGAGAGCGTGTACGCGAGGACGATGGACGGGCCGGCGGCGGCGATGCCGGCGCCGGAGCCGACGAAGAGGCCGGCGCCGATGACGCCGCCGAGGGCGATCATCGAGAGGTGACGCTGCTTGAGCCCGTGCGAGAGCGTCGCCGAGTCGTCCTTGCGGTCGACGGGCGCGGGCGCGGTGGTCCGGGACATGAACCAGCCCTGTTCGGGGAGGAGGCGGGGGACGCGCCACAGTCTGTGGGTGCGTACCGCTGACAGGGAACGGATGTCCGCTATACGGTCACGAGCTTCACGCAACGTGAAGATCTCGTGTCTTCTCGTACGCGCCGGTAGGGTCCGCCGCCCGGCCTCGCGCGCGCACCCGCGCCCGGCCCCCTCAGCGCCGCCGGTCCCGCAGCTCCCGCACTCCCGCCACCAGCAGTACGGCCCCGGTGGCCGCGCCCGACCACAGCACCTGCGGCCGCGCCCCGTCGTCGGTCAGCATCAGCCCCAGGACCGCCGCCATCGCGGCCAGTGCCGTCCAGGTCAGCCAGGGGAAACCCCACATCCTCAGCGTCAGCGTTTCGGGCGCCTCGCGCTCGATCCGGCGGCGCAGCCGCAGCTGCGAGACCGCGATCAGCCCCCAGACGAACAGGAGTACCGCGCCGACCGCGTTGAGCATGTAGAGGAAGACGGAATCCGGCCACTTCAGATTGAGCAGGACCGAGACGAAGCCGAACGCCACCGAGGCGAGCACCGCCCGGCGCGGCACCCCTCCGCCCGAGACCTTCAGCAGCCCCTTGGGCGCCTCGCCGCGCTCGGCGAGCGAGAAGACCATGCGCGAGGAGCCGTACAGGTTCGCGTTGAGCGCCGAGAGCAGCGCCACGAAGACCACGATGTTCATGATCTGGCCGGCCGACGGCACCCCGATCGCGTCCAGCACGGCGACGTACGGCGACTGGCCCGGCCGCATCGAGGTCCAGGGCAGCAGGGTCACGATGACCAGCATCGAGCCGACGTAGAAGAGGAGGATCCGCCACACGGCGCTGCGCACCGCCCGCGCCACGTTGCGCGCCGGGTCGTCCGACTCGGCGGCCGCGATGGTGACGACCTCCAGGCCGCCGAAGGCGAAGACCACGGCGAGGACCCCGGAGATCACGCCACCCCAGCCGTTCGGCAGGAAGCCGCCGTCGCCGGTCAGATGGGCCGTCCCCACCGGGTCCGTGTCGGGCAGCCACCCGACGATCGCCAGCGTCCCGAGAGCCAGGAAGAGGACGATCGCGCCGACCTTGAGCGCGGCGAACCAGAACTCGAACTCGCCGAAGTTCTTCACCGCCGCCAGGTTGGCGACGGTGAAGACGACCATGAAGATCAGTACCCAGCCCCACTGCGGGACGCCCGGCACCCAGCCGTGGGCGATCTGCGCCGCGCCCGTCGCCTCCACGGCGAGGACGACGACCAGCAGGAACCAGTACAGCCAGCCCACCGAGAAGCCCGCCCAGCGGCCCAGCGCCCGCTCGGCGTGGACCGAGAAGGCGCCCGAGGCCGGCATCGCCGCCGACATCTCGCCGAGCATCCGCATCACGAGCATCGCGAGCGTGCCCGCGATCAGATACGAGAGGACGATGCCGGGCCCCGCGACCGCGATGCCCGCCCCCGAGCCGACGAAGAGCCCGGCCCCGATCACCCCGCCGAGCCCCAGCATCGTCAGATGACGCTGCTTCAGTCCGTGGGAGAGCGGCTCCGGTTCGGTGGCCGGGGGAGCCGGGACGGCGGTCGGTGCGTCGTGCATGAGGGGGCTCGTGCCTTCGGAGGTGTTTATGGAGAACCCACAGTCTCCCTGCTGACCGCCTCCTGGCGCAAAATGGCCCTCTTTCCAGGTCCTCGCCGTGACAAGCGTCACGTGGCGCGAAGCATGGAAGCCGATCTTTGTCCGATCCCCACGAAGCGCTCAACCTCCGCTTTGTGGGCGGCTGATGGTGATCGAGCGTTCACTCCTCGACTACGGTCGATCCGTCCCCGTACCCCCTCACCCCGCGGAGTACCGATGAGCACCGCCGTTGCCCCTGCCCGTTCCCTCCGCTCCGGGACGGTTCTTGCCGACCTGCTGCCGTCCAGCCGCGCCCGTGACATCGCGCTCGTCGTCGGCGGCGCCGCCCTCACCGGCATCGCCGCGCAGATCGCCGTCCCGGTCCCCGGCTCGCCCGTCCCGGTCTCCGGCCAGACCTTCGCGGCCCTCCTCGTCGGCACGGCGCTCGGTGCCCGGCGCGGCTTCCTCTCCCTGGCCCTGTACGCGGTCGCCGGCATGGCGGGCGTGCCGTGGTTCGCGCAGGCCACCTCCGGCTACGGGATGCCCTCCTTCGGCTACATCCTCGGCATGCTGCTCGCCGCCACCGTCGTCGGCGCCCTCGCCCGCCGCGGCGCCGACCGTTCGGTGCTCCGCACCGCCGGCGCGATGGTGCTCGGCTCCGCCGTCATCTACGCGGTCGGCGTGCCGTACCTGGCCCTCGCCACCGGCATGACGTTCTCGCAGGCGGTCGCCGCCGGCCTGACCCCGTTCCTGATCGGCGACGCCCTCAAGGCCGCCCTCGCGATGGGTCTGCTGCCGGCCGCGTGGAAGGCCGTCGGCCGCAAGGGCTGACGCGGTTCGGCGCCGACGGCCGGACACGGAAAAGCTCTCCGTTCCCCAGGGGTTTCCCTGGGGAACGGAGAGCTTTTCGTTTCTGCGTGACAGAACCCGTCAGGCAGGGGTTCAGTCCTTGGTGACGGGCTCCGGAGTCTTGCCGAAGCGGTCGCGGACCACCGAGACGGCGACCACGAGGCCGGCCACCAGCAGCGACAGCAGGACCTGCTCACGGGCGGAGCCGCCGTTGTAGAGCATGTAGCCGAGGACGAAGACGATCATCGCGATCGTCGCCCAGGTCAGGTACGGGAACAGCCACATCTTGACGAGCAGCTTCTCCGGGGACTCCCGCAGGATGATCTTCCGCATGCGCAGCTGCGAGAAGCAGATGACCAGCCAGACGAAGAGCGCGATGGCGCCGGACGCGTTCAGCAGGAAGGCGAAGACAGTGTCGGGCCACTTGTAGTTGAAGAAGACGGCGACGAAGCCGAAGACGACCGACCCGATGATCGCGGTCTGCGGCACGCCCTTCGCGTTCGTCCTGGCGAAGGCCTTCGGGGCGTCACCGCGCCGGCCGAGGGAGTGGGCCATGCGGGACGCGGTGTACAGGCCCGAGTTCAGGCAGGAGAGCACCGCGGTCAGGATGATCACGTTCATGATCTGGCCGGCGTGCGGGATGCCGATCGAGTCGAGCGCCGCGACGTACGAGCCGTCCTTCTCCAGCGACGGGTCGTTCCACGGCAGCAGCGAGACGACCACCAGGATCGAGCCGAGGTAGAAGATGCCGACGCGCCAGATCACGCTGTTGGTGGCCTTGGCGACCGCGCGGCGCGGGTCCGACGACTCGCCGGCGGCGAGGGTGACGATCTCGCTGCCCATGAAGGAGAAGACGACCATCAGGATGCCCGTGAGGATCGCGCCGTAGCCGTTGGGCAGGAAGCCGCCGTGCTCGGTGAGGTTGCTCAGTCCGGCGGACGAGGTGTCCGCGCCGGGCAGCACACCGAAGATCGCGAGCCCGCCGACCACGATGAACGCGGCGATGGCGACGACCTTGATGCCCGCGAACCAGAACTCGAACTCGCCGTAGGAGGCGACCGAACCGAGGTTGGTGGCGGTCAGGACGACCATCACGATCAGCGCCCAGGCCCACTGCGGGACGGACGGTATCCAGCCGTTGAGGATGTCCGCGCCCATGGTCGCCTCGACGGCGAGGACGACGACCCAGAAGAACCAGTACAGCCAGCCGATCGAGAAGCCGGCCCAGCGCCCGAGCGCCCGGTCGGCGTGGGCCGAGAAGGAGCCGGAGGTGGGGTTGGCCACGGACATCTCGCCGAGCATCCGCATGACGAAGACGACCATCGCGCCCACGAGCGCGTACGACAGCAGGATGCCGGGGCCGGCGGCCTTGATGCCTGCCGCGGAACCTCCGAAGAGTCCGGCGCCGATGACGCCACCGATGGCGATCATCGACAGGTGTCGGTTCTTGAGACCGGCCTTGAGTCCGTCGGAAGACTGCGAATCACCGGGGGTACCGGTGTTCTCGCCTTCCTTCGCAAGGGTCGGCTGCGTGTTCATGAACGCTTCCTTACGTGTGTGGGGCGCTCGGGTCACGAGCCCGAGCATTCAACACCGGGGGACGGGGTGATCGGAAGGGCCGATTCCGATTCGTTGCGTAAGGGGCGAAGGTCCCCAGCGGCACGGACGAAGGCCCCGACCCCGCTGACCGCTACCCAGAGCCCGCCGTGCCACACTCGGATCATGCGCGTGTACCTCGGCTCCGACCATGCCGGCTTCGAACTCAAGAACCACCTCGTCGAGTGGCTGAAGGCCCATGGCCACGAGCCCGTCGACTGTGGTCCCCACATCTACGACGCCCTGGACGACTACCCGCCGTTCTGCCTGCGTGCCGCGGAGAAGACGGCCGCGGACCCGGACAGCCTGGGCATCGTCATCGGCGGCTCCGGCAACGGCGAGCAGATCGCCGCGAACAAGGTGAAGGGGGTGCGCGCCGCCCTCGCCTGGAGCGAGCAGACCGCCGCCCTCGGCCGCGAGCACAACAACGCCAACGTCGTCTCCATCGGCGGCCGGATGCACACCCGGGAAGAGGCGACGAAGTTCGTCGAGATCTTCCTCTCCACCCCTTACTCCGGTGATGAGCGTCACACCCGCCGGATCGACATGCTCTCCGCCTACGAGACCACCGGCGAGCTCCCCCCGATCCCGGCCCACCACCCGCAGGAGCCCACCGCCTGATGCCCGAGGGGCACACGATCCACCGACTGGCCGCCGACCACCGGGAACGGTTCGGCGGCCGGTCCGTGCGGGTGACCAGCCCGCAGGGCAAGTTCGCCGACTCCGCCGCCCTGCTCGACGGCGCGGTCCTGGACTCCACCGAGGCACACGGCAAGCACCTCTTCCTGGGCTTCCCCGGCGAGCAGTGGATCCACATCCACCTGGGCCTGTTCGGCAAGGTGAACTTCGGTGACGCCCCTGCGCCGCCGCCCACGGAGACCGTACGGCTGCGGCTCGCGCACACCGAGTCGTACGTCGACCTCCGCGGCCCCACCACGTGCGCGCTGATCACCGACGCCGAGAAGCGGGCGATACACGACCGCCTGGGCCCGGACCCGCTCCGCGAGGACGACGACCCGGCCAGGGCCTGGAACCGGATCTCGAAGTCCCGCACCACGATCGCCGCCCTCCTGATGGACCAGAAGGTCGTCGCGGGCGTCGGCAACGTCTACCGCGCCGAGGTGCTCTTCCGGCACGGCATCGACCCGTACCGCGCGGGCAGGGACGTCACCCGCCGCGAGTGGGACGCGATCTGGACGGACCTCGTCGCCCTGATGCGCGAGGGCGTCCGCCTGAACCGCATCGACACCGTCCGCCCCGAGCACACCCCCGAGGCGATGGGCCGCCCGCCGCGCGTGGACGACCACGGCGGCGAGGTCTACGTCTACCGCCGAGCCCTCCAGCCCTGCCACATCTGCGCCACCGGCATCCGCACGGCAGACCTCGCGGCCCGCAACCTCTTCTGGTGCCCGGGCTGCCAGCAGCGCTGACGCGCCGCCACCCCGGGGGCCTCGGACCTAGGGCGTGTCCGGAAAGTCCCGCCTGGCTCGCGGCGTCCGGCACGCCCTCCCCCGTAGCCCTTCGGGCACGGGAGGTGCGCCCACGCGGCGTTGGCCACAAGCCCAAGTAGCTCCGCTACGAGGGCTTCCGGCCGCCTTGCGATCGCACGCTCCCCCGAGCTCTCGGCTGCGCTCGAGCAGGGGGGACCCCCATGACGCCGCGAGCCCCGCCCTGCGGGCGGACGGCGAGACATTCCGGACACGACTTAGAACCCGTGCGGCAGCCACGGCGCGACGGGCGACCCGAACGCCACGGACGCCTCGGTCAGGGCCCCGGCCCGGAGCTCCCGCACGCGCCCCGCCGCGGCCAGCGAGACCAGCGAGGTCCCGCCCAGATACGCCGCCCCCAACTCCCGTACGGACAGGGCGACGTCCGCCGCGTCCTCGGTGCGCGCACACGTCGCGCCCGCCGTGTCCCCGCGCAGCCGCCACCGCCCCTCGTTCCACGGGCAGAACGCGTCCGCGACCTCGAACACCACGTCCACCGGCGTCTGGTACGTCCGCGCCTCCAGCGCCGCCCCGACCTCCACCAGACGCAGATGCAGCGCGTCCCGCTGCGTCGGCGAACACCGCCTCAGGTCCGACACCAGGTGCTGCCAGCCGTCGTCCACCGGCCGGCTGTGGAGCCGTACCGACGACGTCAGATCGACCGACCAGAGGAAACGCCACAGCGCCGCCTCCGCCGCCGGATCCAGCGCCTCCAGATCCTTCACCTGCACGCTGCCCTCCGCCCCGGCGTACGACCACTCCGGCTTGATCGCGTACAGCGCGTACCCGACGACCTCCCCGTTCCGCTCCGCGAGCACGCACTGGCGCGGCGAGGCGCCGCCCCGCTCGCTCTCCGGGTCGAGCAACGGCAGCTGCTCCCACCCGGGCTGCCGCGCCGTCATCCCGGGCCGCGCCGTGACCTTGCGCGCGTACACCGCCTCGCAGGCCGACGACGCCTTCGCCGGGTCGGCCTGCCGCAGGACCACGTCGTCCGTGCCCTCGGGCACCGTCAGCGACACCCGGTTCGTGTCGATCGTCGCCCGCGTCGAGTACGTGGCGATGCCGTAGCCGAACCGGCCGTAGATCGCCGGCTCCGAGGCCGTCAACACCGCGAGCGGCTCGCCCCACGCCCGCACGTCGTCGAGCTGGCGCCGCATCATCGAGGTGAGGATGCCGCGCCGCCGGTGCGTCCCCGCCACACCCACCATCGTGACGCCCGCGGCCGGCACCAGCGCCCCGCCCGGGACCGAGAGCCGGAACGAGAACGCTCCCGCCGCACCCACACAGCGCTCGCCGTCCCAGACACCGATCGAGCGGTCGTACTCGGTCAGCTCCTGCCAGAGCCGGCGCTCCTCCGGAGCCTCCGCCACACCGCCGAAAGCGAGCTCCAGCATCCCGTACCACTCGTCCCACTCGGCCGGGTCCAGTACGCGCATCTGAGTCGTCATATGCCATCGATACCAGCGCACACCAGCCCGAGGCGACCCGATTTCGCGCGCAATGTCTCAGGGGTCCCCCTGCACGAGGTCCGACCGGGTGGATAGGGTCCAGGCCAATGAGAAGTCGCGTGGGTGTCGCCTCGTACTCGGCCCGGATGCGCAGGAGCGCACACCGGGTCCGCATATCCCTGCGCAAATCCGGTGTCGACTACTTCCGGGGCGAGGGCTCCGACTGGGTCGCCTTCGCCGGACTGCTGCTGACGATCCCGGCCATCACCGTCGGCACCCTCGCCAACCCGGTGTGGTGCGCGCCCGCCGCGCTCGTCCTGCCGATCGTCGCCGGCGGACTGCTGCTGCGTCCCGCGAGCCTGCTCGGGCTGTACGCGGCCGCCGCGGGCGCCCTGATCGTCGAGTCCGTCGTCCTCGGCCCGTACACCCAGGGCCCCGCCCGGGTCACCCCGGGAACGGTCCTGGTCGTCGCCGCCTGCGGACTCTTCGGCCTGCTCATCGCCCAGTTCAGGGCCCGCGTCGGCGTGCCCTGGCGGCGCGGCGGCACCATGCTCTTCGACCTGCGCGAACGGATCAGGGCGCAGAGCGCCCTGCCCCGGCTCCCCAAGGGATGGCACCGCGAGATGGCACTCCGCCCGGCCGGCGGCCAGTCCTTCTCCGGCGACTTCGTCGTCGCGGCCCGCACCAACGGCGGCCGGACCCTGGAAGTCCTCCTGACGGACGTCTCCGGCAAGGGCATGGACGCCGGCTCGCGCGCCCTGCTGCTCTCCGGCGCCTTCGGCGGACTGCTCGGCTCGCTGCCGCCGCACGGCTTCCTGCCGGCCGCCAACGGCTATCTGCTGCGCCAGGACTGGGACGAGGGCTTCGCCACCTCCATCCACCTCGTCCTCGACCTGGAGTCGGGCGACTACGAACTCCTCTCCGCCGGCCACCTGCCCGCGCTCCAGCTCCACGCGGGCACCGGCCGCTGGGAGGAGAAGTCCGGCGAGGGCCCGCTGCTCGGCGTCTACGACGGCGCCGAGTTCCACCCCGTCAAGGGCTCGCTCCAGCCCGGCGACGTCCTGATGCTCTTCACCGACGGGCTCGTCGAGGCCGCCGACCGGGACATCGCCGAGGGCATCGACCGCCTCACGGGCGAGGCCGACCGCTACGTCGCCTCGGGCTTCGAGGGCGCGGCCTGGCACCTCATCGAGGCCTGCGCCAAGGACGTCAACGACGACCGCGCGCTGCTCCTCATCAGCCGCCAGACCTGAGATCCCCCGGAACGGGGTGGGGCTTTCCCCACCCTTGACCGACCAGCAGCCGCCATAGCCCCTGACCTGCCCCGATCCGTACGTTCGAGACATCGTCACGAACCCACGGAGGAACGACCATGGCCCTGCGCCGCACCAAGCGCCCCGAGCACCCCACCCCGCCGGGCGGCGCCGCCGTCGAGCTGACCGGAGTGCGGCGCCAGTACGGCCGCGGCGCGGGCGCCGTCCACGCGCTGCGCGGCATCGACCTCGCGCTGCCGCGCGGCAGCTTCACCGCCGTGATGGGCCCCTCCGGCTCCGGCAAGTCCACGTTCCTGCAGTGCGCCGCCGGCCTCGACCGCCCCACCGCGGGCTCGGTACGCCTCGGCGGCACCGAGATCGGCGGGATGAGTGAGAACCGGCTCACCGAACTGCGCCGCAGCCGCCTCGGCTTCGTCTTCCAGGCGTTCAACCTGCTGCCCTCGCTCACCGTCGAGCAGAACGTCCTGCTGCCGATGCGGCTCGCCGGACAGCGCCCCGACCGGCGCCGGGCGGCCGAGGTCCTCACCCAGGTCGGCCTCGGCGACAAGAGCGCCCGCCGCCCCTCCGAACTCTCCGGCGGCCAGCAGCAGCGCGTCGCCCTCGCCCGCGCCCTGGTCACCGGCCCGGACGTCGTCTTCGCCGACGAACCCACCGGCGCCCTCGACACCACGACCGCGGCCGAGGTCCTCACCCTGCTCCGCGGCGCCGTCGACTCCCTGCACGCGACCGTCGTCATGGTCACCCACGACCCGGTCGCCGCCGGATACGCCGACCGCGTCCTCTTCCTCGCCGACGGAGCCATCGCCGACACCCTGCCCCGGTCGAGCCCGGCCCGGATCGCCGACCGCATGCGCGCCCTCACCGCCCCCGGTGCCGCCCCGGCCACCGCCTATGCCGGAGCGGCCGCCTGATGTCCCGCCTGTTCCGGCCCAACGGCCTCGCCCGCGCCGCCGTCCGCTTCAAGCCGTCGTCCTTCGCCGGCACCTTCGTCGCCCTGCTCCTCGCCGCCGCCGTCGTCTCCGGCTGCGGCCTCCTCCTCCAGACCGGCCTGACCGCCACCCTCCCGCCCGACCGCTACGCCGGCGCGCCGGTCGTCGCCGCCGCCGACCAGGAGGTCCACCGGACGGTGACCGTCGGCGGCGAGAAGGAGACGGAGTCGGCCGCCGTCCCCGACCGCGCCCGGCTCGACGCCTCCCTCGTCCGCGAGGCCGCCAAGGCCCCCGGCGCCGCCCGGGCCATCGGCGACGTCACCTTCCCCGTCCGTACGGAGAAGGGGACGCTCCCCGCCCACGGCTGGTCCTCCACCGCCTTCACCGGCGTCACCCTCTCCTCGGGCACCGCCCCCGGCCCCGACGAGGCCGTCGTCACCGCCGGAACCGGCCGCGTCGGCGACCGGATCACCCTCGGGACCCCGGCGGGGGAGCGCCGCCTCACCGTCTCCGGCGTCACCGCGGCACCCGGCGTCTGGCTCTCCGACGCCCAGGCCCTCGCCCTCTCCGGGCACCCCCGCACCGTCGACGCCATTGCCGTGCTGCCGACCCCCGGCACCACCCCCGACACCCTGGCCGCGCAGGTCGGAGAGGCCCTCGGCGACCGCGCCCAGGTCCACACCGGCGACGACAGGACGCGCGCCGAGGGAGCCGTGCTCCCCGCCGCCAAGGAGCTCCTGACCGCACTCGGCGGCTCGTTCGGCGGCACCGCCACCCTCGTCGCGATCTTCACCGCAGCCGGAACCGTCGCGCTCTCCGTCGGGCAGCGCGCCCGCGAGTTCGCCCTGCTCCGGGCCATCGGCGCGACCCCGCGCCAGATCCGCCGCTCCGTCGCCACCGAGGCCCTCCTCGTCGCCCCCGTCGCGGGCGCCCTCGGCTGCCTGCCCGGCACGGCGCTCGCCGGCTGGTGGTTCGGGCAGCTGAAGGAGAAGGGCGCCGTCCCCGAGGGCCTCGCCCTCGACCGCGGCCCCCTCCCGTTCGCCGCCGCGCTCCTCGCCGTCGTCGTCACCGCCCTCCTCGCCGGCCTCATGGCCGCCCGCCGCCCCTCCCGGACCAAGCCCGGCCAGGCACTCGCCGAGGCCGCCGTCGAACGCCGCGCCTTCGGCCGGATCCGTACCCCGCTGGGGCTCGCCGCCGTCGCCGGGGGAGCCGCCCTCGCCGGCGTCGCCGCCTCCCTGAACGGCGAGGACGCCGCCAACACGGCCCTCGGCGTCGTCATGCTCTTCATGCTGGGCGTGGCCCTCCTCGGCCCGCTGCTCGCCCGGCTCTGCGCGAGCCTCGTCGGACTGCCGCTGCGCGGCTCGGGTGCCCCCGGCTACCTCGCCGCTGCGAACTCCCGGACCAACGCGCGCCGGCTCGCCTCCGCCCTCACCCCGATCGTCCTCGCCATGGCCTTCTCCTCCACCCTCGTCTTCCTGCACACCAGCACCGACCGGGCCACCACCGAGCAGCAGCGCGCCGCCGTCACCGCCGACCACGTCGTCACCGCCCCCGCCGGGCTCCCCGCCGGCGCGGCCGAGCGCGCCGGGCGTGCCCCCGGCGTCACCGCGGCCGTCGCGGTCCAGCGGACCGCCGTGCTGCTGCCGGACGGCTCCCAGGGCTTCCGTACCGCCTCCGCCCAGGCGGTCTCCGCCGACCCGACCCCGGTCCTCGACCTCGGAGTCCGTACCGGATCACTGGCCGATCTCGGCCCCGGCACGGTCGCCGTGGACCGTCTGCTCGCCGACGCCGCGGGTGTCACGACGGGCGAGCGGCTCGCCCTCCTGCTGCCCGACGGCTCCACGTCGTCCCCGCGCGTCGTCGCCACCTACAGCCGAGGCCTCGGCCTGGCCGAGATCACCCTGCCCGCCTCCGCCCTCAGCGGCCACGTCACCTCCCCGTACGCCACCGAACTCTTCGTCCGCGGCGGCACGGCGGCCGGACTGACCGGCCTCGGCACGGTCACCGACGCCGGCGGGTGGACATCCGCGCAGAGCACGGAGCGCGCGCTGAACGCCTGGGCCAACACCACGATGGCCGCCGTCCTCGGCGGCTTCGCCGCGATCGCCGCCGCCAACACCCTGGTGATGACCGTCCTCGACCGCCGCCGGGAGCTGGGGACGCTCCGCCTGATCGGCACGACCCGCCGCCAGGTCCTGCGCATGATCCGCTGGGAGGCGCTCCTGGTCACCCTGGCCGGCCTCGCTCTCGGCACCGGCATCGCCCTGGCCACCCTCGTCCCGATGACGAACGGCCTGACCGGCCGGGGCCCGTACATCCCGCCGCTCCTCTACGGCAGCTTCGCGGGCGCCGTCGTGGTCCTCGGCCTGGTCTCCACGGGTCTGCCCGCACGCGCCGCACTGCGCCGCCCCGCACCGTAGAGTCGGCGCCATGCCTCACCTCACCCTCGCCCAGGTCGAGTCCCTCGCCGTCGCGGCCCACGAGGGCCAGACCGACAAGGCGGGGCGCCCGTACGCCGAGCACCTGCGGGCGGTGGCCGAGGGGGTACGGGCCAGGGGCGGCAGCGAGGAGCAGATCGCGGCGGCCTGGCTGCACGACTCCGTCGAGGACGACGCGCTCTCCCCGGAGTGGCTGGAATCGGCCGAACTCCCGCGCGCCGTCAAGGACATGGTCCTCGCCCTCACCAAGCGTCCGGGTGAGGACCTGGAGTCGTACACCGGACGGATCCTCGCGGTCCCCGGCGCCCTGCTCGTCAAGGAGGCCGACCTCGCGCACAACGCCGACCCTGCCCGCCTCGCCGTTCTCGACGAGCCGACCAGGACCAGGCTGACCGCGAAGTACGCCACCGTACGACGGCTCCTCGGGCTCTCCGCGGACTGACCCCCGCCGGTGACGATCAAGACGAAGAACACGCCGGTTGGCTCGATTGGCACCCCGACGATTCGTCACCCGGCATCAGTGGGCAAGTAGTTGGTGGCACGATGGATGCAGCGGGGGTGTTCTGTGACGTGCGCTCCCGGGCGGCAAGGGTGGGACCGACCGAGGGTGTGATCAGTATGGCCATTTCGCTGTCCGTCGTGCTGTTGTTGGCGATCGTCCTGGTGGTGCTGATTCGCGGCGGCAGCCTGAAGGGCGGCCCGGCCGTCGTCGCCGTGCTCTTCGGCTTCTTCCTCGCCTCCACCGGCATGGCCGACGACATCCAGCGCTTCCTGGACTCGATAACGCAGACCGTGGGGGCGATCAAGTTCTGACCAGGGGCGCCCGAGATCCCGGGCGCCCGACACCGGCCGTGGCTCAGGCGGTCTTCTTCGCGGCTGTCCGCTTCGTCCTGGCGCTCCCGTCGGCGCCGCCGCTCCGCGTGCGCTTGGCAGGCGCGGCCGTCTTCCGGCTCCGCGCGGACTTCGCCGGGGTCGCGGGCCGCTCCGCGTCCGGGGCTGCCGCGGCCGCCGGGGCGGCGACCCTCCGGGGCGCCCCCGTCGGCCACTTGAACTCGATCTCCAGCTCGACCTCTCCGTCGCCGATCTCGAACTCCACCTCGGCGACGAGCTCGTCGGGGACCCTCAGTTCCAGGGTTCCGCCGATGAGCTCCACCTCCGCCTTGTCGCCCTTCCTCAGCGCCTCCGCGAACGCCGTCAGCAGATCCGCCGCGTCGAACCGTGACATCGGGTGCTTCTGCTCGAACTTGAGATCCTTCACGACTGCCTCCGATGCGGCAGAAAGAGGGTGGGACAGGGCCCATTCTCCGGCCGCACCACGGAAAACGCCTCGGGGCCGGGCCGGAGGGGTGAACCTCGGGCCCGGCCCCGAGGCCGGAAGAGCGGGCGACGGGAATCGAACCCGCGTAGCTAGTTTGGAAGACTAGGGCTCTACCATTGAGCTACGCCCGCAAAGATCGCGCCGCAGGTCACGAGGGCCGCGGCACGGACAGCATCGTAGCGGGTCCCGGGCGGTCCCCGCACACCCCTTGAAAGAGGGGGCGTCGCACTGTCTCCGTGCATGTACCCTACGTGTCGCACCGACGGGGTGTGGCGCAGCTTGGTAGCGCGTCCGCTTTGGGAGCGGAAGGCCGTGGGTTCAAATCCCGCCACCCCGACCACCGAGATCACGCATCGCATGATCGCGTTGTGGGCCTCATCCCGCTTGCGGTTACTATGCAAGCTGCGTGCCCGTGTGTCTCTCTGACCGGGCCGATCGGCCGGAACCGCCACCAAGCGGCACCGGCAGAATCCAAGAATCAGCCACCAAGGAGACCGAACCGTGAAGAGCGCCGTGGAGACCCTGAACCCGACTCGGGTTCGGCTCACTGTCGAGGTGCCCTTCGAGGAGCTCAAGGACAGCCTCGACGCGGCGTACAAGAAGATCAACCAGCAGGTCACGGTCAAGGGCTTCCGCAAGGGCAAGATCCCGGCTCGTGTGATCGACCAGCGGTTCGGTCGCGGTGCGGTGCTGGAAGAGGCCGTCAACGACGCGCTCCCGAAGTTCTACACCGAGGCCGTCAACGAGGCCGAGGTCAACCCGCTGGGTCAGCCCGAGGTCGACATCACGGAGCTGAAGGACGGCGAGCTGCTGGCCTTCACCGCCGAGGTCGACATCCGCCCGACGATCGAGATCCCGGACTACTCCGGCATCGAGGTCACCGTCGACGCGGTCGAGGTCACCGACGAGGACGTCGAGAAGTCCGTGGAGCAGCTGCGCGAGCGCTTCGCCTCCACCAACCCGGTCGAGCGCGCCGCCGCCGACGGTGACGTCGTCACCATCGACCTCGAGGCCAAGGTCGACGGCGAGGTCCTGCCCGACGGTGTCGCCCAGGGCGTCTCGTACACCATCGGTTCCGGCGAGCTCCTCGACGGCATCGACGAGGCCGTCACCGGCCTCGAGGCCGGCGGCGAGGCCACCTTCACCTCGCAGCTGAAGGGCGGCTCCGCCGAGGGCAAGGACGCCGAGGTCACCGTCAAGGTCACCGCCGTCGCCGCCCGTGAGCTCCCCGAGCTGGACGACGACTTCGCGCAGCTCGCGTCGGAGTTCGACACCCTCGACGAGCTCAAGGCCGACAGCCGCAAGCGCCTCGAGAACATGAAGCAGTTCGACCAGGCCACCCAGGCCCAGGAGCGCGTCCTCGACGAGCTGCTGAAGCTGGCGGACGTCCCGATGCCCGAGAAGCTGCTCGAGGACGAGATCAACACCCGCAAGCACAACCTGGAGCACCACCAGCTCGGCCAGATGGGCCTCGACCTCGCGAAGTACCTGGAGATCCAGGGCAAGACCGAGGAGGAGTTCCTGGCGGAGACCAAGGAGCAGGCCGAGAAGGGCATCAAGACGCAGTTCATCCTCGATGAGCTCGTCAACAAGGAGAAGCTGAACGTCAGCCAGGAGGAGCTCACCGAGCACCTCATGCGCCGCGCCGCCTCCTCCGGCATGTCCCCCGACCAGTTCGCCCAGGCCGTCGTCGAGGGTGGCCAGGTGCCGATGCTCGTCGGCGAGGTCGCCCGCGGCAAGGCCCTCGCGGTCGTCGTCGAGTCCGCCAAGGTCGTCGACACCAACGGTGAGGTCGTCGACCTCGAGGACGACGAGGACGAGACCGAGGCCGCCACGGAGGCGGTCGAGGCCGTCACCGGCGAGGCCGAGGTCGCCGAGGAGAAGAACGAGGCCTGAGCCTCGCGCCGAACCGCAGGTCCACGGGCCCGGACGCACTGCTGTGCGCCGGGCCCGTGCCCGTACGCGGGGCCTGTGTCCACGCCCGTCCGCAAGGCGGATCCAGGCAGGATTCACGCCCCGTGCGCACGCCCCGTACGGGCCCCCGCACGCCCCTGACAACCTTGCGCTCCCAGCGAACAGTTCGGGAACCGGGATGGCGTTGTCCTACCTGCGCGTTAGGGTCCATGAATACGAGGGCACTGCCCTCAGAACGAGACGCTGAGACGGCCTGGGGGCCGTCGGAGACGAGCAGGTGGATACGTGACGAATCTGAAGCCTTACGCCGCGGGTGAGCCGTCCATCGGTGGTGGCCTCGGCGACCATGTCTACAACCGGCTGCTCGGCGAGCGCATCATCTTCCTCGGCCAGCAGGTCGACGACGAGATCGCCAACAAGATCACCGCGCAGATGCTCCTCCTGGCCGCCGACCCGGAGAAGGACATCTACCTCTACATCAACAGCCCCGGTGGCTCGGTGACGGCCGGCATGGCCATCTACGACACCATGCAGTACATCCCGAACGACGTCGTCACCATCGGTATGGGCATGGCGGCCTCCATGGGCCAGTTCCTGCTCACCGGCGGCACCGCCGGCAAGCGCTTCGCGCTGCCGAACACCGACGTCCTGATGCACCAGGGCTCCGCCGGCATCGGCGGCACCGCCTCGGACATCAAGATCCAGGCCGAGTACCTTCTCCGTACGAAGAAGCGCATGGCCGAGATCACCGCGCTCCACTCCGGTCAGACCGTCGAGACGATCATCCGCGACGGTGACCGCGACCGCTGGTTCACGGCGGAGGAGGCCAAGAACTACGGCCTCATCGACGACATCATCACCCACGCCGCGGGCGTTCCCGGCGGCGGCGGCACGGGCGCCTGAGCCCGGCAGCCGCTGAAGAGCCCCAGCCCCCGCCGAACGCCACCAGGACGGTGAACATCCAGATGCAGAACAACCTCTCCCCGAGCGGCCTCTACACCGGCGCGCCGATGGACAACCGGTACGTGGTCCCGCGCTTCGTCGAGCGCACCTCGCAGGGCATCCGCGAGTACGACCCGTACGCGAAGCTCTTCGAGGAGCGCGTGATCTTCCTCGGCGTGCAGATCGACGATGCCTCCGCCAACGACGTCATGGCGCAGCTGCTGTGCCTGGAGTCGATGGACCCGGACCGCGACATCTCGATCTACATCAACAGCCCGGGCGGCTCCTTCACCGCGCTCACGGCCATCTACGACACGATGCAGTTCGTGAAGCCGGACATCCAGACGGTCTGCATGGGCCAGGCGGCCTCCGCCGCGGCCGTGCTGCTCGCCGCCGGTACGCCCGGCAAGCGGATGGCCCTGCCGAACGCCCGTGTGCTGATCCACCAGCCCTCGGGCGGCACCGGCCGTGAGCAGCTCTCCGACCTGGAGATCGCGGCCAACGAGATCCTGCGCATGCGCACGCAGCTGGAGGACATGCTGGCCAAGCACTCCTCCACGCCGATCGAGAAGATCCGCGACGACATCGAGCGCGACAAGATCCTCACGGCCGAGGACGCCCTGGCGTACGGCCTGGTCGACCAGATCGTCTCGACCCGCAAGAGCACGGCCGCCGCGGCAGCCTGACGCTCGACCTTCCCCTGGCACGGTCCACGTGGCCGAATCACGACCATGTGAACCGTGCCAAGGGGGGCCCGAACGGGGGGCCCGGCAAGGTACCGTCGAATATGAGGCACCAGGAGTCGCTGAACCAGGCGCTCCCAGGCGAAGGGGAAGCACCTCGTGGCACGCATCGGTGATGGCGGCGATCTGCTCAAGTGCTCGTTCTGCGGAAAGAGCCAGAAGCAGGTGAAGAAGCTCATCGCGGGACCCGGTGTGTACATCTGCGATGAGTGCATCGACCTCTGCAACGAGATCATCGAGGAAGAACTCGCCGAGACGAGCGAGGTGCGGTGGGAGGAGCTCCCCAAGCCCCGCGAGATCTACGAGTTCCTCGAGGGGTACGTCGTCGGGCAGGAGCCTGCGAAGAAGGCCCTCTCGGTCGCGGTGTACAACCACTACAAGCGCGTCCAGGCCGGCGAGAACGGCGGCGGGGCGGGCCGTGACGACGCCATCGAGCTGGCGAAGTCCAACATTCTGCTGCTGGGCCCCACGGGCTCCGGCAAGACGCTCCTGGCCCAGACGCTGGCGCGCATGCTCAACGTCCCGTTCGCCATCGCCGACGCGACGGCGCTGACGGAGGCGGGCTATGTGGGCGAGGACGTCGAGAACATCCTGCTCAAGCTGATCCAGGCGGCCGACTACGACGTCAAGAAGGCCGAGACCGGGATCATCTACATCGACGAGATCGACAAGGTCGCCCGCAAGAGCGAAAACCCGTCGATCACGCGTGACGTCTCGGGCGAGGGCGTGCAGCAGGCCCTCCTGAAGATCCTGGAAGGCACGACGGCCTCCGTACCGCCGCAGGGCGGCCGGAAGCACCCGCACCAGGAGTTCATCCAGATCGACACGACGAACGTGCTCTTCATCGTGGGCGGCGCCTTCGCCGGCCTGGAGAAGATCATCGAGTCGCGCGCGGGCGCCAAGGGCATCGGCTTCGGGGCGACGATCCGCTCGAAGCGCGAGATCGAGGCGAGCGACCAGTTCCAGGAGGTCATGCCGGAGGACCTGGTGAAGTTCGGGATGATCCCGGAGTTCATCGGCCGCCTCCCCGTGATCACCTCGGTCCACAACCTCGACCGCGAGGCCCTGCTCAAGATCCTCGTCGAGCCGCGCAACGCGCTGGTGAAGCAGTACCAGCGCCTCTTCGAACTCGACGGCGTGGAGCTGGACTTCGACCGCCCGGCCCTGGAGGCCATCGCCGACCAGGCGATCCTGCGCGGCACGGGAGCGCGCGGCCTGCGCGCGATCATGGAAGAGGTCCTGATGTCGGTGATGTACGAGGTCCCGTCCCGCAAGGACGTGGCCCGCGTGGTCATCACGGCGGACGTGGTCCACAACAACGTGAACCCGACGCTGGTGCCGCGGATCGTGAAGAACGACGGCCGCCACGAGAAGAGCGCGTAGCGCGACAGCGAACAGCGAAGAGGGGCGCCCGGCCGGTTCACCGAACCGACCGGGCGCCCCTCGTGTGTCACGGCCTCCGACGGTGTCCGGCCGATCTGCAGAGTCGGCCGGACACCGTGGTGGCTACGACGTCACGCCTTGACGCGGACTTCCTTGCGGAGCTTGGCCGTGAGTGAGGCGGCGTCCTCGGCGGAGCCGGGCTTGCCGCTCATCATGGAAGCCATGTCGAGGGGCACCACGAAGCCGACGGTGCTGTGGTCGGCCCAGACGCAGATCGTCATGGCGAAGGCCGGAGTGCCTTCGGAGGCGTTGGCCTCGGACTTGGCCTGCTGGCACTTGAGGATCGCGCCGTCGAGCTCCGCCGGCTCGTACGCCTGCGGGCTGCCTTCGAGCTGCGGCTCACCGGACTTGCCCTTGTCCTTCTCCGCCTCCGTCTTCATGGCGGCGAAGACGCCGTCCACGACCTTCTCCGGGTCGTCGATCTCGCCGTAGAGACCGCTGAACGAGAGGAACTTGCCGCCGAGCGGGTTCGTCTTGTCCTCGACCTTGTAACTGGCGCTGACCTGCTTGGCGTTCTTGACGCCGTTCTTCTCGGCCTCCGCGAGGGACTCCTTGCCGGCCGCGCCCTGGTCCTTGGAGTCCTTCTTGTACTCGGTGAGCACGGTCTCCGGCGTGATCAGCTTGTGCGGGCCGTCGTCCGCGACGGACGAGCCGCCGCCGCCCGCCGTGAAGTACCAGGCGCCGCCGGCGACGAGGGCCAGGGCCACGATCGATGCGCCGATGATCAGGCCCGTCTTCTTCTTCGGGGCCGGCGGCGGGGGCGGCATGTAGCCGCCGGGGCCCTGCGGGGCGCCGTACTGCGGCTGCTGGCCGTACGGGGGATGCTGGCCGTAGCCCTGCTGCTGCGGGTAACCGTACGGCTGCTGAGGCGGCACGCCCTGGGGCGCCTGCTGCGGGTAGCCGTAGCCGGGCTGCGGCGCTTGCGGCTGCTGGCCGTACGGTCCGGGCTGGCCCGGCTGACCGTACGGTCCGGGCTGCTGGGGCTGACCGCCGTACGGGCCCGGCTGGTTGTAGCTCATGGACAGGTTCCCCTCACAGGATGTTTATGCGTAGCGAACATCCTCTCGGAAGCCGGGCCCCGCATGGGCGGCGGGGGGCACACCGTTACGGAACAAACGCGTTTCGGTACAGCCCTGGGACACCCCTAAACTGACCCCGTGACCGAGAACACGCAGACACCCAGCAGCCCCAACCCCGAACTGCCGACCCAGTACGCGCCGGCCGAAGTAGAGGGGAAGCTGTACGAGCGCTGGGTAGAGCGTGGTTACTTCGAGGCCGACGAGAACAGCGACAAGCCGCCGTACACCATCGTCATCCCGCCGCCGAACGTCACCGGCTCGCTCCACCTGGGCCACGCCTTCGAGCACACGCTGATCGACGCCCTCACCCGCCGCAAGCGGATGCAGGGGTACGAGACGCTGTGGCAGCCGGGCATGGACCACGCCGGCATCGCCACCCAGAACGTCGTCGAGCGCGAGCTCGCCAAGGAGGGCAAGTCCCGCCACGACCTCGGCCGCGAGGCCTTCGTCGAGCGCGTCTGGCAGTGGAAGGGCGAGTCCGGCGGCCAGATCAGCGGCCAGATGCGTCGCCTCGGTGACGGCGTCGACTGGTCCCGCGAGCGGTTCACCATGGACGAGGGCCTCTCCCAGGCCGTCCAGACCATCTTCAAGAAGCTCTACGACGACGAGCTGATCTACCGCGCCGAGCGCATCATCAACTGGTGCCCGCGCTGTCTGACCGCCATCTCGGACATCGAGGTCGAGTACCAGGACGACGACGGCGAGCTCGTCTCCATCCGGTACGGCTCCGGCGACGCGTCCATCGTCGTCGCGACGACCCGCGCCGAGACGATGCTCGGCGACACCGCCGTCGCCGTCCACCCGGACGACGAGCGGTACCGGCACCTCGTCGGCACCGAGATCGAGCTGCCGCTGACCGGCCGCCGGATTCCGGTCGTCGCCGACGAGCACGTCGACCCCGATTTCGGCACCGGCGCCGTCAAGGTGACGCCCGCCCACGACCCGAACGACTTCGAGATCGGTCAGCGCCACGGCCTGCCGAACCTCGCCGTCATGGACGAGCGCGCGGTCATCACCGCCCACGGCCCCTTCCAGGGCCTGGACCGCCTGGAGGCCCGCTCCGCCATCGTCGCCGCGCTGCGCGCCGAGGGCCGGATCGTCGCCGAGAAGCGTCCGTACGTCCACTCCGTCGGCCACTGCTCGCGCTGCAAGACCACGATCGAGCCGCGCCTGTCGATGCAGTGGTGGGTCAAGGTCGGCCCGCTCGCCAAGGCCGCCGGTGACGCCGTCCGCGACGGCAAGGTCAAGATCCACCCGCAGGAGATGGAGAAGCGGTACTTCGACTGGGTCGACAACCTCCACGACTGGTGCATCTCGCGCCAGCTGTGGTGGGGCCACCGCATCCCGGTCTGGTACGGCCCGAACGGCGAGATCGTCTGCGTCGGACCGGACGAGGAGGCGCCGTCCGGCGAGGGCTGGCGCCAGGACACGGACGTCCTGGACACCTGGTTCTCCTCCGGCCTCTGGCCGTTCTCCACGCTCGGCTGGCCGGAGCAGACCGACAGCCTCGCGAAGTTCTACCCGAACTCCGTCCTGGTCACCGGCTACGACATCCTCTTCTTCTGGGTCGCCCGGATGATGATGTTCGGCCTGTACGCGATGGACGGCACCCCGCCGTTCCACACCATCGCCCTGCACGGCATGGTCCGCGACCAGTTCGGCAAGAAGATGTCGAAGTCCTTCGGCAACGCGGTCAACCCGCTGGACTGGATGGACACCTACGGCTCCGACGCGGTCCGCTTCACGCTGGCCCGTGGCGCCAACCCGGGTGTCGACGTCCCGATCGGCGAGGACTGGGTCCAGGCGTCCCGCAACTTCGCCAACAAGATCTGGAACGCGACCCGCTTCGCGCTCATGAACGGCGCGACGGTCGAGGGCCCGCTGCCGGACGCGTCGGAGATGTCCGCCACGGACCGCTGGATCCTCTCCCGTCTCAACAAGACGGTCGCCGAGGTCGACGCGCTGTACGACGACTACCAGTTCTCGAAGCTGTCGGAGGCGCTCTACCACTTCGCGTGGGACGAGGTCTTCGACTGGTACGTCGAGCTGTCGAAGACCACGTTCTTCGCGGGCGGCGAGGGCGCCAGGGTCTCCGGCCGGGTCCTCGGCGAGGTCCTGGACGTCATGCTGCGGCTGCTCCACCCGGTCGTCCCGTTCGTCACCGAGACGCTCTGGACCACGCTGACCGGCAAGGAGTCCGTCGTCATCGCCGACTGGCCCACCGACTCCGGCTTCCGTGACGAGGCCGCGGAGAAGGAGATCGAGCTGGTCCAGCAGGTCGTCACCGAGGTCCGCCGGTTCCGTTCGGACCAGGGGCTTCAGCCCGGTCAGAAGGTCCCGGCCCGTCTGGAGCTGGCCGGCACCGCCCTCGCCCCGCACGAGGCGGCCATCCGCCAGCTGCTGCGCCTCCAGCCGGAGGGCGAGGCCTTCTCCGCCACCGCCTCCCTGCCGGTCGCCGGTGCCACGGTCGCGCTGGACCTGTCCGGCACGATCGACGTCGCGGCGGAGCGCAAGCGCCTCGCCAAGGACCTCGCGGCCGCGGAGAAGGAGAAGGCGCAGGCGAACGGGAAGCTCGGCAACGAGGCGTTCCTGGCGAAGGCGCCGGACAACGTGGTCGACAAGATCCGTACGCGGCTCGCCAAGGCGGACGAGGACATCGCCCGTATCCAGGCGCAGCTGGACCGCCTGCCGCAGGCGTGACCGCTCGGGCGTGAATGCTGGTGAAGGGCCCGGAACCGGTTCGGTTCCGGGCCCTTCTCTTTTGTCCGGAGTGCGTGATATCACACCACTTGTGACCTGGGTCATGCGCTCCGGGTCCACGGACCTTGGATGATGGAGGGCATGTCCCGACGTCCCACCTTCCCCGCGCTGCGCCGCCGCGTGGACCGGTGGGCCGTCTCGCCGCCCGCCCTCGACGTCATCGCCGCGGTCGCCGCCTTCGCCCTGATGGTCCTGGACGTGCCCGGGCTCGCGCGGGCCGACAACTCGCTGACCGGCGTCACCGCGACCCTCGTCCTGGCCGCCGGCGCGGCCACGCTGGTGCTGCGGCGCCGGCTGCCCTGGATCCCGTACCTGGTGGCGCTCGCGCTGATGGGCTGGCTGCACGAGCTGACGATGATCCAGTTCGCCCTGTACTCGCTCGGCCGGTTCCGGGGCCGCAGGGCCGCCGTCGTCGCCACGGTGCTCTACGTCGCCGTGGCGTACGCGCTCTTCCACACGCCCGGCTGGCCCGCCCGCCACGGCGACACGCTCAGCGACTTCCTCAGCCTCGTCGTCCCCATCGGCGTGCTCGCGGCGGGCGTCGGCATCGCCGCGTACCGGCAGGACCTGGTGCGCGCCCTGGAGTCCCAGCGCGCCGAGTCCGCGGCACGGCAGGCGGTGCAGGAGGAGCGGATCTCCGTCGGCCGGGACGTCCACGACCTGGTGGGGCGCGAGCTGACGGTGCTCGCCGTGCGCGCCGAGGTGCTCGCCGTACGGGCCCGGGGCGAGGCGCACGTGAAGGACTTCGAGGAGCTCGCGGACACCGCCCGGCGGGCCCACCACATGCTGAACGAGACGATCGTGCGCCGCGCGGACCAGGACGCGGCGACTCCGGGCCTCGAAGGGCTCTCCGCGCTCGCGGACGAGAGCGAGCGGATGGGCAGCCCGGTCGGGCTCACGGTCGACGAGGAGGCCAAGGCGCTCTCCCCGCTGCGGCAGGCGGCCGTCCACCGGGTGGTCCAGGAGTGCCTGACCAACGCGGCCAAGCACGCGCCGGGCCTGCCGGTGACGGTGGCGATCGCGGTGACGGGCCGTGACCTGCGGATCGACGTCCGCAACCCGCTCCCCGCGTCCCCGCCCGACCGCGCCCCCGTCTCGACCGGCACGGGCCTGTTCTCCATGGAGGAGCGCGTCACGAGCATGGGCGGCACGCTCACCGCCGGCGCCCACGGCACCACGTACGCCGTGACGGCCCTGCTCCCGACGGGCTTCGACCCCGCGTAGCCCACGCCGACGGTGCGGCGAAAGTCCCGAAAGGGGTGGGTCCGTATTCCTGTCGGTGCCCCTCCGTAGACTGGGCTCGTGAGTGAGCCCCGCGACCAGTTCGACGAGTCCGAGCAGTCCGACCAGTTCGACGACATCGTCGCCGCCGAGACCGACCGAGACCCCGACCTGGCGGTGATCGAGGCGGGCAGCCGCACGCTGCGCGCCCAGGCCGGTCCGCCCCAGGGCGACCCCGTGCCCGCCAGGCCCGCCGACCCGGAGGTGGACAGGGCGCTGCGCGAGGTCGAGACCGAGCTGTCGTCCCGCTGGGGCGAGACCAAGCTGGAGCCGTCGGTGACGCGTATCGCGGCGCTGATGGACGTCCTCGGCGAACCGCAGCGCGCGTACCCCTCGATCCACATCACCGGCACGAACGGCAAGACGTCCACGGCCCGGCTGATCGAGGCGCTCCTCGCCGCCTTCGACCTCCGCACCGGCCGGTACACCTCGCCGCACGTGCAGACGATCACCGAGCGCATCAGCCTGGACGGCGCGCCGATCTCCGCCGAGCGGTTCATCGAGACGTACCAGGACGTGAAGCCGTACGTCGAGCTGGTCGACTCCCGTGAGGAGTACCGGCTCTCCTTCTTCGAGGTCCTCACCGGAATGGCGTACGCGGCCTTCGCCGACGCCCCGGTGGACGTGGCGGTCGTCGAGGTCGGCATGGGCGGCACCTGGGACGCCACGAACGTGATCGACGCCCAGGTCGCCGTCGTCACCCCGATCGACCTGGACCACACCGACCGCCTCGGCGGGACGCCCGGTGAGATCGCGGGCGAGAAGTCCGGGATCGTCAAGCAGGGCGCGACGGTCATCCTGGCCCAGCAGCCGGTGGACGCGGCCCAGGTGATGCTGAAGAAGGCCGTCGAGGTCGACGCGACCGTGGCCCGCGAGGGCATGGAGTTCGGCGTCACCTCCCGCGAGGTCGCGGTCGGCGGTCAGCTGCTGACCCTGCGCGGGCTCGGCGGCGAGTACGAGGAGCTCTTCCTGCCGCTGTACGGCGCGCACCAGGCGCACAACGCGGCGGTCGCCCTGGCGGCGGTCGAGGCGTTCTTCGGGATCGGCGCGGAGCACGCCCGCACCCTGGACGTCGACACCGTCCGGCGCGCCTTCGCCTCGGTCTCCTCCCCGGGCCGTCTGGAGGTCGTCCGCAAGTCCCCGACGGTCGTCCTGGACGCGGCGCACAACCCGCACGGCGCGCGGGCCACGGCCGCGGGTGTCAGCGAGTCGTTCGGCTTCTCCCGGCTCATCGGCGTGGTCTCCACCAGCTCCGACAAGGACGCCAGGGGGCTGCTCGAGGCGTTCGAGCCGATCTTCGCCGAGGTCGTGATCACGGCGAACTCCAGCCCCCGTGCCACGGACGTCGACGCCCTCGCGGCGATCGCCGTGGAGGTCTTCGGCGAGGACCGGGTGGTCGTCGAGCCGCGTCTGGACGACGCGATCGAGGCCGCCATCACGCTCGCGGAGGAAGAGGGCGAGTACGCCGGCGCGGGTGTGCTCGTGACCGGTTCGATCTTCACGGTCGGGGACGCCCGGCTGCTGCTCGGAAGGCGCTGAATCGGATGCGTACGCTCTGTGCCTCGACGCTGATCGGCGAGTTCTTCGTGATCGGGTTCGCCGGGCTCGTCGCCATGAAGGACGACAGCCTGTCGACGGCCACGGTCTGGTGGGTCTGCGGCGCCGGGATGCTGCTGTCGGTCCTGCTGTGCGGGATGCTCACGCGTCCGGGCGGTGTGCAGCTCGGCTGGGCGCTGCAGGTCGCCCTGATCGCGAGCGGCTTCGTCCTGCCGGTGATGTTCTTCCTTGGCGCGACGTTCGCCGGGCTCTGGTGGGCCTCGTGCCACTACGGCGCGAAGATCGACGAGGCGAAGGCCCGCTGGGCCGCCCAGGCGGAGGCCCATCCGGAGCCGGAGGCGACCTGACCGGGACGGCACGCTTCGGCAGGGCTTGACGCTGCGTAATCGGCGGCGGTCCGGGCCCTGTAGCCTCTGAATCCCGCACACCGGATCTGAAGGAGTCTCCACCGTGAGCCAGCGCACGCTCGTCCTGCTCAAGCCCGACGCCGTCCGCCGTGGCCTGATCGGCGAGATCATCGGCCGTATCGAGCGCAAGGCGGGCTGGACCATCTCCGCGCTCGAGCTGCGCGAGCTGAGCCAGGAGACGCTGGAGCAGCACTACGGCGAGCACAAGGGCAAGCCCTTCTACGAGCCGCTGATGGGCTTCATGCAGTCCGGCCCCGTCGTCGCCCTGGTCGTCGAGGGCGAGCGCGTCATCGAGGGTCTGCGGACCCTCGCCGGCCCGACCGACCCGATCGCCGCCGCCCCCGGATCCATCCGTGGGGACTTCGGCACCATCGTCCGGGAGAACCTGATCCACGCCTCGGACTCCGAGGAGTCCGCCATTCGGGAAATGAAGATTTTCTTCCCCGGCCTGGCGTGATCCAGGGCTGACCGGTCCGTCCGTTCTGACCCGGTGTCAGCCATCCTCCGCAACGACCTGGGGCGACCGAAGGAATTTCGGTCGCCCCCGGGCATATGAACGCAGCGATCGGGAACGCATCGCTGCGTCCTGTCGTCACCTGTACAGAGGTGGATCCACCGCGCGGTATCCGAGTGGGCGGCACTACGATGGAAAACTCCACGCCGCAGCACCCGAAACACCCACCACCTCGCCTACCTGAGAAGCCGTCAACGCTCCGATTGGGAAGGCCCGACGCATCCTCATGGGAAACAAGGGGAACTCAATGTCGTTCATCGGCCGTGACATGGCTGTCGACCTCGGGACCGCCAACACGCTGGTGTACGTCAGGGGTCGAGGCATCGTTCTGAACGAGCCGTCCGTCGTCGCGATCAACACCAACACCGGCGGCATCCTGGCGGTCGGCGCCGAGGCCAAGAAGATGATCGGGCGCACGCCCGGCAACATCGTGGCCGTGCGGCCCCTGAAGGACGGTGTGATCGCCGACTTCGAGATCACGGAGCGCATGCTCCGCTACTTCATCCTCAAGATCCACAAGCGCCGCTACCTGGCTCGCCCCCGGGTCGTCGTCTGCGTGCCCTCCGGTATCACCGGAGTGGAGCGCCGCGCCGTCATCGAGGCCTCGACCCAGGCCGGCGCCCGCCAGGTGCACATCATCGAGGAGCCCATGGCCGCGGCCATCGGCTCGGGCCTGCCGGTCCACGAGGCCACGGGCAACATGGTCGTCGACATCGGCGGCGGCACCACCGAGGTCGCCGTGATCTCACTCGGCGGAATCGTCACGGCACAGTCGATCCGGGTGGCCGGCGACGAGCTCGACAACGCGATCATCCAGCACATCAAGAAGGAGTACTCGCTCCTCCTCGGTGAGCGCACCGCCGAGCAGATCAAGATCACCATCGGCTCGGCCTACGACCTCGACAACGACGAGCACACCGAGATCCGCGGCCGTGACCTCGTCTCCGGTCTGCCCAAGACCGTGGTCATCTCGGCCGCCGAGGTCCGCAAGGCCATCGAGGAGCCGGTCAACGCGATCGTCGACGCCGTGAAGACGACGCTCGACAAGTGCCCGCCCGAGCTCTCCGGTGACGTGATGGACCGCGGCATCGTTCTCACGGGTGGCGGCGCGCTGCTGCGCGGCCTGGACGAGCGGCTGCGCCGCGAGACCGGGATGCCGATCCACATCGCCGAGGATCCGCTGGACTCCGTGGCTCTGGGGTCGGGCAAGTGCGTCGAGGAGTTCGAGGCCCTCCAGCAGGTCCTGGACGCCCAGCCGCGCCGGTAACGAGTGCGCACCCATTCGCCGCGATTCCTCTGTACGGGTGGCAAGAGCCCCCGTACAGAGGATCGTTGATATAACGCCACAATCCGCACGGAACAACCGAACCAAGAGGAAAGGCACGGCCGCCGCACGTGAGGGACACACGAGAGAGCCGGCTGCTCCTGGTGCTGCTGATCGCCATCGCGTTCGCACTGATCACGGTGGATATCCGCGGCGGCGAGGAGTCACCGGTCGACGGCGCCCGTCAGGCGGCCGCAGCGGTCTTCGGACCGGTCGAGAACGGGGTCGCGGCAGCCGTCGACCCCGTCGGGAACGCCATAGGGGCGGTGCGCGACTCCGGCGAGCGGCACGACCGGATCGCCACGCTCGAACGCGAGAACGCCGCCCTCAAGGCCAAGCTCGGGAGCGACGACCGCAACCGCAGCCGCGTCCGTGAGCTGGACTCCCTGCTCAGGACGGCGGGCGCGGGCCAGTACGGCATCAAGGGCGCCGAGGTCATCGCCATAGGAGCGGCCCAGGGCTTCTCCTGGACCGTCACCATCGACGCCGGAGCCAATGACGGCATCGAGCGGGACATGACCGTGCTGAACGGCTCCGGTCTTGTCGGCCGCGTGACGACCGTCGGGCCCTCCACCGCGACGGTGCTCCTCGCCAACGACCCCGACTTCACCGTCGGCACCCGGATGGAGAACTCGGACGAGCTCGGCTTCGCCACCGGGCAGGGCAACGGCCCGCTCCTCGTCCAGCTCCTCAACGGCAAGGCGAAGGTGAAGACCGGCGACCGGCTCGTCACCTTCGGCTCGCAGGCGAACAAGCCCTTCGTGGCAGGCGTCCCGGTCGGCGAGGTCGTCCGCGTCGACCCGCTGGGCGGCGGCCTGACCCGCAACGTCTACGTGCGTCCGTACGTCGGCTTCTCCAAGCTCGACATCGTCGGCGTCGTCGTCCAGGCCCCGCGGACCAACCCCCGCGACACGGTCCTGCCGCCCAAGCCCAAGCCGGCCCCGACCGTCACCGTCACGGTCACCCCGCCGCCGCCCCAGGGGGAGAGCCCGCAGGGGGAGTCGGGGACCCAGCAGCCGGGCCGGCAGCAGCCGGGACGGGAACAGCAGCCGGGCCAGAGGTCCGAGAACGAGCAGCAGGGGGACCAGACGTGAAGTTCAACCGGATCCTGCTCTCCAGCACCCTCGTCGTCGTCGCCCTGGTCATCCAGGTCTCCGTCCTCGCGCGCCTCCAGCTCCCCGGAGCGGTGCCCGACCTCGTGCTGCTGACCGTCGTCGGCCTCGCACTCGTCTACGGGCCGGTCAGCGGCTCCCTCATCGGCTTCGGGGCCGGACTCCTCTCCGACCTCGCCCCGCCCGCCGACCACGCCGCCGGCCGCTACGCCCTGGTCCTCTGCGTCATCGGCTACGTCGCCGGACTCGCCCGTCCCGACAACGGCAAGCTGAAGTCCGCCAGCGGCCCGATGGCCGTCGTCGTCGCCGCGGCGCTCGGCTCCACCCTCCTGTACGCGGGGGTCGGCGCCCTCGTCGGCGACACCGCCGCCCGCCATGTCGGCCTCGGCTTCCTGCTGCTCACCGCGGCGATCTACGACCTCCTCCTCGCGCCCTTCACCGTGCCGCTCATCATGGCGCTGGCCCGGCGCGCCGAGAACGATCCGCTCGCCGACAGCTCCGGGGGCGCGACCGACGTCGCCTCCGGCTGGCTGAGTTCGGGCACGGGCCTCCAGATCGGGACCCAGCGCGGTGGCCTGCGCGTCAAGGCCGCCCGTACGAGAGCGGCACGCGCCGGACGCATCAAGGGAGTCAAGCGACTGTGACCGAGGGGGCACCGGCAGCATGAGCAACATCCCGGAGACCGGACGGACCCCCCGGGTCCAGACCCGTCTCGTCATCATCCAGATCCTCGTCGTCTCCCTCCTGCTGACTCTGGGCGGACGCCTCTGGTACCTCCAGATCCGCAACGGCAAGGAGTACACCGACGAGGCGAAGAGCAACCACGTCCAGCGGGTCGTCCAGCCGGCGGTCCGGGGCTCCATCCTCGACGCCCGCGGAGTGCCGCTCGCCGACAACGAGACCCGGCTCGTGGTCTCCGCCTCCCGCACCGACCTGATGAAGATGAAGGACGACGGCAAGGCGGTCCTCACCCGCCTCGCGGGCGTCCTGGGCATGCAGCCCAAGGAGGTCATGGACAAGGTCCGCCTCTGCGACTCCCAGACCCCGCAGCCCTGCTGGAACGGTTCCCCCTACCAGCCGATCCCCATCACGGACGAGGCCACCACGCAGCAGGCGCTGCGCATCCGGGAGAGCACCGAGGACTTCCCCGGCATCACCGCCGAACTCGCCGCCGTACGCCGCTACGCCGCCCCGGGCAACGCCCGCAGCGCGCAGGTGCTCGGCTACCTCTCGCCGGTCACCGACGAGGAGATCCAGAAGGCCAAGGACTCCGACTCGCCGTTCCTGCGCTCCGACCAGGTCGGCCGCTCCGGCATCGAACGCACCTACGACAAGGAACTGCGCGGCAAGGCGGGCGTCACGTCGTACGAGGTCGACAAGGTCGGCCGCGTCATGGGTCAGACCGAGTCCGACCCCGGTGAGCCCGGCTCCACCCTCGTCACCAGCATCGACGCCCGGGTCCAGTCGGTCGCCGAGTACGAGCTCGCCCAGGCGATGAAGCTCGTCCGGGGCGAGACCGACAAGATCACCGGCCGCCCGTACGAAGCCGACTCGGGCGCCGTCGTCGTCATGGAGTCCAGGACCGGCCGTGTCGTCGCGATGGCCTCCCAGCCCGACTACGACCCCAACGCCTGGGTCGGCGGCATCTCCGGCAAGGACTACAGCCGGCTCACCAGCAAGGACTCCAACTACCCGCTGCTCAACCGGGCCATCCAGGGCCAGGCGCCCGCCGGCTCCGTGTTCAAGGTCGTCTCGGCGAGCGCAGCCGTACGGGCCGGTTACGACTTCGACGACAAGTACCTCTGCAGCAGCTCCTACAGCATGGGCAACCGGAGCTTCGCGAACTTCGAGTCCCAGGGGCACGGCCCCATCACCCTCGGAGACGCCCTCAAGTACTCCTGCAACACGGTCTTCTACCGTCTCGGCCACCAGGAGTGGAACCGCGACGGCGGCCTCAAGCCCAAGAAGGACGCCCACGACTGGTTCTACCGGACCGCCCACGACTTCGGCTTCGGCTCCGAGACCGGCATCGACGTGCCCAACGAGGTCAAGGGCCGTATCCCGGACCGCCAGTGGAAGCAGAGGTTCTGGGAGGCCAACAAGGACGCCTGGTGCAAGCAGGGCAAGAAGGGCGGCACCTACGTCGAGCAGATCGCCTACGAGAGCTGCCTCGAAGGCAACCAGCTGAAGGCCTACGACAGCATCAACTTCTCCATCGGCCAGGGTGACGTCCTCATCACGCCCATCCAGCTGGCCACCGCCTACGCGGCGATCAGCAACGGCGGCACCCTCCACAGCCCCACCATCGGCAAGGCCGTGATCAGCCCCGACGGCAAGTCGGTCAAGGAGATCAAGCCCACGTCCCACGGCAGGCTGCCCGTCGACGCGAAGACGATCAGCGACCTCGACAAGGGTCTGCGCTCCGTCGTCGAGCCCGGCGGCACCGCCGCCTGGCGGTTCGGCGGCTGGCCGCAGGACAAGATCCCGATGCGGGCCAAGACCGGTACCGCCCAGGTGTACGGCAAGCAGACCACCTCCTGGTTCGCCACCTACACCGACGACTTCACCATCGTCATGACGATCTCCCAGGGCGGTACGGGCTCCGGAGCCTCCGGCCCCGCCGTCCGCAACATCTACGACGCCCTCTACGGTCTCGACGACGCGGGCAACCAGGACCTCAAGCGGGCCCTCCTGCCCCAGCCGCAGAAGACGCTGCCGAAGGTCCAGCCCGACGGCTCCATCGACGCGCCGCAGATCAAGCCGTACGACCCCAAGTCACAGCTGGTGGTCGACGCAGCCGGCACGGGCGACGGCGGCGACGGACAAGAGCCACTCCACGGGCCGCTGCCCGGCAGGACGGGAGACTGACCGATGACCGCACCCCACGGCTTCTCCGTCTCCCGCTACGCCCCCGAGCGCGGCCCGATCGCCAAGCTCACCGCCCGCGACTCGATGGTCCGGCGGCTGGACTGGCCGATCCTCCTCTCCAGCCTCGCGCTGTCGTTCATCGGCTCCCTGCTCGTCTGGTCCGCCACCCGCGGCCGCACCGAGCTGAACCAGGGCGACCCGTACTACTTCCTCTTCCGCCACGCCCTGAACACCGGCATCGGGCTCGCGCTGATGATCGGCACCGTGTGGCTCGGCCACCGCACCCTGCGCGGCGCGGTGCCGATCCTCTACGGCATCTCGATCCTGCTGATCCTCGCCGTCCTCACCCCGCTCGGCGCGACCATCAACGGCGCCCACGCGTGGATCGTGATCGGCGGCGGCTTCTCGCTCCAGCCCAGCGAGTTCGTGAAGATCACGATCATCCTGATCATGGCGATGCTGCTGGCCGCCAAGGTCGACGCGGGCGACCAGGTGCATCCCGACCACCGGACCGTCGCCAAGGCCCTGGCGCTCGCCGCGCTGCCCATGGCGATCGTCATGCTGATGCCCGACCTCGGCTCGGTGATGGTCATGGCCGTCATCGTGCTCGGCGTGCTCCTCGCCTCCGGCTCCTCCAACCGCTGGGTCCTCGGCCTCATCGGCGCCGGCGTCGCGGGCGCGGTCGCGGTCACCGCGCTCGGCCTGCTCGACGAGTACCAGATCAACCGGTTCGCCGCCTTCGCCAACCCCGAGCTCGACCCGGCGGGCGTCGGCTACAACACCAACCAGGCGCGCATCGCGATCGGCTCCGGCGGCCTGTACGGCGCGGGACTCTTCAACGGCCACCAGACCAGCGGCCAGTTCGTGCCCGAGCAGCAGACCGACTTCATCTTCAGCGTCGCGGGCGAGGAGCTCGGCTTCCTCGGCGGCGGACTGATCATCCTGCTGATCGGCGTCATCCTCTGGCGTGCCTGCCGGATCGCCCGCGAGACCACCGAGCTGTACGGAACCGTCGTCGCGGCCGGAATCATCGCCTGGTTCGCCTTCCAGTCCTTCGAGAACATCGGCATGGCGCTCGGCATCATGCCGGTGGCGGGCCTGCCACTGCCGTTCGTGTCGTACGGAGGCTCGTCGATGTTCGCGGTGTGGGTGGCGATCGGACTGCTCCAGTCGATCAGGGTCCAGCGGCCGATAACGGCCTAGCGGGGGCGCCGCGGGGCATGGACCGGCGTCGTATGGGTTAGGAGCCTTGTATGACGGCGGAGACGAAGCGCGAGATCGAGCGGAAGTACGAAGCCACCGAGCGGACGGGACTCCCGGACCTCACCAGGGCCCGGGGAGTCTCGTCCGTCCTCGACCAGGGCGTCGCCGAACTCGACGCCGTCTACTACGACACGGCCGACCTCCGCCTCGCCGCCGGCTCCCTCACCCTGCGCCGCCGTACGGGCGGCGCCGACGAGGGCTGGCACCTCAAGATCCCGGTCTCGTCCGGGATCCGCGACGAGATCAGGGCCCCGCTCGCCGACACCCTCCCGGAGTCCCTGGCGGCCCTCCTGCGCTCCCGCGTCCGGGACGAGGACGTCGTCCCCGTCGTCCGCCTCCGCTCCGCCCGCAAGGTCCAGCACCTGCTCGACGACTCGGGCTCCCTCCTCGCGGAGGTGTCCGTGGACACCGTCCGCGCCGAGCGCCTCCCGAAGGGCCCCGACGCCTCCTGGACGGAGATCGAGGTCGAACTCGCCGACGACGCGGACCCCTCCGTCCTCGACGCGGTCGAGAAGCGGCTGAAGAAGTCGGGGATCCGCCCGTCGTCGGCCCCGTCGAAGCTGGCGAGGGCGCTGGAGGAGACGTCGGAGCAGGGCAAGCCCGCATCCGCCACCCCCGGCACACCGGCGGCCCCCGCCGCCCATGCCGAACTGCCGGACGAGGACACCGCGGGGGGCCGCGTCCTCACCTACGCCCGCGAGCAGGTCGAGGCGATCATCGCCCTCGACCCGGCCGTCCGCCGCGACCTCCCCGACGCCGTCCACCAGATGCGGGTCGCCTGCCGCCGCCTGCGCAGCGCCTTCAAGACGTACCGCAAGGTCCTCGACCGCACCGTCACCGACCCCGTCGGCGACGAGCTCAAGTGGCTCGCCGGCGAACTCGGCCTCGCACGCGACCAGGAGGTCCTCGCCGAACGCCTCCGTACCCGCGTCGACGCGATCCCCGACACCCTCGTCCTCGGCCCCGTCCACGCCCGCCTGCAGGTCTGGGACACGGCCACGAGCGCCGACGCCCGCCGCAAGGCCCTCGCCGCCCTCGACTCCGACCGGCACCTCGCGCTCCTCGGCACGCTCGACGCACTCCTGGCGGACCCGCCCCTGCTCAAGGCCGCCGCCGAGGACCCGGTGCCCGTCCTCTCCCGCGCGGTCCTCAAGGACTACGACCGCCTCGCCCGCCGCGTCGACCACGCCCTCGCCCACGCGCCCGGCCACGATCGCGACCTCGCGATGCACGAGGCCCGCAAGGCCGCCAAGCGCACCCGCTACGCCGCCGACGCCGCCCGCCCCACGCTCGGCAAACCGGCCAAGCGCTTCGCCAAGCGGATCAAGGCCGTCCAGAGCCTCCTCGGCGACCACCAGGACAGCGTCGTCGCCCGCGAGGCCCTGCGCGGCCTCGCGATCCAGGCGCACGCGGCCGGCGAGTCCGCGTTCACCTGGGGGCTCCTCCACGGCCAGGAGGAGTCGGCCGGAGCGGTCCGCGAACGCGAGTTTCCCGAGGTCTGGGCCAGGGCGTCGGCCCCGGAACTGAGGGCGGCACTGACCCACTGAGCACCGGGTACGCTTGAGAGTCGCCCCCTGCCAGCTCACGAAGGTTCGAGATGTCTGCTGCCGAGTCTGTCTTCCCGCAGCTCGAAGCTCTGCTCCCGCACGTGCAGAAGCCGATTCAGTACGTCGGTGGAGAGCTGAACTCCACGGTCAAGCCGTGGGAGTCCGCCGACGTCCGCTGGGCGCTCATGTACCCGGACGCGTACGAGGTCGGCCTGCCCAACCAGGGCGTCATGATCCTCTACGAGGTACTGAACGAGCGCGAGGGCGTCCTGGCCGAGCGCACGTACAGCGTGTGGCCGGACCTCGAAGAGCTGATGCGCGAGCACGGCGTGCCGCAGTTCACGGTCGACAGCCACCGCCCCGTCGGCGCGTTCGACGTCTTCGGCCTGAGCTTCTCCACGGAGCTCGGCTACACCAACATGCTCACGGCCCTCGACCTCGCGGGCATCCCGCTGGAGTCGAAGGACCGCACCGTCGACCACCCGATCGTGCTCGCAGGAGGCCACGCCGCCTTCAACCCCGAGCCGATCGCGGACTTCATCGACGCGGCGATCATCGGCGACGGCGAGCAGGCCGTCCTCGACATGACCGAGATCATCCGCGCCTGGAAGGCGGAGGGCCGCCCCGGCGGCCGCGAGGAGGTCCTCCTCCGGCTCGCCAAGACCGGCTCGGTCTACATCCCGGGCTTCTACGACGTCGAGTACCTGGCCGACGGCCGGATCGCCCGCGTCGTCCCGAACCGCTCCGGCGTGCCGTGGCGCGTGTCCAAGCACACCGTCATGGACCTCGACGAGTGGCCCTACCCCAAGCAGCCGCTGGTCCCGCTCGCCGAGACGGTCCACGAGCGGATGTCCGTCGAGATCTTCCGCGGCTGCACCCGCGGCTGCCGTTTCTGCCAGGCCGGCATGATCACGCGCCCCGTGCGGGAGCGAAGCATCACCGGCATCGGCGAGATGGTCGAGAAGGGCCTCAAGGCGACGGGCTTCGAGGAGGTCGGCCTCCTCTCCCTCTCCTCCGCGGACCACACCGAGATCGGTGACATCGCGAAGGGCCTGGCGGACCGGTACGAAGAGGACAAGATCGGCCTCTCCCTGCCGTCCACCCGTGTCGACGCCTTCAACGTGGACCTCGCGAACGAACTGACCCGCAACGGCCGCCGTTCGGGTCTCACCTTCGCCCCCGAGGGCGGCTCCGAGCGCATGCGCAAGGTCATCAACAAGATGGTCTCGGAGGAGGACCTGATCCGGACCGTCTCGACGGCGTACGGCAACGGCTGGCGCCAGGTGAAGCTGTACTTCATGTGCGGCCTGCCGACCGAGACGGACGAGGACGTCCTCCAGATCGGCGACATGGCGGTCAAGGTCATCGCCGAGGGCCGCAAGGTCTCCGGCCAGAACGACATCCGCTGCACGGTCTCCATCGGCGGCTTCGTCCCGAAGCCCCACACCCCGTTCCAGTGGGCCCCGCAGCTGTCGGCGGAGGAGACGGACGCGCGCCTGGAGAAGCTCCGGGACAAGATCCGCGGCGACAAGAAGTACGGCCGCTCGATCGGCTTCCGCTACCACGACGGCAAGCCCGGCATCGTCGAGGGCCTGCTGTCCCGCGGCGACCGGCGGATCGGCGCCGTCATCCGCGCGGTGTACGAGGACGGCGGCCGCTTCGACGGCTGGCGCGAGCACTTCTCGTACGACCGCTGGATGGCGTGCGCGGACAAGACGCTGCCCGACATGGGCGTCGACGTCGCCTGGTACACGACGCGCGAGCGCACGTACGAGGAGGTCCTGCCCTGGGACCACCTGGACTCGGGTCTCGACAAGGACTGGCTCTGGGAGGACTGGCAGGACGCCCTCGACGAGACCGAGGTCGAGGACTGCCGCTGGACGCCGTGCTTCGACTGCGGCGTGTGCCCGCAGATGGACACGCACATCCAGATCGGCCCGACGGGCCAGAAGCTGCTGCCGCTGACGGTCGTCAAGTAGTCGCGTAACACTCCGGCGACGGCCCGGCGTGAGGGGAAACCCTCCGCCGGGCCGTCGCGTCATCTGGGGCATGAGCATGGAGAAGCCCCCGTCACGGCGGGACGAGCCGGACGGTTGTCTGACCGCGGTCATCAGGATTCCGGTGCGGATCGTGGTGCTGGTGATCGTCGTACCGGTACGGATGGTCTGGGACGTCCTCGTCGTCGCTGCCCGCGCCCTCGACCGGACCGTGCTGCGTCCGGGGGGCCGCGCGCTCGCCCGGCTGGGCCGGGCGCTCTTCGTGCGTCCGTCGGTCTGGCTGTGGCGCCAGGTCGTGGTGCCGGCCGTCCACCACGTGCTGGTGGCCCCCGGCGTCTGGCTGTACCGCCATGTCCTCGCCCCGGTCGGGCACGGGCTGGTCCGCGGTCTCGGCTGGCTGGCCAAGGCGTTGTTCGTGTGGCCCTGGGTCGCGCTGTGGCGGTACGTGGTGGTCCCCGTGGCGCGCTACGGGATCGGGGTCCCCGCCGCCTGGGTGTACCGGTGGATCCTCACGCCGCTGGGCGGTGGCGTCTCCTTCCTGCTCGGCCGTCTGTGGCGGTACGGGATCGCGCTGCCGCTCGTCTGGCTCTACCGCCATGTCCTGGCCCCGGCCGGGCACGTGCTGGCGCAGGGTCTCGGCCGGCTGGCCGAGGCGTTGTTCGTCCGGCCGTGGGTCGCGCTGTGGCGGTACGCCGTCGTGCCCGTCGTGCGGTACGGGCTCGTCGTCCCACTCGTCTGGCTGTACCGCCGTGTCCTGACCCCGGTCGGGCGGGAGCTCCTCGACGCGCTGCGGGTCGGCTGGCGCGTCGCCGGGTTCGTCTCCCGGGCCGTCGGACGGGCCCTCGCGTGGGTCGCCTGGAATCTCGTCGGGCGCCCCGGCGCCTGGTTCTACCGCACCGTCTGCACCCCCGTCGGGCACTGGGTCCGCGACGAGGTCTGGGCGCCGGCCAGGCGTGCGGCGGTCGCGGCCGGGCAGGCCGCGCGGGAGGGCCTCGCCGCGGCGCGGGCGACCGTGCGCCAGGCGCGCAGGGACGCCTGGCGAGCTCTGGTGGGGGGACCCCGGGTGACCGAGCCTGTGGAACCGGTGGTGGCCTCTGCGCGTACTCTGGGTAGTACAACAACCGCCTCCGGCGCGGCGCCCGAACCCGAGATCTCCCTGCGAAAGCGGGGGTGAGCCGGCCGGGCCCCCCAGAGGCCACCCCGTATTTCGTGGGCGGCGCGCCACCGCGCCCGCCCCGCACCGAGGAGAAGAACCACTGGGCAAGCGACAGCCCGAAGGCCCGCCGCCCGCACCGGCGGTGCAGCGCATCCGACTGCGCTACACCAAGCGCGGCCGCCTCCGGTTCACCAGCCATCGTGACTTCCAGCGCGCTTTCGAGCGTGCGTTGCGCCGCGCCGAGGTGCCCATGGCGTACTCGGCCGGCTTCACCCCGCACCCCAAGGTGTCGTACGCCAACGCCGCCCCCACGGGTACGGGCTCCGAGGCCGAGTTCCTGGAGATCGCCCTCACCGAGCACCGGGACCCGGAGAGTCTGCGGCTCCTGCTCGACGAGTCGCTCCCGGACGGCCTCGACATCACCGACGCCGTCGAGGCCCGGACCTCCGGACTCGCCGACCGGCTCGCCGCCTCCGTGTGGGAGCTGCGGCTCGACGGCGTCTCCGTCGAGGACGCGGAGAAGGCCGTCGCGGCCTTCCTCGCGGCCGACACCGTGGAAGTGCAGCGCAAGACCAAGAACGGCATCCGCACCTTCGACGCCCGCTCGGCCGTCGCCGACCTCGTCGCGGACCGTCCACAGGCACGTCCCGGAGCTGATAGGCCCCTGGACAATGCCTGTGCGATACTGCGGCTGGTTGTTCGGCACGTGACACCTGCCGTACGACCCGACGACGTCCTGTCCGGTCTCCGAGCTGTGGCCGACCTGGCGCCGCCGGTCCCCGCAGCGGTGACCAGGCTGGCGCAGGGGCTCTTCGACGAGGAGTCCGGCACGGTGACCGACCCGCTCGCGCCCGACCGCGAGGCAGTCACGGCCGCTCCACCCACGGCCGCCGCGACCGCCTCAGCGACGGCGCCGGGTGCAGGTTCCGCGTAGGGAGCGGTCGTTGTAGCGCAGCCCTGGTACTCGGGAGCCACCTGGGTCGGGCAGCGCACTGACCAGGAGACTTTCGCCAGGCCGTACGGAGAAAGCGTACGGAACCGGCGAGCCAGACATCAGCTCCCGTGCGGCGCCCGCGCCCCGGACGGCGGCACCGCGCACTGTGCGCGATCGTGCCGCCGGACCGGAACAAGGCGCGGCGCCCGGGGGCGTGACGGGAGAACCGCCCGCATGCTCGAACAGCACGAAGAGAACACCGACAACAACGCACCTGGTGACAAGCTGCCGCCGCGCCGCAGGCGCCGGGCGGCTTCCCGCCCCGCCGGTCCGCCGGTCGCGGCGGAGGTCACCGACACCGTGGCCGAGGTCGTCGTGGAGACGCCCGCCACCCCGGAGCCCGCCGCCGAGGCCGCTCCCGCCCGTACGCGCCGTCGCGCAACGCGGAAGACCGCCGCCCCGGAGCCGGCCGCAGAGGCCGCGCCCGTCGTGGAGGCGGCCACCGAGGCCCCCGCCGCCGAGGCCCCCGCCGAGGAGGCCGCCCCGGCGCGTCCCCGTCGTCGTGCGACCCGTAAGGCCACCACGCCCGAGCCGGTCGCCGAGGCTGTCGTGGAAGCGGCCCCCGAGGCCCCCGCGCCCTCCGTCGAGGAGCCCGCCGCACCCGCTCGTACGCGCCGTCGTGCGACCCGTAAGGCCACCACACCCGAGCCCGTCGCCGAGACGGTCGTCGAGCCGGCCGCGGAGACGGTCGCCGAGCCGGTCGCCGAGCCCGTCGTGGAGCAGGCGCCTGCCGAGGAGCCCGCCGCTCCGGCGCGCACCCGCCGCCGCGCGACCCGCAAGGCCACCAGCCCCGAGGTCACCCCCGCCGCCGGCGAGAGCCTGCCGCAGGAGACCGTCGCGCAGATCTCCGCCGAAGAGGCCGAGCCCGAGGTCGCCGCCGCCGAGAAGGCCGCCACCCGCGGCCGTACCCGCCGCCGCGCGTCGTCGCCGCAGTTCACCGCCGAGCCGGTCGCCGCCCCCAAGGCGGAGGAGGAGGAGCCCCGCGGTCGCCGTGCCGCGCGCCCCGCCGTCGCCGTCTTCCAGGCCCCGGTCTTCACCGAGCCGATGTTCCAGACCCCGGAGACCGCGGCCGCCGCCGCTGCCGCCGAGGCCGTGGAGCCGGAGGAGGACGAGGAGGAGGCGGTCGAGGAGACGGTCGAGGAGCCCGCCGCCGCCGCCGTCGTCGAGACGGCCGAGCGTGCCGAGCCCGCCGGCCGGCGGCGTCGCCGCCGTCGTGGCGAGCCCGTCGAGCCCGTCGCCGTCGAGCCCGTGCCGGCCACCGTCGCCGACGAGCCCGAGGTCGAGGCCGAGGAGCCCGAGGCGGAGGCCGAGGAGTCCGACGAGTACGGCGACCGTCCGTCCCGCCGTCGCCGCCGTGGCGGCCGTCGCCGTCGTCGCGGTGAGCTCGCCGAGGCCGAGGAGGCCGAGGAGGCCGAGGAGAGCGAGGAGTCGGACGAGGCCCGCGCCGAGGACGAGGAGTCCGACGAGGAGGGCGAGTCCGACGAGTACGAGGGCGGCGCGCCGTCCGGCGGCTCCAGCAGCTCCCGTCGCCGTCGCCGTCGTCGTCGCCGCAGCGGTGACGCGGGTGGCGAGACCGAGGCGGGCGAGGAGGACGGCGTCCGTACGGTCGTCAAGGTCCGCGAGCCCCGCCCGGCCCGTGAGAAGGCCGAGCCGTCCGACGAGGTCCAGTCCATCAAGGGCTCGACCCGCCTGGAGGCGAAGAAGCAGCGTCGCCGTGAGGGCCGCGAGCAGGGCCGCCGCCGCGTCCCGATCATCACCGAGGCCGAGTTCCTGGCCCGCCGTGAGGCCGTCGAGCGCGTCATGGTCGTCCGCCAGAACGGCGAGCGCACCCAGATCGGCGTCCTGGAAGACAACGTGCTCGTCGAGCACTACGTCAACAAGGAGCAGGCCACCTCGTACGTCGGCAACGTCTACCTGGGCAAGGTCCAGAACGTGCTGCCGTCCATGGAGGCCGCCTTCGTCGACATCGGCAAGGGCCGCAACGCCGTCCTGTACGCCGGTGAGGTCAACTTCGAGGCGCTCGGCATGGCCAACGGGCCGCGCCGCATCGAGACCGCCCTCAAGTCCGGCCAGTCGGTCCTCGTCCAGGTGACGAAGGACCCGATCGGCCACAAGGGTGCGCGTCTGACCAGCCAGGTCTCCCTGCCGGGCCGTTACCTCGTGTACGTCCCCGAGGGCTCGATGACCGGCATCAGCCGCAAGCTCCCGGACACCGAGCGCGCGCGTCTGAAGACCATCCTCAAGAAGATCGTCCCCGAGGACGCGGGCGTCATCGTGCGCACCGCCGCCGAGGGTGCGAGCGAGGACGAGCTGCGCCGTGACGTCGAGCGTCTGCAGGCCCAGTGGGAGGACATCCAGAAGAAGGCGAAGAGCGGCAACGCTCCGACCCTTCTGTACGGCGAGCCGGACATGACCGTCCGCGTCGTCCGCGACATCTTCAACGAGGACTTCTCGAAGGTCATCGTCAGCGGCGACGACGCCTGGGAGACCATCCACGGGTACGTGAACCACGTCGCCCCGGACCTGACCGACCGCCTGTCCAAGTGGACGAGCGAGGTCGACGTCTTCGCGACGTACCGGATCGACGAGCAGCTGATGAAGGCGCTGGACCGCAAGGTCTGGCTGCCGAGCGGCGGCTCGCTGGTGATCGACAAGACCGAGGCGATGATCGTCGTCGACGTCAACACCGGCAAGTTCACCGGTCAGGGCGGCAACCTCGAAGAGACCGTGACGAGGAACAACCTCGAAGCGGCCGAGGAGATCGTGCGCCAGCTGCGCCTGCGCGACCTGGGCGGCATCGTCGTCATCGACTTCATCGACATGGTCCTGGAGTCCAACCGCGACCTGGTGCTGCGCCGCCTCCTGGAGTGCCTGGGCCGTGACCGGACCAAGCACCAGGTGGCCGAGGTCACCTCGCTGGGCCTCGTCCAGATGACCCGTAAGCGGGTCGGCCAGGGTCTGCTGGAGTCCTTCTCCGAGACCTGCGTCCACTGCAACGGCCGTGGCGTGATCGTGCACATGGAGCAGCCGACCGCCCCGGGCGGCGGCGGCAGCGGCAAGCGTGCGAAGAAGCGCGGCCGCGGCGGTGCCGAGCACCACGAGCACGAGCACGTCGACACGGTGGAGACCGACTCCGAGACCGAGACGGTCGAGACCGAGGCCGAGGTGGCCGCGGAGATCGCCGCCCCGGTGGCCGTGGAGGAGCCCTTCCGCGCCGACGAGGAGCTGTACAGCAGCGCCGCCGAGGCCGAGGCCGCCGCCACGCGTGGCCGCGGCCGCCGTCGGGCGACCCGCAAGGTCTCCGCGCCGGCCGGTCCTCCGGTCGCCGCGGCTCCCGCCCCGGTCGTGGTCGAGGAGCCGGCGCCCGTCGCCGAGCCCGAGCCGGTCGTCGAGGCCCCGGTGGCCGAGGCCGCCCCGGTCGTCGAGGAGGCCGCCCCGGCTCCCCGTGCCCGCCGCCGTGCCACCCGCAAGGCGACGGCCCCGGCCGGCTCGCCGGCCGGCGAGGCGGTCGTCGAGACCGTCGTCGAGCCGGTCGCCGCCCCGGAGCCGGTCGTCGAGGCCGCGCCCGAGCCCGTCGTCGAGGAGGCCCCCGTGGCCGCCCCGCCGAGGGCCCGTCGCCGGGTCGTCCGCAAGGTGACCGCCCCCGCCGGCTCCCCGTCGGGCGCGGAGGAGGCCGCCGTCCTGGTGGTCGACTCCCCGGCCGCCGCGCCGGCCGACGCCGAGGCCCCGGCCGAGGCGCCCGTCGCGGAGGCGGAGGCCGAGGCTGCCGCCCCGGCCAAGAAGACGGCCGCCCGCAAGACGGCGAAGAAGGCCACCGCGAAGAAGGCCGCCGTCAAGAAGACGGCGACGGCCAAGAAGACCGCGGCGAAGAAGACCACTGCGAAGAAGGCGGCCACCAAGAAGACGGCCGCCCCCGCGCAGGACTGAGGTTGCCGCCGGTGCGGGCCGTCCCCAGGGACGGCCCGCACCGCCCCGGAGGGTGAAGTCACCGAATTTGACCCCTTGAGGCACCGGCCCGTAACCTTGACCGTCGGCGTGTCGTATGACGCGCCACCCCCCTGAGCACCCTCCTCCCGGGCTTCCGGGAGAGGCCGCTCGTCCACTTCCGGATCGCCGCAGGCCTCGGCCCGCGTGAGCGGCTGGCATCAGGGGACCGTTCCCGAGTGAGAGAGAGATCCGCGTGTACGCCATCGTGCGCAGCGGTGGTCGCCAGCACAAGGTTGCTGTCGGCGACATCGTTGAGGTTGACAAGATTTCCACTGCCAAGGTTGGCGACACCGTAGAGCTCTCTACGCTGCTCGTTGTCGACGGCGACGCCGTGACCAGCGACCCGTGGGTGCTGGCCGGTATCAAGGTCACGGCCGAGGTCGTGGACCACCACAAGGGCGCGAAGATCGACATCCTTCGCTACAAGAACAAGACCGGCTACCGCCGTCGCCAGGGCCACCGCCAGCAGTACACGGCGATCAAGGTCACCGGCATCCCCGCGGCTGCGAAGTAAGGGACTGAGGAGAGATGGCACACAAGAAGGGCGCATCGTCCACCCGGAACGGTCGCGATTCCAATGCTCAGCGGCTCGGCGTGAAGCGCTTCGGCGGTCAGGTCGTCAGCGCCGGTGAGATCCTGATCCGCCAGCGCGGCACCCACTTCCACCCGGGCGCGGGCGTCGGCCGTGGCGGCGACGACACGCTGTTCGCCCTGCAGGCCGGTTCGGTGCAGTTCGGCACCCACCGTGGCCGCAAGGTCGTGAACATCGTTCCGGTCGCCTGATCGGTTCTTTTGCGGAGGCGGACCTCACTTCCCGGCAGGGAAGCGGGTCCGCCTTTCGCGTGTTACTAGATAGACATTCCACCTCGTAGCACCCTCCCCCAGCCTCCGGCCGGGGGGACCCCCAATCTGGAGGCACAGAACCATGACCACCTTCGTGGACCGCGTCGAGCTGCATGTCGCCGCGGGTAACGGAGGCCACGGCTGCGCCTCCGTACACCGGGAGAAGTTCAAGCCGCTCGGCGGCCCCGACGGCGGCAACGGCGGCCGTGGCGGTGATGTGATCCTGGTCGTCGACCAGGCCGTCACGACGCTTCTCGAATACCACCACTCGCCGCACCGCAAGGCGACCAACGGTCAGCCCGGCGCCGGCGACAACCGTTCCGGCAAGGACGGCCAGGACCTCGTCCTGACCGTGCCCGACGGCACCGTCGTCCTCGACAAGCAGGGCGAGGTGCTCGCCGACCTCGTCGGCCAGGGCACCACCTTCATCGCGGGCCAGGGCGGCCGTGGCGGCCTCGGCAACGCGGCGCTGTCCTCCGCGCGCCGCAAGGCCCCCGGCTTCGCGCTCCTCGGCGAGCCCGGCGAGGCGCGGGACATCGTCCTGGAGCTGAAGACCGTCGCCGACGTGGCGCTGGTCGGCTACCCGAGCGCCGGCAAGTCCTCGCTCATCTCCGTGCTGTCGGCCGCGAAGCCGAAGATCGCGGACTACCCCTTCACCACGCTCGTCCCGAACCTGGGCGTCGTCACGGCCGGCTCGACGGTCTACACGATCGCCGACGTGCCGGGTCTGATCCCCGGCGCCAGCCAGGGCCGTGGCCTGGGTCTGGAGTTCCTGCGCCACGTGGAGCGCTGCTCGGTGCTCGTGCACGTCCTGGACACGGCGACGCTGGAGTCCGACCGCGACCCGGTCACCGACCTCGACATCATCGAGGAAGAGCTGAAGCAGTACGGCGGTCTTGAGGACCGCCCGCGCATCGTCGTCCTCAACAAGATCGACATCCCGGACGGCCAGGACCTGGCGGACATGATCCGCCCCGACCTGGAGGAGCGCGGCTACCAGGTCTTCGAGGCGTCCGCCGTGGCGCGCACGGGACTGAAGGAGCTGTCCTTCGCACTGGCCGACATCGTCGCCAAGGCGCGTGCGGCCAAGCCGAAGGAGGAGTCGACGCGGATCGTCCTCCGCCCGAAGGCGGTCGACGACGCGGGCTTCACGGTCACCTACGAGGAGGCCGAGGACGTCTACCGGGTGCGCGGCGAGAAGCCGGAGCGCTGGGTCCGCCAGACCGACTTCAACAACGACGAGGCCGTCGGCTACCTGGCCGACCGGCTCAACCGCCTGGGCGTCGAGGACGCGCTGATGAAGGCGGGCGCCCGTGCGGGCGACGGCGTCGCGATCGGCTCCGAGGACAACGCGGTCGTCTTCGACTGGGAGCCGACGATGATGGCCGGCGCGGAGATGCTCGGCCGCCGTGGCGAGGACCACCGCCTCGAAGCCCCGCGTCCGGCCGCGCAGCGCCGCCGCGACCGCGAGGCGGAGCGGGACGACGCCCAGCGCGAGTACGACGACTTCAACCCGTTCTAAGGTCTGCTTCCGGGCTCTGCCCGGAATCCGCCCGGAACCGACGAGCGCCGCCGAACCCCCGGAGGGTCCGGCGGCGCTCGTCGTCCGGCTCAGGACGCCTGGCTGTCCGCGATGTCCCGGAGGTGGGTGACGACCGGGCGGCCCGTCAGGCCGAGGGTGACCACGGCCGCCGGAGCGCCGCCGACCGCCGTCACCGCCGCCGGTGTGCCCACCGTGACCGGGGTCTGCCGGGCGCGCGCCTCGGCCGCTCCGCCGTCGCGGACCTCGTACACCAGCGCCTCGCCGCCCCCGGCCGAGGCCGCCATCAGCAGCCCGTCCGCGGTGGGCTTGCGGCCGCCGACCAGACTGACGCGGCCGTAGCCCGGCACGACCGGGTTCGCCACGGTCGTCCAGCGTCCGGTCCGCCCCGCGGCCAGCCGTTCGACCATCACGCGGTCGCTCGTCACCGGGCGGTAGCCGAGCAGGACGGAACCGTCCGCGGCGGTCACCGCGTCCGGGACGTCCCCCGGTCGTGCCACGAAGCGCCGCGACCCCTTGCGCAGTTCGGCGGACGGCTTGCGCTGCGCCCAGTGCTCCACCCAGCCGGGCGCGGCGGCGAACACGTGGATCAGCCCGCCGCCGTCCACCGTCGCGGCGAGACCGTCCTGGACGTACCCGCCGGGCAGCGCCTGCCAGGGCGACCAGTCGCCCCGCGCGTCGAGGACCCGGGTGCTGACACCCTTGTCCCCGTTCCGTACGAAGACGTGGACGCGGCCGTCCGCGCCGGTCACCGCGGTCGGCGGACCGGTCAGCCGGGAGCGCCGGGGGCGGGGCTCGGGGTTGCCGAGCCCGACCCAGCTGGAGTCGAAGGGGCCGCCGGCCGTCCGCTGCCGGAGCATGACGATCTCGCGGACGTTGCGGGAGGCGGGACCCTCCAGCCGCGAGAAGCGCAGGGCGAAGATCAGCTGGCGGCCCTTGGCGTCCGTGGTCACGGAGATCGCGGGCGCCAGCGGTCCGCCGCCGAGGTCCTCGGGCGCGCCCAGGACCCCGGCCGACGTGCCGGTCCAGCGCGCGAGCCGGGTGCCGAGCACGGCGTACACGGTCAGGGAGCCGTCCTCGGCGGTCACGACCTGGGGCCCGGCGTTCGGGTAGCGGCGATGGGTGCTGCGTACCCACCCCTTCTTCGAGATGAGGACGCGGTCGTTCCCGATCACGTAGTCACCGCAGCCGGAGGGGTTGCCGCAGTCCCAGGACGGGTCGCCGCCGTAGGCGTTGAGGTACTCGGTCTTGAGGGAGACCGTCTCGGGCGACAGATTGCGCGGCCAGCGCTGGTTGTAGTAGCCGCGGTACGACTCGGTCTGGAAGGCGGGCGCCTTCCCGCTGCGCCCCGACGCGTCGGACCACCGGGCCAGCGCACGCCAGGCGAAGAGCGCCGAGGCGGTGTGGTCCGAATGATCGGAGTAGCCGACCTGGTCGCTGCCGCGCGGGTGCCGCTTGTCGTGGACCTGGGTGTCCGGGTCGGGGTCGAGCGTGCGTATCAGGGTGGGACGGTAGCGCCGCAGCAGCGAGACCAGGGCGTCCACCAGGTCCTCGCGGCCGTAGGAGAAGGACTGCCGGACCGGGGATTCGGGGGTGGGCTGGGTGGGGAGACGGACGCCGGGGGTGGCCCACAGATGGGCCATGTTGACCGTCCGGCCGCGGTCCTTCGCGTGCATCCGTATGTTGAGGAAGATCAGCTCCGCCCGCCGTCCCTGGTGCTCCAGGACGTTCAGCTCGGCCTCCCGGCCCTCGGGCAGCGGGATCGTGGTCCGCTCCCACGTGGTGAAGAGCGGAGCGCCGAGCATCCGTGCGTACGCCTGTCGCAGGCCCTGCTGGCGTGAGGAGACGTACGCGGGTAGGTTCGCGGGCGGGTTCGGTCTGCCGGGGACGGCGTTCACGCCGAAGGAACCGCCGTCCGTGACGTAGACGGAGATCACCGGCACGCCGTTCGACAGCGTGTGGATCACGTCGGGGTTCATGAAGAAGAGGTCGTCGTCCGGGTGGGCCACGATCTGCATCACCCGCGCGTCGCCGGGCTCCGCGAATCCGTTCCGCGGTTCGGCGTCCAGCTGCCGCACCGGCATCCCCGCGCCGCCACCGCCCGCGTGGTCGACGGGAGGCACGCCGGCGGGCGCGGTGGTGCAGCCGCCGACGAGTCCGGCCAGCGCCACGCCGGCCGCGGATCCGAGCAGCGTGCGCCGAGACGTCACGAATCGGTCGAAAGTGTTCCGGCGGCCCATCTTCCCCCTGCTTCCCTGCCGGCGATCAGGCGAGATCGCCACAGGTAAAGAGGGGAAACAGCCATGTAGGTTTCACTTGATCGAGTGACGGCGATCACATAATGGTCAAATCGGGAGTCAACTTGCCATTGAACTTCGTCCTTGACAGCATGTGCGGCTGACTGTCAGCTGCTGAGAACGGAAGCCGGGAATCGCGTGAGTGACTCACTGCTGCCCTACGCGGTGGGCGCCGCCAAGCGAGCCCGCCGGGTGGCTGTAAGAATGCGCCGGCGCGTGGAGCGCCTGCATACGGCGCCTGCTCTCGGCAGCGGGATCCGGCCCCGGCCCCTTCTCCGTCCCGTGCACTTCTCGGTCCTCGGTGGCCGGACTCTGAACGTGGCGCTGCTCGCCCCCGGTGCGCTCGGCATCGCCTCGGCCGGACTGGAGCTGGTCCGCGGCGGACGGCGCCACCGGATCGAGCTGGAATCCGAGCCCCAGAGCGACGGCACGCGGCTCCTGACGGCGACGACCGCCCTGCGGTACGCCGCCGACGGCGAGAGCGGCGCCCCCGGGATCGCGCTCTCCAGCGGCCTGTGGCGCATGAGCGTCGTGATCGTCGGTGAGGACGGTCGCGAGATGCGGGCCGGCGTGGCGGCGCCCGTCGTCGACACGACGGACGGGCCGACTCTGCCCGTGTCCCCCTCTCCTGTCGGCGGCGCCCAGTTCCGGCTCATGCGGTCGGTGGACGGTCTCGCGGTCCTCAAGGTCCGCGCCCCGGTCCAGCAGGCCGAACTCGACTCCTTCGACCTCCGCTGGGACCGTGTCACGGTGCACGGACGCCTGATCGCACCGCAGGCTCCCCCCTCCTCGTACACGGCGCAGGCCGTCCGGCGGGGCAGCGGCACGGTGGTCGAGGCGCACACGGAGTGGCAGGGGAACGCCTTCACCTTTGATCTCCCGCTGTCCGGCATGGTGTCCGGGCGCCGCACGCTGCGGTGGGACGTCCAGCTTCAGCACGGTCGCACGCGTCTCAAGATCGCCCGCAGGCTGACCGACGTCCGTCGGCGCCATCAGGTGATCCGCACCTCTTTCCGTATCATCGCCCTGGAGAACGGCTCGCTCCTGCGAGTGCACGCCTACGTCACGTCGGCCGGAGCGCTCGCCGTCTCCTGCGCTGAGTTCGAAGGCGCCCACGACGGCGCAAAGGAAGTCGCATGAAGATCACCATCCTGCTCACCTGGGGCGACGCCATGGGCGGCACCGAGATGGCTGCCTACACCCAGGCCGCTCAGCTCATGCCGCGCCACGAGGTCGAGATCCTCAGCGTCTTCAAGACCGCGCCCGAGCCGTTCCTGCCCGAGGCCAAGAGCGTGGCGATCCGCTACCTCGTGGACCGCTCGGGCGGCACGCCGCGTCCGGTACGCGCCTCCTCCCTCACCGCTCAGGAGTGCGAGGCCCTCGCCTCGCTGCCGAGCGAGCTCATCCAGGAGTCGTGGGAGCCGACCTTCGACCGGCTGTCCGACATCGAGATGACGGCGGCCCTCTCGGGCATCGAGACGGACGTCCTCATCACGACCACCCCCGCTCTCATGGCGGCCGCCGTCTCGCTCGTGCCCTCCCGCGTGGTCACCGTCCACCAGGAGCACCGCGTCTCCCAGCTGCGCGGCGCCACCGGCGAACCGCTGCTCACCCACGCCCCCCAGCTCGACGCCCTCGTGTCGCTCACCGAGCTGACCACCGACTGGTTCTCCGAGTCCCTGGGGGCCTCCGCGCCTCGCCTCGCCACCATTCCCAACGCGATGCCCGACGGCTACCGGCCGCGCTCCGACCTCGGCAGCAAGACCATCGTGGTGGCCGGCCGGATGGTGCCGGAGAAGCAGCTCGACCACGCCGTCCAGGCGTTCGCCGACATCGCCGCCGATCACCCCGACTGGTCCCTGCGGCTCTTCGGCGACGGCCCTCAGCTCGTCAACCTGCGCCGCCTGGTCGAGGGCCTGGGCATGCACAACCGGGTCGAGCTCGTCGGCCGCAGCCAGGAGATGGCCAAGGAGTGGGCCAAGGCGGCGATCTGCCTGATGCCGTCCCGGGTGGAGTCGTTCGGACTGGTGATGCTGGAGGCGTTCACCGCGGGCGTCCCGGTGGTCGCGTACGACGCCCTCACCGGGCCGTCGCAGATCGTCCGCCACGAGGTGGACGGCCTGCTCGTGCCCGCCGACGACGTGACCTCCCTCGGTGCCGCGATGTCCCGCCTCATGGGCGACGACGATCTGCGTACCGCGTTCGGTGCCGCCGCGCGCAGCGGAGCACGTGAGCGCTTCGCCCCCGAGATCATCACGAGCCAGTGGGACGAGCTGTTCGCCGAGATACTCGCCGAACGGGACGCGCCGAAGCGCGTCGCCGACCGTGCCGACCGGGTCGCCCGCCGGATCGCGGCCGGCGGCAGCCGGAGCTTCGCCCTCTCGGCTCCGATCAGCAAGCTCTCGCCGTCGTCCGACGAGCAGAAGGCACGCGAGGTCATCCTGCAGGCGCAGGACCGGCACAAGCTGGTCCGCTCCGCGGGCCGGCTCGCCGAGGTGAGCGACGAGACCCTCGCCTGGCGCATGGCCGAGATCAACCTCGAACTCTGTGCCCAGGCGTTCGAGCGTCATGACGTGCGCTACATCCTCCTGCACGACCCGGCGGCCGTCGGCCATCGCCTGGCCGTACGGGCCGAGGACCGTGAGCGCGCACTGCGCGCGCTCGGCACGGAGATGAACGGGCGCCCCGTCTACGCGGAACTCGTGACCCCGCGGACCGCCGCCCCCGGCGCCGTCCTGGCCGAGTCGCTCACCGCGGTGCCCGACGTCGACGGCGTGCGTGTCTTCCGGCCGCTGGTCAGCGAGAGCCGGACCCTTCGGTACGGCCCTGCCTACGGCTGCCGTGTCGAGTTCTGGTCGGCGGACGACAGCGGCTGGTTCGCCGCGCCCACCGGTACGACCCTTGTCGGCCCCCGCCTGCCCTCGCTGGAGGAGTCCGCCCGCATCACCATCGGTGACCGCGACTACCCGACGTCCGACGTCTTCACGAAGTCGCTGATGTGGAACGTCGACTTCCCCATCGACGCCGTCTACACCTGGGTGGACGACACGGACCCCGCGTGGCGCAAGAAGCGCGACGCCGCGCGGAAGGCCCACGGCATGCCCGTCGACGGCGCCGAGGCCGGCGACGTCCGCTTCCGCAACCGCGACGAGCTCCGCTACTCCCTGCGCTCGCTGGCGACCCATGCACCCTGGATCCGGAAGATCTTCCTGGTCACGGACGATCAGACGCCGTCGTGGCTGAACACCGAGCACCCGGACATCCAGGTGGTGAGCCACAGCGAGATCTTCGCCGACCCGTCGTGGCTGCCGACGTTCAACTCGCACGCGATCGAGTCCCAGCTGCACCGCATCGAGGGACTGTCCGAGCACTTCCTGTACGTGAACGACGACGTCTTCTTCGGCCGTCCGCTGGCGCCGAACAAGTTCTTCCAGTCCAACGGCAACTCCCTCTTCTTCCGCTCGCCCACGGCTGTCCCGCCGGGCGAGATCACGGAGGAGACCGAGGGCTACTTCGTCGCCGCGAAGAACAACCAGGCCCTGCTGGAGGAGGATTTCGGACGGGTCGCCACCCACGGATTCCTGCACACGCCGCACCCGCTGCGCCGCAGTGTCCTGGAGGAGATCAGCGAGCGCTGGCCCGAGCGGAGCCGTGAGACGGCCGCCACACCGTTCCGCGGTCGCGCGGACCTGTCGATCACGTCGTCGCTGCACCACCACTACGCGTACCTGACGGGCAAGGCGGCGCAGGGCGGTATCTCCTGCGGCTACGCCAACATCGGCGACTACAAGCACCACGTGATGCTCAGCCGGCTGCTGGCGGCCCGCCACCGGGACGTCTTCTGCATCGGCGAGTCGGCCGAGGCCGAGGTGCCGGTGGACGAGCAGGACCGTGTCCTGCGGGCGTTCCTGGAGGCGTACTTCCCGGTCCGCTCGCCGTACGAGCGGGACTGACGCACGACCGACGCGAAGGGGCGCCGGAACCCGATCGGGTTCCGGCGCCCCTTCGCTGTCGTGCGGCGGCGGGGCGGGCCTTCCCGCGCCCCGCCCCCGCCCTCCCGACTACTTCTCGTACGGGCTCGGCACCGGGAAGTACGCCTCCAGGAAGGGCGTGATCAGGTCCTTCTGCTCGGTCACGTCCTGCTCCGTCGACACCGTGTCGTTGACACAGAAGACGGCCTTGTCACGGCTGGCGAGCAGCCGGCCGAGCCGGGTCTCCGTCCACGGATGCGTCAGGTCCAGGTACGCGTACGGCAGCTGGGAGGGCACCGCGCGCTGCGTGTGGAAGGCGTAGTAGTGGTGCAGCGACGACGAGATGGAGATGTCGTCGATGCTGCGGAACCTGCTCGCCTCCGTACGGCGGTACTCGGCCTCGAACTCGGTCTCGATCTCCGTCAGCACGCTGCGGCGCAGCGCGTGCGGCATGTGCTTCATCTTCTGCACCAGGACCGCGCCGTAACGCTCCTCGATCAGGCGGCGGTTGTTCTTTCCGGCCGCAGCGACCGGCGGGTCGTCGACGGTCCGCTCGCCGAGCGGCACCAGGGCCGGGGACGGGAAGAACTTGGTGAGCCCGTTGGAGTGGAAGAAGTCCTGCGGGGTGACCTCGTTGCCGAGCATCACGTCGTCGTTGAAGTAGAGGAAGTGCTCGGAGAGCCCCTCGATGTGGTGAAGCTGGCTCTCGATCGCGTGCGAGTTGAACGTCGGCAGCAGGCCGGGGGAGCGGAAGACGTCCTTGTGGCTGACCACCTTCAGGCCGGGGACCTCGGTGTCCAGCCAGTCGGGCTGCTGGTCGTCCGTCACCAGATAGATCGTCCGGACCCACGGCGCGTACATGTGCAGCGAGCGCAGCGAGTAGCGCAGCTCGTCGCGGCTCAGGTAGCGCGCCGCGTTGGCCGCCTCCGCGTGGTACGCCTCGCCCGAGAACTCGGCGCGGCGGCGCAGCCAGGCCGGGTCGGAGCCGTCCACCCAGGTGTAGACGACGTCGATCGGGAAGGTGACCTCGTCGGTGTGGACGACGGCCGTCTCCGCGCGGGCCGGGACCCGGGGCGCGTCGGCCGGGTCGCGGGGCGCGAGGCTGGTGAAGTACGACTCGGGGACGGGGGTGATCTCGCCGCGCAGCGGCAGCGCGGAGGCGATCCTGCCGGGCCTCGGCGCCACCAGTTCGCCGTCCTCCTCGTGCCAGAACTCCACGTCGCAGCCGTACCGGTCACCGAGCTTCAGGAGCTGCGTGGGATCGGTGTGGTACCAGGTGAGGCGCAGCACGTCGGCGTCGCGCAGCCGCTGCCAGGTGGCCGCCTCGAAGCCGGGCTGGGAGGTCGACGAGACGGCGCTGCTCCCGCCGATCGGGGCGACGTAGCCCGGCAGCCGGTGACAGGCGTCGGTGAGAGCCTTGACGACCGTGGCGCGGTCCTCCGCCCGTACGGCCACGGCGGCGGCGGTGTCCGACTGGCTCCGTACGCAGAAGTGCTCGACCCCCGCCGCGGACAACGCGGCCAGGACGGCGTCCAGGTTCGCGCGGCGGGCCTCCAGCGGGGTGATCCCGGCGGAGACGAGCGCGACCTTCGACTCGCGGCCGGCCGTGATCACGGCGCGGTCCTCGGCGGCGGTGAGTGCCTCGTACCGCTTGGCGACCCGGCCGCTGCGCAGCCGCTCGGCGGCGGCGGTGCCGTTCGCGATGCGGATCTTCAGACGGCGGCGGACGTCGGCGTCGACCTGCGCGACGATGGCCTTCCGCACGCGTTCCGGTATGGCTCGGCGGTAGACCCCAAGCAGCCGGGGTGCCTCGGGATTGCGCACTGCGGTCGACTCCTGAACCTGGTCATACGGACATGTGAACGTATCCAGTATGACGGGTGGCGACCCCCCTCCCGGCGGGGCCGGGACCGCCCCCGGACGAACGCAGCCCGGCGCGCCATCCGTGGGGTGCGCGTCCCGTAGGATCCCCGGTGTGAGCAGCGTCACCCATTCTCAGGTAGCGGGCAAACTCGGTGTCGTGGTAATCGCACACAATGACGAGGCCCTCGTCGGCGAGGCGATCCGGTCCGTCCTCGACCAGGGACCCGTGGTCGCCGAGGTCGTGGCCGTCGACGACGGATCCAGCGACGGCACGGCGCGGGTCCTGGACGAGCTGGCCGCGCTCCACCCCCGGCTGCGCGTCGTCCACCGCACGGTGAACAGCGGGGGCTGCGGCACCCCGCGCAACGACGGCGTCCGCGCGGTCACCGCTCCCGTGGTGATATTCCTCGACAGCGACGACATCCTCCCCGAGGGGGCGGCCGAGGCGCTCGTCGCGGCCGCCGAGCGCCACCGCGCCCCCGTCGCCGTCGGCGCCTGCGTACGGCGCGAGCTGCCCGAGGGCCGCGACGTGCGCTGGCAGCCCGCGCTCTACCACGAGCCGGCCCTCCTGGAGACGGTGGCGGACCTCATCCCGCTGGTCCACGACACGCTCTGCGTCAACAAGGTGTACGACCGGGCCTTCCTCGCCGAGCACGGCATCAGCTTCCCCGAAGGCCACTGCGTCTACGAGGACTTCCTCTTCACCGCCCGCGTCCTGGCCGCCGCGCCCCGGGTCGCCGTGGTCCCCGACACGGTCTACGTCTGGCACGTACGCCGCGCCGCCGCCCACCTGTCCATCTCCCTCGACCGGGACGGCGTCACCAACTGGCAGGACAGGATCGCCGCGCACCGCACGGCCGTCGAGACCTTCGAGGCGGCCGGCCGTACCGAGTTCGCCGCCGCCTGCCGCACCAAGTTCCTCGAGCACGACCTGCGTCTGTACGCCCGCGAGCTGCGGCGGCGCGACCCCGCCTACCGGCGAGAGTGGTGGGCGGCGACCCGCGAGCACCTCAAGGCGTTCGACGAGAGCGATCTCGCCGCCGCGACGGCTCCCGCCCGCTGGATGGCCCGCTTCATCCTGGCCGCCGACGAGCCCAGGGACCTGGCCAGGCTGGCCCGGCTCGCCGCCGACCCGCCCCGGCTCCTCCCGCCGTACGCCCGCAGTGGGGGCACCGCCGTCTGGTCCGACGACCTTCCCGGCGCGGAGCTGGACGGTGCCGACACCCTGCCCCCGGCCGCCCTCCCGCTCGTCGTGGACGCCGATCTGCGCGGTCGCGGCCGCGGCGAGCTGCGGTTCACGGTCCGCGACCTGTACGGCAGGCTGGCCCCGGCCGTGCCCCGTACCGCCCAGGTCTCGTTCCTGCCCCGCGGCTCGGACGTGTCCGTCCGTACCGAACGGGCCGAGCTGCGGGAGGTGGCGGGCGGCTGGACCGGCGGCGTCCCGGCCGGACTCACCGCCCTCGCGCGGGCGGGCCGCCGCCGGGAGGGCAGGGGCATCCAGCTCTGGGACCTGCGGATCACGGTGAGCTGCGCGGACGGCGCGTCCTTCGCCACCGCGCTGCGGCTGCCCGATGAGCGCCAACGCCGGTGGGTCCTGCCGAGCAGCCGATACGGTGTATTGCTGGTGCAGCAGTACACCACGGCGAACGGCTCGCTCGCGATGCGGATCGCACCCGGTGTCCGTGACGGACTCCGGACGGTCGCAGCCAGGCTCCGCAGGCTCTCCCGCGGTACTTAGCGAAAGGGATTTGGGCGTATGACTTATCTGATCACCGGTGGTGCCGGATACATCGGCTCGCACGTGGTCCGCGCCATGACGCAGGCGGGGGAGCGGGTCGTCGTCCTCGACGACCTGTCCACGGGCTACGAGGGCCGGGTCCCGGAGGGCGTGTCCCTGGTGGTCGGATCGACCCTGGACCGCGAGCTGCTCGACCGGACCATCGCCGAGCACGGTGTCACGGGCGTCGTCCACCTCGCCGCGAAGAAGCAGGTCGGCGAGTCCGTCGAGCAGCCGCTGCTCTACTACCGCGAGAACGTGCTGGGGCTCACCGTCCTCCTCGAGGCCGTCGCCGCCGGCGGTGTGCGCAGCTTCCTCTTCTCCTCCTCGGCCGCCGTCTACGGTATGCCCGACGTCGACCTCGTCACCGAGGAGACGCCCTGCCTGCCGCTGAGCCCGTACGGCGAGACCAAGCTGGCCGGCGAGTGGCTGGTCCGCGCGGCCGGCAAGGCCCACGGCATCTCGACCGCCTGCCTGCGTTACTTCAACGTGGCGGGCTCCGCGACCCCCGAGCTGGCCGACACCGGTGTCTACAACCTGGTCCCGATGGTCTTCGAACGGCTCGACGCCGGCGAGGCCCCGCAGGTCTTCGGCGACGACTACGCCACCCCGGACGGCACCTGTGTCCGCGACTACATCCACGTCGAGGACCTGGCCGACGCGCACCTCGTGGCCGCGCGGAAGCTCGCCGAGTGGGCCGCTGCGGGCGAGCCGCGCGATCTGACGGTCAACATCGGCCGTGGCGAGGGCGTCTCCGTCACCGAGATGATCGACCTGATCAACGAGATCAGCGGCCACTCCGGGGTCCCGGTCGTCACCCCGCGCCGCCCCGGGGACCCCGCCCGGGTCGTCGCCTCCGCCGACCGCATCGCCACCGAGCTGGGCTGGAAGGCCCGCCACGACGTCCGCGACATGATCGACTCCGCCTGGGCGGGCTGGGTCGCCCGCCGAGGCGCCTCCGCCTGATCCGGCGCCTGCACGCGACACGAAGGGAGGGCCGCCGGTCACCGGCGGCCCTCCCTTCGTCGTCCTGGGCCTCTCGCGTCTCCGGCCCCGCTCCTCCTAGCGGTCCAGCAGGGCGAAGAGGTACTCCCAGCGCGCCACGATCTCGTCCGTCGAAAACCGCTGGATGTCGACGCGGGCCCGCTCGCCCATCCGGTCGCGCAGCTCCTTGTCGGAGATCAGCTCGTCCAGCCTGCGCGCGAACTCACCCGTGTTGCCCGGCGGTACCACCAGACCGTTCTCACCGTGCTCGACGATCTCGCGGACACCCGGGGCCACGTCGAAGGCGACACAGGGCACACCCGTCGCCATCGCCTCCATCAGGGTGAGGGGCAGACCTTCGCCCCGCGAGGAGAGCGCGAAGAGCGACGCGCCCCGCAGGGCGCCCGGCACGTCGTCCGTACGCCCCATCCACGCCACGGAGCCCGCCAGCCCGAGCCGTTCCGACTGCGCCTTCAGCGCGGCCTCCTCGTCGCCGGAGCCGTAGATCCGCAGGACCCAGTCCGGATGCCGGGGTGCGACTTCGGACCAGGCGTCCAGGAGCAGGTCGATGCCCTTCTCCTCGTGCAGCCGGGCGATGCCGACGACCGCCTTGGCGGTGCGCGGGGAGGGCTCGTCGGGGAAGAACGGCAGCGGGTTCGGCATGGCGCCGACGTGGTCGAAGCGCTGCCGGATCCACAGGTCCGCGTCCTCGCGCGTCAGCGTCAGCATCCGGTCGACGTCCTGGTAGTAGCGCTTGACCCGCTGGAAGCGCGACGAGGCACGGCACGTCTGGAAGGACTCGTGGCTCATGCCGATCACCCGCAGCCCCGTGGTGTCCGCGAGGGCCACCCACTCCATCGCCCAGACCTGCGTCACGACGACGACGGAGCCCGGGCGCACGGAGCGCAGGATCGCCGTGAGCTTCGCCGCCTCCCTGCGCATGCCCGAGGCGCGCGAGGCCCTGCGCCCCCGCTCGACGAGGTCGAGCCTGCCCCTGACACCGCGACGCGGCTTCAGGACCGGCGGATGGGTGTCGTACAGCGTCGTCGTCCGGTAGGGCAGATCGGCGCCGAGGTCGGCGCGCCGCTCCTCGGGGGCGGGGACGATGCCGACCACATGGACCGCGTGGCCGCGCTCGCTGAAGAGCCGGGCCATCTGGTGCGACCAGCTGGTGATGCCGCCGACCTCGTCGACGCTGTTGGAGACGAGGACGATGTCCCTGGTCGTCGTCCCGGTCGCTGCTTCCCTCGTGTCGGTCATCGACGGCTCCACCCGGAGAAGAACTTCTGGACGATCGAGCGTGCGGCGTCGCCCTGGTCGTACTCGCCGAACTCGGCCACGAAGCGCTTGCGCGCGTCGCAGTACTCCTGGCCCTCGGACTCGAGGTTCCGCAGCGAGGCGTACAGCTCGTCCTCCGTCCGCAGGACCGGTCCCGGCGCGTGCTCCAGCAGGTCGAAGTACGTGCCGCGGTCCTCGTGGACGTACGCCTCGTAGTCGTACGCGAAGAAGAGCATCGGCCGGTCGAGCAGCGCGTAGTCGAACATCACGGAGGAGTAGTCCGTGATCAGCGCGTCGGCGAGCTCCATCAGCGGCATCACGTCGTGCTCGGAGGAGACGTCGACGACCTTGCCCTCGACGTCGGGCGGCAGCACCACGTGGTTGAAGTAGTGGGCCCGCACCAGCAGGACGCAGCGGTCGCCGAACTCCTCGGCGAAGCGCTCCACGTCGAAGGGGAGCGCGAAGCGGCTGGCCCGGCCCGTGGTGCGGAAGGTCGGCGCGTACAGCAGCACGGTCCTGTCCGCGGGGATGCCGAGCTTCTCGGCGAGCGGGCCGCGCACCCGGTGTCCCGCCTCCTCCTCGCGCTGCCGGGCCCGGACCAGCACGTCGTTGCGCGGGTAGCCGGAGCGCAGCAGCGTCCGGTCCTGAAGCCGGAAGGCCTTGGCGAGGGTGCGTACGTCGTGCTCCGACCGGACCAGGAAGTGGTCGAAGCGGTCGAGATGGGTCTGCTGCGCCTCCTGCTGCTGCCGGGTCTGCGCCTTGAGCTGCGGCTGGTCGAACCCCATCTTCTTGAGCGCGGAGCCGTGCCAGGTCTGGATGTACGTCGTCTCGGGCCGTTTCGCCAGCTTCAGCGGATAGCTCTGGTTGTCGATCCAGAACTCGGCGCGGGCCAGCGCCTTGAGGTACGGCAGCGACCAGCGGCGTACGAGCTGTGCGCCCGCGGGGAAGTCCTGGGGCGTTCCGGCGTACGACCAGACCGCGTGGAAGTCCAGGCCCTGGCGGCGCATCTCCTCGTAGATCGCGCGGGGGCTGTCGCTGTACTGCTTGCCCAGCTGGCTCTCGAAGACGACCGTCCGCTTCTTCACGGGCAGCCGGCTGTACACCTCGTGGTACAGCCGCAGCTTCGTCTCGCCGGAGGTGAGGGTCTTGCGCAGCGCCCTGGCCCGGCGCAGGCCGGACTTGGCGAGCTGTCCCGGCTTTCCCTGCAGTCCGCGCTGGACGAACTCCTCGATCCGGTCGCTGTCGCCCTTGGACGAGACGAGCCGGAAGGCGAGATGACCCTTGGCGGTGGGGTGGGGCTCCATGCGGTCGCCCACCAGCCGCGTCAGCCGTGGCGTGACGGGGAGCGCTCCACCGCCCAGCTCGTGATGGTCGACGGTGAGCCGGGTCCGTGTACGCACGCCGCCCGCCCGGAGGACGACGCGGACGTCCCACACCGGGTCGATGACGCCGAGGGGGCGGAGCGTCGAGCCGATGTCGGCCTCGGTCTCCCAGTGGACCGTCTCGCCGTCGTGGCGGAGCGAGGTGACGGGGAAGAGGTACGTCCGCAGGCTGCGGCGGCGGGCGCGGAACTCCAGCTCGGCGGTGAGGGTGTCCCCGGGCGCCACGATCCCCAGCGGGTTGGTGATCCGGCCGGCGAGGCGTGCGGTTCCGCCGGACTCCGTGTAGGAGGTGAGTTCGTTGCGCAGGAACAGCTTGTCGATCGGCTTCTGGTGGTAGCCGAGTTCGGTGACGTCGAGCACCTCGCGGCCGAACGCGTCGTCGAGGTGCTCGGCGCACCAGTAGACCCGGCCGTCGCGCCGGGCGAGCGGTGAGGAGACCTTGTCGCGGTGGATCAGGGTGTCCACGGCGGGCAGCAGGTTCTCCCAGTCGCCCTTCTCCAGGAGGTACGCGCAGATCGCCTGGATCTTGGCCGCCTTGCCGTACGCCTCGCGGTCCAGGCCCTGGAGGTACGGCCGGGACAGCTCGGCGAACTCGCGGCGGTAGGCCTCGTCCCGGAACGGAAGATCACGCAGATGGAGGACGAGGTCGTGCTTGAGGAACTTGACGTCCTTGGCGGCCCGCAGCTCCTCCAGGCCGTGCCGGTCGAGGAGCGCGTCGATCCGGCGGTGGATCTCCAGCCGGTGCCGGTAGTTCACCATGTCGTGGCGGCTGTTGGTGACCGACTTGACCTCGGCCTGCTCGTAGACGTGCCAGAAGTAGACCTGGTTGGGGATGAGGGTGATCTTCTTCGCCGCCAGGTAGGCGTCGGCGACGAACATCAGGTCCTCGTAGAACATCCCCTTGGGGAAGCGGAGTCCGTTGTCGAGGAGGAAGTCGCGGCGGTAGCACTTGTTCGTGGAGAGCGTGTCCCAGACGAACAGGTCGGGCAGCTCGGTGACGGACTCCAGGGTGCGGGTCGCCGAGTAGAGCCACGGGTACCACTCGTTGCGCTTCTCGCGCGCGGTGTCCTTGGTGAGGCGCACGCACAGGCCCGAGACCAGGTCGGCGCCGGTCTCCTCGGCGGCCGCCACCATGTTGCGGCAGGCGTTGCGCTCCAGGACGTCGTCGCTGTCCAGGAACATCACGTACCGGCCGCGTGCGTGGCCGATGCCGACGTTCCGCGGCTCTCCGCCCGCGCCGCTGTTCTCCGGCAGCCGGTAGGCCCGGACCCGCTCCGGCTGGGCGGCTGCCAGTTCCTGGGCGACCTGGAAGGTGCGGTCCCCGCTGCAGTCGTCGACGATCACGACCTCGACGCTCCGCAGTGTCTGGTCCAACACCGATCGCACGGCCGTCGGGAGACGCTCCGCGTCGTTGTAGGCGATGACGATCACTGAGACGTCAGGCACTGGCACCTCGATCCATTTTCGTGCGCAGGCTGCCTCGACGGCACCTCGCGTTCACTTTCCGACGGTCCGATGTGATGGGAGGCGTCCGGGTGGGGGTCCGCGCCCGGACGACGGGGCGCTCCGCGATCGGATTCGTCGATTTTTAAGGGGCAACCCTATCGGCTCCGTCCTCTTCCGGGAGAAGTGTGCGCATCGGGTCATAACCTGTTTGTGCATAAATGGACGAGGGAAAGTGACGGGCCGTTCGAATGTCGACCAGGAGTTCGGAATTCAGGGATGTCCGCCGTGCTGAATCCCTCGCTTGAGAAGGGCGCCGGCCGGCGAGGAGACGATTCCTCTCCAGGGGTGACGCGGACCGGGCCGGCGCTCGCCAGAGACCTCAGGGCGCGGCGGACCGCGCCCTGGTTCGCCGCCGCGACCGCCATGGCGGCGTACTGCCTCGCCATGGCCGTGCACGGCACCTATCCCTTCGGCGGCAGATCCCGCGCGGTGAACGACCTCGGCAATCAGTTCGTGCCGTTCCACGCGCGCCTCTGGGACCTGATGCACGGCGAAGCCCATGGTGATCTCCTCTTCAATTGGGCCAGCGGATACGGCACGCCCTTTCTCGCCGACTTCTTCACTTATCTGATGAACCCGTTCTCGTGGCTGGTCGGGATCTTTCCCCGGCACAGTGTCGAGTTCCCCGTGTTTCTGGTGACGCTGTTCAGCGTCGGTCTCGCCGCCGCGCTCATGACCGTCTTTCTCGGCCGGCTCCACGAGGGAAGTCCCTGGCTGCGCGCCCTGCTCTCGGTCGGATTCGGACTGAGCGCGTGGATGATCTCGGACGGATTCTCCGATCCCATGTGGATGTGGGGGCTTGTCGCCCTCCCGCTCCTCGGCATCGCCTACGACTGGTGTCTGCGCCGCCGCCGCTGGGTGACCGGCGCGCTCCTCGTGACGGTCTGCTGGGCCGGCAACTTCTACACCGCCGCGATGGCCACGATCGGCATGGCCCTGATCCTGCTGGTACGGGTGCTCCTCGACGAGCGGCCCGTGGGGGAGCGGCTGCGCGTGGCCGGGCGGGCCGCCTCCATGACCGGCGTCGGGATCCTGCTCGCCGCGCCCGTGCTGACCGTCGGCCTCAAGGCCAGCAAGGTCTCCCAGCCCGCTCCCGAGGCCGTCTATCAGGGCCCGCCCGCGCCCCTCGACTACCTGGCGCACCTGATCCCGGGCGGCCTCGTCGGGCGTGTGCCGCACATCTCCGTCGGCATGCTCGCCCTGCTCCTCGTCGCCACCTACCCCTTCGTCCGCCGCGCGCCGCGCAGGGAGCGGGTCGCCTGGCTCGCCCTGGTCGCGCTGATGGCCGGCTCCCTGGTCTGGAAGCCCACGATCCTGCTCTGGCACGGACTGGCCATGCCCAACGGCAGCCCCTACCGCGCCTCGATCGCCCTCACGGCCGTGCTGGTCTGCGTGGCCTGGCTGGCGCTCGCACGGCGGCCCCGCCTCCCCGAACTGCTCCGCGGCGGTGCCCTGGTGCTCGTGCTGGTCCTCAGCGTGAGCACCACCGCGTACATGACGACGGGACCGTGGATCCTGGCCGCCGGCGGCCTCGTCCTTCTCGGTCTGCTCCTGGCGCTGGACCGCTTCCGAGGCGACCGCCGCGTGCGCATCGGCCTCACGGTGGCCCTGGCCGGGGCCGTCTTCCTGTCCTCCGCGTACACCGTCCTGTCCACGACACGGATCCGCGACGCCATCGAGTGGTGGAAGCCCAAGCGCACCTTCGACAGCCAGGCGCTCGCCGCCTACGGGCAGTTGAAGGCGGCGGACGCGTGGCCCGCGAGCCGTACCGACCCCGGCCCGCACTCGTTCGCGTCCAACGACCCGATGCTGCTCGCCGGGCAGGGCGGCGGCTACTACAGCAGCTACCTCCCGGCGGTCACCGCCGACGCCCTGCACCGGCTCGGCGCCGGCTGGTACGTCCAGGGGCGCCACACGCGCAGCTTCGACGACCCGGTCGGCCGCGCCGTCATGGGCGTGAGCACCTACCTCGAACCGGACGCCGGACCCGACGGCTTCGTCCGGCGCTCGGCCCTCGCCCCGCCCGTCGTCACGCTGCGACCGGCCGGCACGCCCCTCGATGGGACCGTCCGCGACGTCTCGCTCTTCTCCCGCCAGGAACGGGTGCTGGGCGCGCGCGTCTACGACGTGCCCACGCTCGCCCGGAGCGGTGGTGGCCCCCGGCCGGTGCCGGGTCACGGCTGGCCACTCGGCGCGGACGGTGCGGGCGGCGCGGACGGCGCGGGCGGTGCGGCGCAGCGCGGCGGTGCGGGCGGTGCGGGCGGTGCGGACGGTGCGGACGGTGCGGACGGCGCGGGCGGTGCGGCGCAGCGCGGTGGTGCGGACGGCGCGGACGGTGCGGGCGGTGCGGGCCGTGCGGACGGTGCGGGCGGTGCGGGCGGTGCGGGCCGTGCGGCGCAGCGCGGCGGTACGACCTTCACCGCCGTCTGCGCCCCCGGCTCGGAGGCGTACTGGTACGCGCCCTGGCTGCGCGGGCGGGTCGACGCCCTCGGCACGACCCTCCGGCCCGCCGGCAAGTACCCCATGACCAGCAACCCGCTGTACCGCCTCGGGACCGTCCCCGCCGACGGCCGGGTCGCGGTCAGGGTCCACTCGGCGCAGCGCCAGTACATCCCGGAGAGCGCCGTCGGCTGCCTCGACCGCGCCGCGCTCGACCGGAGCGTGCGGCAGCTGCGCGCCACCGGCCCCGACCGCGTGAACTCCTCCGGCCACGGCATCCGTGCCGCGTTCGCGCCCGGTACGGCCGGGACCGCGGTGCTCTCCGTGCCCGCCACCCCCGGCTGGCTGTGCGCCGTCGACGGCGGCCCCGCCCGCGTGCCGCGCACGCTCGGCGGCCTCATCGCCGTGGAGCTCGGCGACGGCGCCTCGCGGCTCGCCTGTTCCTACCGCACCCCCGGGCTGCGGCTCGGGCTCGCCGCGAGCGGGGCCGCGGCGGCGCTGCTGCTCGCCGTCACCGCCGCCCACCTGCTCCGTACCCGCACCACACCCGCATCCCGTCCGTCCGACCCGTCCCGTAGATCGCGCTCGTCGTTCAGGAGCCAACGTTCATGATCAAGTTGTCCGTCGTTGTCCCCTGCTACAACGAGGAAGCGGTGATCGACCAGTTCGACACCCGCATCCGTGAGGTGCTGGGCGCCCTGCCCGTCGCGTACGAGATCTGCTACGTCGACGACGGAAGCGGGGACGGCACCTTCCTCCGACTGCGCGCCATCGCCGCCGAGTTCGAGAAGGAGACCCGTTACGTATCCTTCAGCCGGAACTTCGGCAAGGAGGCCGCCATGCTCGCCGGGCTCCGCGAGGCCACCGGCGACGCCGTCGTGATCATGGACGCGGACCTCCAGCACCCGCCGGAACTCATCCAGCGGATGCTCGAACTCCACGAACTGGGCCACGAGCAGATCATCGCCCGGCGCACCCGCGAGGGCGACAAGAGGCTCCGCAGCGCCCTGAGCCGGCTCTACTACCGCGGTGTCAACAAGTGGATCGACGTCGAACTGACCGACGGCGTCGGCGACTTCCGCCTGCTCTCCCGCTCTGCCGTGGACGCGTTGCTGTCGCTCCCCGAGTACAACCGCTTCTCCAAGGGGCTCTTCTCCTGGATCGGCTTCGACACCGTCACCTTCGACTACCAGAACGCCGCGCGTGAGGCCGGCGAGACGAAGTGGAAGTTCAGCTCCCTGCTCAACTACGGCATGGACGGGCTGATCTCCTTCAACAACCGGCCCCTGCGCATCGCGATCTGGCTCGGTCTCACGCTCACGGGTCTCGCCGCGCTGTACGCGATGTGGATCGTCGTGGCCGCCCTGACCCAGGGCGTCAGCGCCCCGGGTTATGTCACCCTGGTCGCGATCATCGTCGGGCTCGGCGGCGTGCAGATGATCATGCTGGGGCTGATCGGCGAGTACATCGGCCGGATCTACTACGAGACCAAGCGCCGGCCGCACTTCCTCGTCAAGGAGACCGACCGCTCCACGACGCGCCGCCCCATCGCCGGAAGCGCCGGTGCCGGCGCCGGTGCCTATGCCGCGGGCCGCCGGGACGGCAGCCGCGCCCGCGTCGCGGCGACCGAACGGGAGATGTGATGCGCGGTCAGCTCGGACAGATCGTCCGCTTCGGCGTGGTGGGCGGTATCAACACGGGGACCTTCTACGGCTGCTACCTGCTGCTGCACCCCTGGATGCCGTACTTCGCCGCCTACTCCATCGCCTTCGTGCTCAGCATGGTCGGTTCGTTCTTCCTGAACACCTACTTCACCTACCGCACCAGGCCCACCTGGAAGAAGTTCGCGCTCTTCCCGCTCACCAACCTCACCAACTACCTGGTGCAGAGCGTCGGCCTGTACGCCCTGGTGACGTGGGCCGGGATGGACGACCGGATCGCGCCGCTGGTCGCGGCCGTCGTCGCCATCCCGTTCACCTATCTGCTGGCGAAGAAGATCCTCGTGCCCGGCGGACGGAAGGCGCAGTCGGACGCCACGGGCCCCGCCGGTGACGCCGGCGTCGGGTCGGACTCCGTCGCCACACGCTGACGGCGGGCCGGGCGGGCCGGGCATGTCGGGAGTGGCGGGCGGGCCGGGCGTGGCGGCTTCGGATCGTCGCGCGCACGCGCCGCCCGGCCGTTCCACTCAGCGGAATGGACGGGCGCCGTCCGTCCCGGCTCGCGTAGATTGCCTGGCAGACATCCGGATGAGGGCGACGCAGGTGACGGCGGTACAGGTGACAGAGGCAAGGCAGTTCGTGACGGAAGCCCGCAGGATCGTCGTCAAGGTCGGCTCCTCCTCGCTCACCACCGCGTCCGGCGGCCTGGACGCCGACCGGGTCGACGCCCTCGTCGACGCCCTCGCCAAGGTCCGCAGCGGCGGCGAGAAGGAGATCGTGCTGGTCTCCTCCGGCGCCATCGCCGCCGGTCTCGCCCCGCTCGGCCTCACCCGCAGACCCAAGGACCTCGCCCGCCAGCAGGCCGCCGCCAGCGTCGGCCAGGGCCTGCTCGTCGCCCGCTACACCGCCTCCTTCGCCCGCTACGGCGTACGGGTCGGGCAGGTGCTGCTCACCACCGACGACACCAGCCGGCGCGCGCACTACCGCAACGCCTACCGGACCCTCGACCAGCTCCTCGCCATGGGCGCCCTGCCGGTCGTCAACGAGAACGACACCGTCGCCACGGACGAGATCCGCTTCGGCGACAACGACCGGCTCGCCGCCCTCGTCGCCCATCTCGTCCGCGCGGACCTGCTCGTCCTGCTCTCGGACGTCGACGGGCTCTACGACGGTGACCCCGCCAAGCCCGGCTCCGCGCGGATCGCCGAGGTGGCGGGCCCCGAGGACATCGCGCACGTCGAGATCGGCTCCGCCGGCAAGGCGGGGGTCGGCACCGGCGGCATGGTCACCAAGGTCGAGGCCGCCCGGATCGCCGCCGCCGCCGGCATCCCCGTCGTCCTCACCTCCGCCGTCCGCGCCGCCGACGCCCTCTCCGGCCGCGACACCGGGACGTACTTCCACCGCACCGGCCGGCGCTCCGCCGACCGGCTGCTCTGGCTCGCCCACGCCTCCACCCCGCAGGGCCATCTGACCCTGGACGAGGGCGCGGTACGGGCCGTCGTCCAGGGCAAGAAGTCGCTCCTCGCGGCCGGAATCGCCGCCGTGGAGGGGGAGTTCGTGGCCGGCGACCCGGTCGAGCTGCGCGACACCGACGGCCGCGCCGTCGCCCGCGGACTCGTCAACTTCGACGCCAAGGAGATCCCCCGGATGCTCGGCCGCTCCACGCCCGAGCTCGCCAGGGAGCTCGGTCCGGAGTACGAGCGGGAGGTCGTCCACCGCGACGATCTGGTCGTCGTCCGCCCCTGACCCGCCGCCGCGTGAGCGCCGTGTGGAGAAACGGCTGAAAGACCGGCCATCCGGTAGGGACCTTTACCAAAACCGCCCCAGATGCCGCCTCGGGCTGGTCAACTTTGTCTCGGGGACAAGACAAGGGCGGGGTACAGCACCACACGCATCAATCAGGAGGCCGCCGGTGAGACGAGCGCGCCCAGGGGCACCGCCCCGCGGGACTGCCGAACGCGCCCTGACCAGTGTCGAGGCCGGAGCCGACTTCGACGAGGGACGGGACACCGACACAGCTGGGACACGCGTCGAGGAGCGACCGGTGGTCGACTCGAAGCTCTGGCACATCACCCTCAGCGTCTCGGGCGCCGAGGCCCCGCTGAAGGAGGTCAGGCGCGGTCTCGAACAGCTGGCCCACGACCATCCCTTCCTGCTGACCAGCCGCTATGCCAATGATCACGCCGAGATCCGCTACTGGGAAGAGGCCCGTGACCTGCACGATGCCGCCGCGGTCGCGCTGCGGCTGTGGGGCGAGCACCGGCAGAGCGCCAAGCTGCCGCCCTGGGAGATCGTCGGCCTGGAGGTCATCGACCGCGAGACCTACCACCAGCGCATCGCCGAAGGCTACGGCCCCCCGCCGGCCGCCCCGGTGGGGGTCCACCCGTACTGAGAGCGCCGTCCCCGCGGCCTGAGGCCGCCCTTCCCGCGGCGCGTGCGGCCGCCGAGACCGCCGTCTCGGAGTGCGGGATGCGAACGGCATTCGTGAGGGATGTCCGCAGAGGTGCCAGTACCCTGCGGGCATGACCTCGCTCACGCCCCTCGACAACCTGTCCCCGGTCGCCCGGGCCGCCTACCGCGCCCGCGCCGCCGCCGCCGAAATCGCGCCACTTCCGCGCGCGGCCAAGGACGACGCCCTGCTGGCGATCGCGGACGCCCTCGAGGTCCGCACCGCCGAGATCGTCGAGGCGAACGCCGAGGACATCGCCCGTGCCCGGGAGGCCGGAACCAGCGAGTCGATCATCGACCGGCTCACCCTCACCCCGGAGCGGGTCCGCGCCATCGCCGCCGACGTGCGCGACGTGGCCGCCCTGCCCGACCCGGTCGGCGAGGTCGTCCGCGGCTCGACCCTTCCCAACGGCATCGACCTGCGACAGGTCCGCGTCCCCCTCGGTGTCGTCGGCATCATCTACGAGGCCCGTCCCAACGTGACCGTGGACGCCGCCGCCCTCTGCCTCAAGGCCGGAAACGCCGTCCTCCTGCGCGGCTCGTCCTCCGCCTACTCCTCCAACACCGCCCTGGTGAAGGTCCTGCGCGACGCCGTCGGCGGCGCCGGACTGCCGGCCGACGCCGTCCAGCTCGTCCCCGGCGAGTCCCGCGACTCGGTACGGGAGCTGATGCGCGCCCGTGGCCTGGTCGACGTCCTCATCCCGCGCGGCGGCGCCTCCCTGATCCGTACCGTCGTCGAGGAGTCCACCGTCCCGGTCATCGAGACCGGCACCGGAAACTGCCACGTCTACGTGGACGCCCAGGCCGACCTCGACATGGCCGTCGACATCCTGGTGAACTCCAAGGCCCAGCGCCCCAGCGTCTGCAACGCCGCCGAGACCCTCCTCGTCCACCGGGACATCGCGGACGCCTTCCTGCCCCGCGCCCTCGCCGCCCTGGCCGACGCCGGGGTCACCGTCCACGCCGACGAGCGGGTCCTCGCCCGGGCCGAGGGCTCCAAGGCCACCGTCGTCCCCGCGACCCCGGAGGACTGGGAGACCGAGTACCTCTCCTACGACATCGCCGCCGCCGTCGTCGACTCCCTCGACAAGGCCGTCGAACACATCCGGCTCTGGTCCTCCGGCCACACCGAGGCGATCGTCACCACCTCGCAGGCCGCCGCCCGCCGCTTCACCCAGCTGGTCGACTCCACGACGGTCGCGGTCAACGCGTCCACCCGTTTCACCGACGGCGGCCAGTTCGGCTTCGGCGCCGAGATCGGCATCTCGACCCAGAAACTCCACGCCCGTGGGCCCATGGGCCTGCCCGAGCTGACCTCGACGAAGTACATCGTCACCGGCGACGGCCACACGCGCTGACCTCCGAATCCCCCGATCGGCCCCGCCCGCGGGGGCCGATCGGGGAGCGGGACGGGCGGGGATAGTTCGCACTCTCCCTGCCCAAAACCACCTCCCAGGTCTACTCTGAAAAACGTGCCGGACGACGTGGGGGGCAAGCCGTTCCCGGACGGCAGGGACCCTGAGAACGCTGACGACCGCGGGGGCGCGGACGACTTCGCCACCGTGGTGTTCGACGAGGACTTCGTACGGGCCGCCGAGGTCCATGAGCCGACCGCCGTGGAGCGCCTGCTCGCGGCGGCCCAGGCGCGCGCCGAGGCGGAGGCCGCCCGTGCCCGGGCAGGCGGCGGACCGGGCGACGACGAGCTCTATGAGGACGGCTACGACCTCTCGGGCCCCCTCGGCGGCCGCTACGGCCACGCGTACGACCCGGACGACCCCGACGACGACGCCGGCCCCTACGGCCCCCACGGCGGCGCCCTGCGCCCGTACCGGGGCAGCGCCCGCTGGCACCGGCCCGTCGCCTGGGTGCTCGCGCTCGTGATGGGCGTCGGCATGGTCGCCCTCGCCTTCACCGCGGTCTACCGAGGCGCCTCCGCCAACCGGCAGGACCAGGTCCCCGCACCCGCCACCACCGGCATCGACAAGCCGCGGGTGAACCCTCCGGCGGTCACCGCGCCCTCGGCCTCCGCCGCGTACTCCGCGCCCCCCGCCCCCGCCGTCCCCCGGACGCCCTGAACCCCGCGATCCGAGCTCTGGGGACATGTGGCCTGGTAGCCGCGGGTTTCGTCGGAATTCTTCGGAACTTGTCGTGTACCTGGGCGTTTACCCGAGCCCCGTCCGACCTACTCTGAAGGTATGGCAGGGCGTGGCGACCCGCCTGAGGGGCCGGTTCCCGACCCCGGCGGTGGTGAGGACGAGTACCGATCCGTCGTCTTCGACGAGTCGTTCGTCCGTGCTGCCCGGCTCCAGGAGTTCTCCGCCGAGGAGCGGATGGGCGAGCACTCCCAGGCCGTGCGCTCCCGCCCCACCTGGAGGGAGGCCAGAAGCGGCTCCCGCCAGGCCCTCCTGCTGGTCCTGCTGATCCTCCTCGCGTTCGGTACGGCCATCTACCTGGGCGTCCGCAACCCCTACCAGCCCCCCGTCGACCAGCGGGCCGAGCCGCTGCGGATCACCATGGTCCCGCTCGCCCCGCAGGGCGCCGTGCCGGGCGGAGAGCCCGCCCAGCTGTTCGCGCACAGCCCCGCCGCCGAGTACCGCACGGGCGCCGCCGGCATCAACCTCCCGGTCACGGGACGCACCACGCACTTCTCGGAGAGCCAGGTCGTGGCCGCCCTGACGATCGCCAAGGACTACCTCGTGGCCTCCTCGCTGGATCCCGAGGTCCTGAAAGGCGCGACGGTCCGGCCCGCCCGGCTGCTCCTGGACCCCGACCAGCTGGCGCAGTTCGACCAGAGCGTCGAGGCCTCGCTCGACGACGGCCGCCACGCGGTCGCCGGCTGGCTGGTGCGGTTCGACCCCGCCGAGGTCGCCCTGGCGTCGCCCGGCATCCGCGTCCAGGGCACCCTCCGCTTCGCGGAGACGGCGACCGACATGCTGGAGGTCACCTCGGACCACACCTTCACCTACGCCCTGCGGCCCGCGGCCTCGGGCGCCGGGCCCGTGAGCGGGGCGTCGCTCTTCACGGTGCACCGCGAGACGCACTTCCGCTTCGACCTCGAAGACCTGCGGATGCACCGTGCCGAACTGCTGGCCAGCACCGTCCAGGCCGGTCCGCAGGCCTGCGGAACCGACCCGTCCGGCACCTTGCACCCGCTGCTCGCCGGCGAGCGGGCTCCGGATCCCGGCAGGGCGGCCGTCACCGACCCGTACGCCACCGGCCGGCCGGTCGTCTCCTCGCTCTGCGGGACCCTCGCCCCGAGCGCTCAGCCCTCCTTCTGACCGCCCTCGGCACCCTCGGCACCACCGTCGTCGGCAGCCCCGCCCGTGCCGCCGTCCGTGCCCGGGGATCCGCCGCCGAACCGGTTGCGCAGCTTCCCGCCCAGGTCGTTCGCCAGGTCGCCCGCGCCGCCGGCTATGTCACCGACCAGCTTCATCAGCGGATCCTTGCTGGTGCGCACCGATTCGGCGTAGTGCCCGGCCGATTCCCGGAAGGAGTCGGTCACCGAGGTGTCCTTGTCCTCCGACCGCCGCGGGTAGTGCCCGTCCATGATCCGCTGGTAGTCCCGGGTCTCGGACCACTTCTTCAGCTCGGCCGCCCGGACCGTGGTGAAGGGGTGCGTGCGCGGGAGCACGTTGAGGATCTTCAGGACGGAGTCGCGCAGGTCGCCGCCCTTCTCGTACTCGTCGGCCTGGGCGAGGAACGCGTCCACGTTCATCTCGTGCAGGTGGTTGCCGCCGGCGATCTTCATCAGGCCGCGCATCGAAGCCTGGAGGTCCTGGCCTGCCAGGAGGCCCGCACGGTCCGCGGACAGCTCGGACTTGCGGAACCACTCCCGCAGCGCCGTCACGATCGCCATGATCGCCACGTTCCCCAGCGGGATCCAGGCGACCTTGACCGCCAGACTGGTGAGGAACAGCAGGATCGTGCGGTAGACGGAGTGACCGGAGAGGGCGTGGCCCACCTCGTGGCCGACGACCGCCCGCATCTCCTCCTCGTCGAGCAGCTCCACGAGGCCCGTGGTGACCACGATGATCGGCTCGTCGAGGCCGATGCACATCGCGTTCGGCTTCGGGTCCTGCGTGACGTACATCGGCGGGACCTTCTCCAGGTCCAGGATGTAACACGCGTCCCGCAGCATGTCGTTGAGGTGCGCGAACTGGGCGTCGCTCACCCGCACGGAGTCGGAGAGGAAGAGCAGTCGGAGGCTGCGCTCGGGCAGCAGTGCGCTGAGGGCCTTGAAGACCGTGTCGAAGCCGGTGAGCTTGCGCAGAGCCACGAGCGCCGAGCGGTCCGCGGGGTGCTCGTAGGCGCGTGAGGAGATGCCGGGGAAGCGCTTGCGCTGCCTGCTCGGCACGTTCCCCCGGTCGTTGTCGGACTTCTCGGTCATGGATGCCCCCTGTTCGTACGAGACCTGGCTCGTCCCCCTGACGCGTCCCAGCCTAGGTGCTGGGGTCCATCGCCACCGGAGCCTGTGGATAACTCGGGCACGGTGGACGGCGACGGGGTACGACAGCCCGGACAACGACTGAGTCGGCGTGAGCGTGCCCGGACGGCCCGCATACGATGTGCGCGAAGTCTTCGCTCCCGTCCCCGATCGATAGGTCCTGTTGAAGATGAGCCTCCACAGCACCGCCGTCAACCTGGTCACGCTCGCCGAAGGCGCCGAGCACGGTGGCAACCACGACAGCCTCAGCCCGTACCTCACCGGTTTCGGCGCGTTCGGCGCGCTGCTGCTGCTCCTGTGGATCACCACCCGCTTCAACCGCGACCGCTGAGCCGACGACCGGACCGAAGGCGCCCGCTGCCGTGCCAGTAGGCTCTGCACGCATGGGAGAGCAGGAAGTGTCTACTGGCGGCCGCGGCAAGCGCCGACTCGGCGTGATGGGCGGAACGTTCGACCCGATCCATCACGGACACCTGGTGGCCGCCAGTGAGGTGGCCGCCCTGTTCCACCTCGACGAGGTGGTGTTCGTGCCGACCGGCGAGCCGTGGCAGAAGAGCCACAAGGCCGTCTCGCCGGCCGAGGACCGTTATCTGATGACGGTCATCGCCACGGCGTCCAACCCGCAGTTCTCGGTCAGCCGGATCGAGATCGACCGCGGCGGGCCGACGTACACGATCGACACCCTGCGGGACCTGCGCTCCCTCAACGGCGACTCGGACCTCTTCTTCATCACGGGGGCCGACGCGCTGTCGCAGATCCTGACGTGGCGCGACGCCGAGGAGCTGTTCTCGCTGGCCCACTTCATCGGCGTCACCCGGCCGGGCCACGACCTCACGGACGACGGCCTGCCCAAGGGCGGCGTCTCGCTGGTCGAGGTTCCCGCGCTCGCCATCTCGTCCACCGACTGCCGGGCGAGGGTCGCGCAGGGCGACCCGGTCTGGTATCTGGTGCCGGACGGCGTGGTGCGCTACATCGACAAGCGCCAGTTGTACCGCGGCGAGTGAGCCTCGGAGAGGGGCACCGGTGAACGATCAGAACCCGTACGACCCGTACTACCCGCAGCCGCAGATCATCGGCTACGACGAGTACGGGCAGCCGGTGTACCAGCAGGTCCCACCGCAGTCACAGCAGTCGTACGACGCCTACGACCCGTACGCGCAGCAGCAGCCGCAGGGCCGGCCGCCCACGCAGCAGCCGCAGGCGCCGCAGCACGGGCAGCAGCAGGGGTACGGCTACGACGCCTACGGGCAGCCCGTCCAGCCCCAGCAGCCCCAGACGTCCCAGCAGCCCCAGTACGACCCGTACGGGCAGCAGGGCCCGCAGCAGCAGGGCTACGGCTACTCCCCGTACGAGACCGGGCAGCAGTGGGCCGTACAGCCCGAGGCGGCGCCCGCTCCCGCCCCGGCCGCCCCCGTGGCCGCTCCGGCCGGTGTGCCGGGCCCGCGCTCCGCGCCGGAGGACGGCGCCGAGCGCGACTACCGCACCGAGCAGTTCTCGTTCATCGAGGAGCCCGACGAGGACTCCGAAGACGTCATCGACTGGCTGAAGTTCACCGAGAGCCGCTCCGAGCGGCGCGAGGAGGCCCGGCGCCGGGGCCGCAACCGGGTCGTCGCCCTGATCGTGGTCCTCGCCCTCGCCGCCGTCGGCGGGGTCGGCTACCTCTGGTCCGCCGGCAAGCTCCCCGGCTTCGCGAGCGAGGAGCAGAAGCAGAACACCGCGACCGGCCCGCAGAAGCGCGACACGATCGTCGTCCACCTCCACGACCTCAAGGGCGGCGGCACCTCCACCGCCCTGCTCGTCGACAACACGACGACCGGGCAGGGCACCACGGTCCTGCTCCCGAACGCGCTCTCCGTCTCCACCGACGACGGCACCTCGACCACCCTCGCCAAGTCCGTCGAGGACGACGGCTCCAGCGGCACCCGCGAGTCGATCGGCAACCTCCTCGGTACGGAGATCGCCGGCACCTGGCGGCTGGACACCCCGTACCTGGAGAACCTGGTCGAGATCGTCAGCAACATCGACCTGACCACCGACGTCACCGTGCCCAGCGACAAGAAGGGCGAGGACCCGCTCGTCACCAAGGGCGAGAATCAGACGCTGAACGGCCGCGCCGCCGTCGCCTACGCGACCTACCGCGCGCCCGGCGAGGCCGAGGCCAAACAGCTCCAGCGCTTCGGCCAGGTCATGTACGCCGTGCTGCGGAAGATGTCCGACGACCCCAAGGCCAACGCGGACACGATCGCCACGCTGGTCATGATCCTCGACCCCTCCCTGCCCGAGAAGGACCTCGGCGCCTCGCTCGCCGGGCTGGCCAAGCACGCCAAGGGCGGCGACTACAAGACGGCGGTCCTCCCGGTGCAGCAGGACGGCTCCCTCGGCGAGGGAGCGGCGGACAGCGTGGTCAAGGACATCCTCGGCGGCAAGGTGACCCCTCCCGAGCAGGGCGGCGCGGTCCGCGTCTCGGTCCGCGACGCGACCGGCAAGGACGCCACCGAGGCCGCCAGGGTCGTCCTGGTCAACGGAGGCTTCGCCTTCGTGGGCGGCGCCGAGGCGGACACGCAGAAGAGCTCGCAGGTCCTGTACGGCGACGACGCCCAGAAGGCGACCGCGGTCGAGGTGGCCGAGACCCTCGGCCTTCCGGAGAGCGCGGTCAAGAAGGGCAAGCCCGCCGGAAACGCCGCGGTCACGGTGGTCCTGGGCCAGGATTACAAGATCCCCGGGAGCAAGAAGTGACCCGTTCGTAATCGTTTGCGGGGCGGTCGGCGGTACGTGAGACCCTTGATGTGTCTCTGACCGCCGACGAAAGCCTGCTTGTGACCGCCACGGATCGCTCCATCGAGCTCGTCAACGCCGCCGCCCAGGCGGCGGCCGACCGGCTCGCGCACGACATCATCGCGTACGACGTCAGCGATGTGCTGTCGATCACCGACGCCTTCCTGCTCGCCTCCGCGCCCAACGACCGCCAGGTCAAGTCGATCGTCGACGAGATCGAGGAGCGGCTGAACAAGGACCTCGGCGCCAAGCCGGTCCGCCGTGAGGGCGACCGCGACGCCCGCTGGATCCTCCTGGACTACGTCGACATCGTCGTGCACGTCCAGCACAGCGAGGAGCGGGTCTTCTACGCCCTGGAGCGGCTCTGGAAGGACTGCCCCGAGCTTCCCCTCCCCGAGGACGCCCTTAAGACCCGCGGCAAGGCCGCCGAGCACGCCGCGCTGACGGGTGCCGCCGAGGAGACGGACGGTGAGCTGAGCTGAGCGCCACCAGGGGCGGCAGCGGCCGCCGCATCGTCCTGTGGCGGCACGGTCAGACCTCGTGGAACCTGGAGCGCCGCTTCCAGGGCTCCACGGACATCGAGCTGACCGAGACCGGTGTCGCCCAGGCGCGCCGGTCCGCCCGGCTGCTCGCCTCGCTCAAGCCGGACGCGATCATCGCGTCCGACCTGAAGCGGGCGGCGGCCACCGCGGCCGAGCTGGCCGCGCTCACCGGTCACCCCGTCGCGCACGACTCCGCCCTGCGCGAGACGTACGCGGGGGAGTGGCAGGGGCTGACCCACGACGAGATCGTCGTGCGGTACGGCGAGCAGTACGCCGCGTGGAAGCGCGGCGAGCCCGTGCGCCGGGGCGGCGGGGAGCTGGAGACCGAGGTTGCCGACCGGGCCGCCCCGGTGGTCCTGGACTACGCCGACAAGCTGCCCGACGACGGCACGCTCGTCGTCGTGAGCCACGGCGGCACGATCCGCACCACCATCGGACGGCTCCTCGGCCTGGAGGCGCATCACTGGGAGAGCCTCGGCGGGCTCTCCAACTGCTGCTGGTCCGTCCTCGGCGAGGGCGCCCGTGGCTGGCGGCTCATGGAGCACAACGCCGGCACGCTGCCCGAGCCGGTCCTCGGCGACGACGACTGAGCCGCCCGCAGACCTGGATTTCACTTTCCGGCAGGTCACAGGCTAAAGTTCTTCTTGTTCGCAGCGCGGAGCGCGAAGAACACGAGGGGCTATAGCTCAGTTGGTAGAGCGCCTGCATGGCATGCAGGAGGTCAGGAGTTCAATTCTCCTTAGCTCCACAGTCACCGAATCCCGTCCCCACCAGGGGGCGGGATTCGTCGTTTCCGTCACTCCCAGGTGTCCACCTCCTGGACGCGCATGGTCTCGATGGCCCGCCGGCTCTCGTCGTCGTTCGGTGTGTACGCCACGATCCGGCACTCCGGCATCCCGTTGATCGAGAGCGACACCGACGTCAGCCGCAGCTCGCCCACCGCGTCGTGACGGAAGGTCTTGATCTGGCTGCGGGGTGGCACGACATCGCCGCTCCGCCACATCCGCGCGAACTCCGGGCTCGCCTCCGCCAGACGCCGGACGAACGACTCCCAGGCGGGCTCCCCGACATGCCGGCCGTACGCCCCGCGCATCTGGGCGACCATGAGCGGCAGCTCGCGCTCCTTGTCGACGACCGGGCAGTTCCCGTCGGGGATCGTGAAGAGCGTCCACAGGACGTTGCGGACGCCGGGTGATCTCATCTCCGGGACGGAGAACAGCAGCCGGTACGTGGAGTTGGTCGCGAGCACGTCGTACCGGCTGTTGTAGACGACCGCCGGATGGGGCGCCAGGGCGTCCAGGATGCCCTGGATCTCCGGGCTGACGACGTCCACGTCCTCGGTGCTCTGGTCGGGCGCGAACGGCACCTCCGCCAGGTGGTACAGATGCTCCCGCTCGGGCCGGTCGAGCCGGAGGACACGCGCCACCGCGTCCAGCACCTGGGCGGAGGCGTTGATCGGACGTCCCTGTTCCAGCCAGGTGTACCAGGTGACGCCGACGCCGGAGAGCTGGGCGACCTCCTCGCGCCGCAGCCCGGGCGTGCGACGGCGCAGGCCCGGCGGCATGCCCACGTCCTCCGGCGTCACCCGGGCCCGGCGGCTGCGCAGGAACGCGGCCAGCTCGTGCCTGCGCCGGCGCGGTGTCGGTGTTGCCACGATCGTCACACCCCCCATGGTCGAGTCCCCCCGCCGCCGTTGCCAGGTGGTGTCAGTACCAGCATCGGCGGGCTCTCGTTACTCGTATCGGATCGGCGTCACGCTGCCTGGCATGACGACGACCTCAACACGTCCCGTACTCAGTAAAGACGGCGGCACTGACAACCGGCGGCTGCTGCTCGCGGTGGTGCTCGCCGCCCAGTTCATGGCGCTGCTCGACGTCTTCATCGTCAACGTCGCCGCACCCACCATCCGTACCGAACTCTCCGCCTCCGGAGCGGGACTTCAGCTGGTCATCGCCGGGTACACCATCGCCTACGCGGTCCTGCTGATCACCGGCGCGCGCCTCGGTGACCGGCTCGGCCACCGCCGCACCTACCTCGGCGGACTCGCCCTCTTCACCGCTGCCTCGCTCGCCTGCGGACTGGCCGCGGGAACGGGCCAGTTGATCGCCTTCCGGATCGTCCAGGGCGCCGGAGCCGCCCTGATGATCCCGCAGGTGCTCAGCCTCATCCAGCGCAACATCACGGGGGAGGGCCGCGTCCGCGCGCTCAGCGCCTACTCCGCGGTGCTCGCCACCGGCGCCGCCGCGGGCCAGGTCGCGGGCGGTGTGCTCGTCAGCGCGGATCTGTTCGGCAGCGGCTGGCGGCCGGTCTTCCTCGTCAACGTGCCCATCGGCCTGGCCCTGCTGGCCCTGGGCGCACGCGTCCTGCCGCCCGACGCGCGCACCGAACCGGAACGCGTCCGCTCCCTCGACCTGCCCGGCCTGGTCCTGCTCGCCGCCGCCGTCTCCCTCCTGACCGTCCCCCTGGTCCTTGGGCAGGAGGAGGGCTGGCCGCTGTGGGCCTGGCTCTCGCTCGCGGCGTCCGCGGTGGTCCTCGCCGCCTTCGGGGCGTACGAGTCGAGGCTCGCCCGCCGTGGCGGCGCCCCGCTGATCTCCCCGCGCGTCCTGCGCACCCCCGGGACCGGACGCGCCGCGATCCGGATCGGCGCGGCGATGGCCGTCAACGCGGGGTTCCTCTTCACCATCACCCTGCATCTGCAGGGAGGGCTCGGGTACAGCGCCCTGCGCGCCGGGCTGACCTTCGCGCCGGCCGCCGTCGTCTTCGGCGCGATCGGCCTCACCTGGCGCCGCTGGCCCGCCCGCGGTCAGCGCTTCCTGATCCCCGGAGGGTTCCTCGCCGCGGCGGCCGCGGCGGCTGCCGTGGGGGGCCTGCTCAAGGACGGCGGCAGCGGCGGCTGGGTGCTCTACGTCGCGCTCGCCGCCATGGGCGGCGGTCTCGCGCTCGCTTTCAGCCCCGCGCTGACCGGCGCCTTGGCCGGCGTACGGCCCGAGGACGCCGCCGACGCGAGCGGGCTGCTCGCCACCGTGACCCAGCTCGGCCAGCTGATCGGTGTGGCGACCTTCGGCACCCTCTTCCTCGGCCGGCTGGACGCGCCAGGGGCACTTGCCTCCGCCGACGCGCTCTGGGCGTGCGCTCTCGCCCTGGCCGCCGCGTCGATCTTGGGCGCGTCGACCGCCCTCGTACGCCGACCCGCCTGACCCCCTTGCGGAGCCATGGCAGAATCGGACGGCCGGAGGGGAACGAGGGTCCGGGCGGGAGGGGAGTGCGCGTTGGCCGTGAGTGGTGCCGAGGATGCCGAGGCCCATGCCGTCGCCGAGCCCGCAGCGGTCCCAGACGCGGTCCCACGCGCGGTCCGCGCCGCCGTCGAGGGGGCCGGATCCCGGCTCGACTGCCCCTCGTGCGGTTCCGCCCAGGTGGCCCAAATGCTCGGTGACAACGGCGGAGTGTCCTATGTGTGCACGTCCTGCGGCCGCAGCTGGAGCTGAGTGATGGGAGCACACAGGCGGAAATGCGACTGGTGCGGCAGCGGTACGCCCATCGTCAGGGACATGGATCCGGTCAATGCCGAGTACCAGTACTGGTGCGAGGAGTGCGCGCGGGCGCTGATCATAAAGGGCGACCCGATCGAGACGTACCGCGAGCTCGAAGGAGAGCCGATCTACGGCCGTCTCCTCGACGAGCACTGCACCCTCAAGCGGTTCTACTCCTTCGCCACGGCCTGACGCCGGCGCGCCAGCGCGTACCCCGCGAAGAGCACCGTCATGGTCAGCGGATAGACCGCGGACAGCAGCATCTGACCGACGTTCTGGTCGAGTTCGGGACGGCCCGGGTCGTGCGGCACCCACCACAGCGCGAACGAGGCGAAGACCAGCGCCACCGCCCCCGCGGCCCAGCGCGGCCGCACCTGGTCACGGCGGTCCACCAGCAGAACGAGCAGGGGGACGCACCACACCCAGTGGTGGGACCAGGAGATCGGACTGACCATCAGCGCCGTGATCGCGCAGACCACGACGGCCAGGGCCTTGTCCCCGCGCAGCGCGGACCGCACCGCGAGCGTCATCGCCGCGCCTCCGAACAGCACCGCGACCACCAGCCACCACAGACCCGGGTCGTCGGTGTGCATCAGCCGGGCCAGCACTCCACGCAGCGACTGGTTGGCGGTCTCCTCGGCGAAGCCGACCCGCCCCGTCTCGAAGAGCGTCTCGGTCCAGAACCGCCTGGAGTCGTACGGCAGGACCAGCGCGCTCGCCAGGGTCGTCCCGAGGAAGACCCCCGTCGCCGTGGCGGCCGTGCGCAGCCACTGGTTCCAGCGCCTCTCACGGCGCCACTGGAGCACCCCGGCGACCAGCAGGAACACCACGAACAGTCCGGGTGTGAGCTTCACCGCAGTCGCCAGGCCGATGCCCACCCCCGCCCAGCGGTTTCCCTCGCGGCGTGTGAAGTCCCACAGCACGGCCACGGCGATGAGCAGGTTGATCTGCCCGTACCGCAGGGTCGTCCACACCGGCTCGCACCAGACCACGACCGCCGCCACCAGCAGCGCGGCGCGCCACAGCCGCGCCCCGGACAGGGACGGACGGACCAGTTGCAGGGTGAGCTGGACCAGCGCGAGTACGAGCAGCAGGTTCCCCGCGGTCGTCAGTGTCCGCATCAGCGGAACGCCCACGAACGTCAGCGGGACGAACAGCAGCCCCGCGAAGGGCGGATAGGTCATGGCGAGGTTCGCCGAGGTGGCGCGCATCGCGTAGAGGTCGCCCCCGGCCCGGACCGTCTCCCCCTCCGCCCGGTAGACCATCACGTCGAGCATGTTCACGTGGGCGAGCCGCTGGGCCACCCAGAACGCGATGAACGACAGGAGACAGGCAGCCGCGGCGGTGGCGAGAGGCCACTGGCGGGCGCGGGTTCGGGCGAGTACGGACACGGTCACAGGGGGGGACCCTACCCGTCGCCGTCGGGCCGCCCCGGAAACGATTTGGTGATCCCACGGGGAGCCGGTTAATGTTCTGTCTGTCGCCGCGAGGGAAACCCGGACGAGGCGGACAGCAAGGGGCTATAGCTCAGTTGGTAGAGCGCCTGCATGGCATGCAGGAGGTCAGGAGTTCAATTCTCCTTAGCTCCACAGAAAGAGAAGCGGGGCCGCCGAACAGGAGGGGAGGCGGAGTAATTTGAGGGGGGGCACCGGGGGCAAACCCGCCCCC
>NZ_JBHXTV010000005.1:451270-478296 GCF_042671585.1 Streptomyces sp. NPDC127129
TCTGTTGGTTGCGCGCCTGCCGGCCATGCTGGTGTTCAGTCTATACATTCTCCTTAGCTCCACACAAAGAGACGCGGACCATCCGAATCGGATGGTCCGCTTCTTCGTTTCCGGTGGTCCCGGGGGTCAACCCCGTCCGCTGCCCAGTGCCTTACGGCCACCGCCCGGCGGAAGGGCCGGCCGCTCCTGGGGGCCCTGCTCGATCCGGAGGGCCAGCGCGGGACAGCGGCGTACGGCCCGCTGCGCCCGGCCCCGCAGGTGCATCGGCACGGAGGCGTCGGCGAGCGCCGGGTAGCCGTCGGGACCCAGTCTGATCAGCTCCGGCACGATGTCCGCGCAGAGCCCGTGGCCCTGGCAGAGCGTCCAGTCCACCGCCAGCTTCTCGCCGCTCGGGATCGACTCCTCCGCGTCCTGGTAGCCGGGGGCGGGGAGCGGGAGCACGCCGACGGTCGGGCGGCCGCAGCCGCCGTCGAGGACATGGGCGGCCAGATCGTCCGTGAAGGCCGAGAGGGTCGAGGCGAAGAACCGGGCCGAGCCGTCCGGGTGCTTGCACGCGCCGCGACCCTTGACCGCCTGGGTGACCTCCCGCAGCGCCTCCAGGGCGGCCGGGCCGCCTCCGTTCAGGACGTCGGACAGTCCGCCCGCCGCCGCGGGGAGCCCGAGCCGGCAGGGTCCGCACTGGCCTGCCGTCTCCGCCGCCAGCCAGTTCGCGACCCGCAGCGACTCGCCGAGCGGGCAGGTCTCCGGGCCGATCGGCAGGATCGCCCCGGCCCCCAGCGCGCCGCCGACGGCCGCCAGGGACGCGCGCGAGACGACGGCGTTGTCGACCGAGACCGAGTCGATCCAGTTGCCGTGGTAGCCGCCCGTGAGGACCCCCTGGGGCAGCAGCGGGGCGCCCGCCAGCTGGAGCACGTACCGCAGCGGGACACCCGTCGGCACCTCGACGACCATGGGGCGCGCGACCGCCCCGGAGAGCGTCAGCAGGACCGTGCCGGGCTCCGTGTCCAGACCGGAGTGCCCGTAGCGGCGCGGGCCGACCCGGGCGGCTATGGCCAGCTGGGCGTACGTCTCGGCGTTGGACAGCAGCGTCGGCGCGCCGCCCACGCCCGACTCCGCCGCGCGCTCCCGCCGGCCGGCCGGCAGGGCGGGCCCGCCGGCTGCCGCGCGGATCACCGCCGAGGCCTCTCCGGAGACCATCCGCTCCGGAGTCCGCACGACACGCGCGCGTAGCGCCTGCCCTCGCCGGTCGGTGAGACCCCGCTCGGCGAGCGCCGACCGGATGGAGATCTCCGTGGAGTTACGCGTCACGGCGACGATCAGCGTCCGGGCGCCGAGCGCCTCGGCGGCCAGCAGCGCGCCGTCGAGGATCAGGTGCGGGGCACGGTTGAGCAGGACCGTGTCCTTGCGGCAGGCGGGCTCGCCCTCACTGCCGTTGACGACGACCACGGGGCGCACCCCCCGCCGGATCGCCGCCTTGCCGACCGCCCTGAGTTTGCGGCCGAAGGGAAAACCGGCGCCCCCGCGCCCGTGCAGGGATATGTCGTCCGCGAGCTGGGCGAGCTGGTCGCCGCTCATGGGGTCCAGGGGCCCGTGCACCTTCAGGTGCATGTCGAGGCCGAGCCGCTCGACCAGGTCGAAGCCCTGGGTGAGCTGGGGCAGACCGACGACGCGGACCTCGGGGACGTCGGGGAGCGGGGCGTTCACGGGCGGTCTCCTGCGGGTGCGGTCCAGGGCTCACCCGCGGGAGGCGGGGTGGCGTAGGTCGAGGTCGGCTGCGGGGTCGTGTACGTCGGCACCGGGGGCGGGGTGGAGTACGCCGGGACGGAGGGCGGGGCCGTGTACATCGGCGCCGCGGGCGGCTCCTCGTACGACTGCATCGCGGGTGGGGTCGTGTACGTCGGCATCGGTGGCGAGGGAGAGGGCCAGTAGCCGGGACGGACGGGTGTGTCGGGGACGACGGGAAGCTCCTCGGTCAGGGGGATGCGTTCGGCGAGCGGGGCAGCGCCTTCGGGGGTGTAGGGAGGGGGCTCGGGCGGCGCGGTGGCGCGGGACACCGCGCGGTAGGCGGCCGAGAAGCCGCCGGGGACGCCGGGTGCGGGGCGGTCGAGCCACTCGGTGGACACGGTGGGGGGTTCGTAACGTGGTTCCTCGCCGTACGTGACGGCCGGATCGGCCGGTCCCGCGGCCAGGCCGGGCAGATCGCCGCGGTCGGGCTCGGGGGGCCGTGTCCGGCCTTCCACGGAGGCGAGGAGCCCGGCGAACCGGTCGGCGAGCGCCCGCTGTGTCGGGGCGGGCAGCATCCTGAGCGAGACGGCGGCGGCGACCGCGGTCAGCGCCAGGCAGTACATGACGACGACCCAGGTGGCGGCCGGCCGCCCCGTGTACAGACCGTGCACGAGGGCGAAGCACCAGGCCGGGTAGGCCAGCATGTGCAGCGGCCGCCAGCGGGCCGCGAAGCGGCTGCGGCCGGCCAGTGTGCTGCGCAGCGCGCCGGTGGACGCGGCGACGACCATGAGGAGACCGGCGAGCGAGCCGAAGCCGATGAGCGCCGACGTGCCCGTGATGCCCAGACCGAAGGGGACGAGGGCTCCGATGAGTTCCACATGGCCGAGCGAGACCTTGACGGTGCCGTGCAGCAGCAGGAAGCCGAGCGAGGCGATCGCGGTGGCGCGATGGATGCCCTGGGCGAGCAGCCGGTGCCGGGTCGACAGCAGCAGCCGGTCGGTGGCGATCAGACCCCACGCGACCGACGCGGTCAGGGACAGCAGCGACAGCACGCCGCTGGTGAAGTCGAGCGCGGCCCGGAATCCGTCACTGCCGCCGATGGCGAGCAGAGGAATGATCACCAGTGCCGCGACCGATATCCCGCCCTGCACCGGTCTGCTCAAACCGGTGCGCTCGGCGGGGGTGGAGCGGATCTTGCGATGAGGGTTCATGGGGGCGACTCCGAATGGTGCGGATTAAGAGGTCCCGTTGCCGCATGCTAGGTCGCCCCATACCAGGCGGTAGGTGGTTTGCACGTTTACAGCGCGCAGGACGCGTAACTGACTTTTGGGTTGCCCCGGATAAGGTCGATACGCGGAGTAACCCGGGCGGCTCGGGCGGCCCGGCCGCACGGTGGAACGCCGGTGCGGCCCGCACGGGCCCTGCGGTACCCTGACGCCATGCGTGCCGTACGCCTTCTGCTTAGCGAGCCGCGCTGATCAGTCCCGACGGATGAGAGATCCGGTCGGAATCGGCGCGGCGTCCCCTCCTGTGCGAGGGGATTTTTCATTTCGTGGCAGTGCAGTTCGCCGGCAGTGGGCAGAGACGATCGATGGAGCTTCAAGGATCATGAGCGAGATGAATTCGGCTGCCGAGACGGCGGCCCCGCATCGGTACACGGCGGCCATGGCCGCCGACATCGAGGCACGCTGGCAGGACTTCTGGGACGCCGAGGGAACCTACGAGGCTCCCAACCCGACCGGTGACCTGGCGGGTGACGCTGCGGTCGCCGCACGCCCCAAGAAGTTCATCATGGACATGTTCCCCTACCCCTCGGGCGCGGGCCTGCACGTCGGTCACCCCCTGGGCTACATCGCCACCGACGTCTTCGCCCGGCACCAGCGCATGACCGGGCACAACGTGCTGCACACCCTGGGCTTCGACGCCTTCGGCCTGCCGGCCGAGCAGTACGCCGTGCAGACGGGCACGCACCCGCGCGTGTCCACCGAGGCCAACATGGAGAACATGAAGGTCCAGCTGCGCCGGCTGGGCCTGGGCCACGACAAGCGCCGGTCGTTCGCCACGATCGACCCGGAGTACTACAAGTGGACCCAGTGGATCTTCCTGCAGATCTTCAACTCCTGGTACGACGACGAGGCGAAGAAGGCCCGCCCGATCGCCGAGCTGGTCGAGCAGTTCGAGAACGGCACCCGTGAGATCCCCGGCGCCGGCACGCGCGCGTGGAGCGAGCTGGGCGCCACCGAGCGCGCCGACGCCCTGAGCGAGTACCGCCTGGCCTACGCCTCCGACGCGCCGGTCAACTGGTGCCCCGGCCTGGGCACCGTCCTGGCCAACGAGGAGGTCACCGCCGACGGCCGCTCCGAGCGCGGCAACTTCCCCGTCTTCAAGGCCAAGCTGCGCCAGTGGAACATGCGCATCACCGCCTACGCGGACCGCCTGCTGGACGACCTGGACGCGCTGGACTGGCCCGAGGCCATCAAGCTGCAGCAGCGCAACTGGATCGGCCGCTCCGAGGGCGCCCGCGTCGACTTCCAGGTCGGCGAGACCGGCGCGATCACCGTCTTCACCACCCGCCAGGACACCCTGTTCGGCGCCACGTACATGGTTCTGGCCCCGGAGCACGACCTGGTCGAGAAGATCGTCCCGGACGCGTGGCCGGCCGGTACCCACGACGTGTGGACGGGCGGGCACGCCACGCCGGCCGACGCCGTCGCCGCCTACCGCAAGCAGGCCGCCTCCAAGTCCGACGTCGAGCGCCAGGCCGAGGCCAAGGACAAGACCGGCGTCTTCACCGGCGCGTACGCGACCAACCCGGTCAGCGGCGAGCAGGTCCCGGTCTTCATCGCCGACTACGTCCTGATGGGCTACGGCACCGGCGCCATCATGGCCGTCCCGGCGCACGACACCCGCGACTTCGCGTTCGCCCGCGCCTTCGAGCTGCCGATGCGCTGTGTCGTCGAGCCGAGCGACGACCGTGGCACCGACCCGTCCACGTGGGACGACGCCTTCGCCTCGTACGAGGCGAAGCTGGTCAACTCAGCGAACGACGAGATCTCCCTGGACGGCCTGGGCGTCGTCGAGGCCAAGGCGAGGATCACCGCCTGGCTGGCCGACCGCGGCATCGGCGAGGGCACCGTCAACTTCCGTCTGCGCGACTGGCTGTTCAGCCGCCAGCGGTACTGGGGCGAGCCCTTCCCGATCGTCTACGACGAGGACGGCGTCGCACACTCGCTGCCCGAGTCGATGCTGCCGCTGGAGCTGCCCGAGGTCGACGACTACTCGCCGCGCACCTTCGACCCGGACGACGCCGACACCCAGCCCGAGACGCCCCTGTCCCGCAACGAGGACTGGGTCAACGTCACGCTGGACCTGGGCGACGGACCGAAGAAGTACCGCCGCGAGACCAACACCATGCCCAACTGGGCCGGTTCCTGCTGGTACGAGCTGCGCTACCTGGACCCGAACAACTCCGAGAAGCTGGTCGACCCGGCGATCGAGCAGTACTGGATGGGCCCCCGTGAGGGCATGCCCACCGGCGGCGTCGACCTGTACGTCGGCGGTGCCGAGCACGCCGTACTGCACCTGCTGTACGCGCGGTTCTGGTCCAAGGTGCTGTTCGACCTGGGCCACGTCTCCTCGGCCGAGCCGTTCCACAAGCTGTACAACCAGGGCATGATCCAGGCCTTCGTCTACCGGGACGCGCGCGGTATCGCCGTGCCGGCGGCCGAGGTGGAGGAGCGTGACGGCGGCTTCTGGTACGAGGGCGAGAAGGTCAGCCGCGTCCTGGGCAAGATGGGCAAGTCCCTGAAGAACGCCGTCACGCCGGACGAGATCTGTGCCGAGTTCGGCGCCGACACCCTGCGTCTGTACGAGATGGCCATGGGTCCGCTGGACGTCTCCCGCCCGTGGGACACGCGCGCGGTCGTCGGCCAGTACCGGCTGCTGCAGCGGCTGTGGCGCAACATCGTCGACGAGTCGACCGGCGAGGCGACGGTCGTCGACACCGCGGACGCCGACATCGACGCGGACACGCTGCGCGCCCTGCACAAGGCGATCGACGGTGTCTCGCAGGACATGGCGGCCATGCGCTTCAACACCGCCATCGCCAAGGTCACCGAGCTGAACAACCACCTGACCAAGGTGGGCGGCCCGGTCTCCCGCCCGGTCGCCGAACGGCTGGTCCTGCTGGTCGCCCCGCTGGCACCGCACATCGCCGAGGAACTGTGGCGCAAGCTGGGTCACACCGACTCGGTCGTCCACCAGGACTTCCCGGTCGCCGACCCGGCGTACGTCGTGGACGAGACCGTGACCTGCGTCGTGCAGATCAAGGGCAAGGTCAAGGCCCGCCTGGAGGTCTCCCCGGCGATCACGGACGCGGAGCTGGAGGCGCTGGCACTGGGTGACGCGAACGTGGTCGCGGCGCTGGGCGGAGCCGAGATCCGCAAGGTGATCGTGCGCGCGCCGAAGCTGGTCAACATCGTCGCCTGACAGCCGCACCGGCACGCATGGGGGCTTTCCCCTACGGGCAGGTTGGGGGTTCCAGGGGAACCACCGGCCTGCCCGTTCCGTTTACCGTGGAAGAACGACAGCCGAGGGAACTCGACCCACGCCGGAGGGGCGCACATGGAAGCCGCGATTGTGATCATGGCGCTGCTCTTCTTCGCCTTCGTGGCGCTGGGGGTCTACGCGACCGTGAAGGTGGTCAAGGCCGCCAAGCGCGGCGTCGACCGTACGATCCACCAGGCCCGGCGCACCGTCGAGGACACCACCCTGCGCGCCAAGAGCTTCGGGCAGGCCGGGGTCGGCGGTGACCTGGCCCAGCTGCGACTCTCCCTGCGCACCTCGATGCGCGCGACGCAGGACGCCCTGCAGGCGGGTGTCGCCGAGGACGCCTCGCTGAAGGAGTCCCTCGACCTCTTCCAGCGGCTCACCGCCCACGGCCGCGAACTGGACGAGGACCTCAAGCGCCTGGAGCGCGAGCCCGACCGGGCGAGGGTCGCCGCACAGCTCAAGGACCTGCGGGAGCGCACGGAGCGGATCACGCACGCGGCCGACTCGCTGCGCTGGGCGGCCAGGGACCGGGCGCGGCAGTTCGCGGAGGACGACCTGACCTCCCTGAGCGCCCAGATCGACCTGGAGGCGGGCGCGCTGCGCCACTGGTCCGGGGCGACCGCCCAGGACCAGGCATCGGACGACTTCTCCTGGCCCGACGCGGGTGCCGGCGCGCCGGGCGCCGAGCGGGGACAGGTGTGGCCCGGTGAGGCCGACGGCCGGGCCACCGCGTCCACGTCCGCTTCCGCAGCGTCCGAGTCCGCCGAGGCGGATGGAGCGAACGCGGGGCAGCGAGCGGACACGGCGGCCCCCGGGCAGCAGCCGCCGCAGGCGATCACGGCCCGCGACCCGCGCCGGACCGCCTATCCGTGGGAGAAGACGGCGCGCCCCGAGACCACGAACTGACCTCCGGCCGACGCCGAGGAACGCGCCGACGTCGCGGAACGCGGGGCCGGGCTGCCATGGGGCCGCCCCGGCGGGTAACCTCCCGCTCATGTCCCGGCATGTCGCGATCGTCACCGATTCCACGGCCTACCTGCCACCCCAGACGATGGAGCGGCACGGCATCACCGCGGTCCCGCTCACCGTCGTCATCGGCGACAGAGCGCTGGAGGAGGGGACCGAGATCTCGGCCCGCTCGCTGGCCCAGGCGCTCCAGAAGCGGCGGCCGGTGACCACCTCGCGGCCGGGCCCCGAGGTCTTCGCGGCGACCTACCGCGCGGCGGCCGAGGCCGGGGCACGGGGGATCGTCTCGCTCCACCTCTCCGGTGAGTTCTCGGGTACGTACGACGCCGCCGTTGTCGCCGCCAAGGACGCTCCCGTACCGGTCAGGGTGGTCGACACCCGCATGGTGGGCATGGCGCTCGGCTTCTGCGCGCTCGCGGCGGCCGAGGTCGTCGACGCCGACGGCTCGATCGACGAGGCGGTCGCCGCCGCAGAGAAGCGCGCCGCCGGCACCTCCGCCTTCTTCTACGTCGACACACTGGACTATCTCCGCCGCGGAGGCCGGATCGGAGCCGCGCAGGCCCTGCTCGGTTCCGCGCTCGCGGTGAAGCCGCTGCTCCAGCTCGACGGAGGCCGGATCGAGCTGCGCGAGAAGGTACGGACGGCGTCGAAGGCGATCGCCCGGCTGGAGGAGATCGCCGTCGAACGGGCAGGCACCGGAGCCGTCGACATCGCCGTGCACCATCTCTCCGCCCCCGAGCGGGCCGCCGTGCTGGCCGACCGTCTGCGGGAGCGCGTGCCGGGGATGGAGGAGCTGCAGGTCAGCGAAGTGGGAGCGGTGATCGGGGCGCACACGGGTCCCGGGCTGCTGGCCGTCGTCGTGTCGCCCCGCTGACGTTCACATCCCTCGTGTGAGTGACGGGTTTTTCCACAACTGGGCGTCTGTCCACGGAAATCGACGCGTCTCAGCGGATTCGGACGGATGTGCCTACCGTCCTGTCCATGGCTCTTCGCACACCTCTCGCATCCCGTCCGCCGACGCGTGACTCCGCGCGTCGCAACAGTCGTCCCGCCGCGTCCAGCGGTCCCGGCCGCGCGCCCGGATCGGACGGGCGCATCCGCGTCCGCGGGCGCGGTTCGCCCCCGACGAGGCCCCGAGGGCGGGCACGTCGGGGAAGCGCGAGCGCGGTGAACGGCGCCGCCGTACGACGCCGGGGCGAGGCGCTGTTCCTCGACGCGGCCGGGCCCGCCGTGTCGCCCCCGTCGCCGTTGCCGTCGCCACAGACCCCGCCGGCGCCCCCGTCGGAGTGGGGAGCGCGTGAGGTCGTCGCGCCACCGGGCCACCTGGAGGAGAGGGTGGCCGCCGGGCGGTGGCAGCGGCTGCGGCTCGCGCTGGGGGAGCGGTTACCGGTCTGGGTCCAGTCCCGGTGCGGTCTGGAACCGCGGACGCTTGCCGCGCTCGCCGTGGTGCTCGTCGTGGCCGCCGGGTTCGCCGGCCGGTACTTCTGGACGGGGCGGCCGGAGGCCGTCAGGGCGCCGGAGATCGTGCGGGCGGCTCCGGTGCCGGAGAGCGGCGCGACCCCCGTGGTCTCGGCGGTGCCGACGAGCGCGGCACCGCCCTCGGGCGTCGTGGTCGACGTGAGCGGCAAGGTGCGACGGCCCGGAGTGCTGACCCTGCCGACCGGATCGCGGGTCGCCGACGCGCTGCGGGCGGCCGGCGGAGTCCGACCGGGGACGGACCTCACCAACCTCAACCGCGCCCGGATCCTCATGGACGGAGAACAGGTCGCCGTCGGCGTGCCGGCGGCTGCGGTCGTGGGTGGCGGTGGGGGTGCGGTCGTGGGCACGGGGCCGGGGGCCGCTGCGGGTACACGGGCGGCACCGCTGAGCCTCAACACGGCGACGGTCGAGCAGCTCGACACCCTGCCGGGGGTCGGACCGGTTCTGGCCCAGCACATCGTCGACCACCGTACGGAGCACGGCGGCTTCCGGTCGGTCGCCGAGCTGCGCGAGGTCAACGGCATCGGAGAGCGCCGGTTCGCCGACCTGTCACCTCTGGTCCGGCCATGAGCGCGCCCCATGCACTCGAGGAGGGGCCGGTCGACCTCCGGCTCGTGCCACCGGCGCTGGCGGCGTGGGGCACGGCGGCCTGGGCGGTGGGAGCCGCCGGGTGGATGGTGGTCGCGGGGGCGCTGGCCTGTCTGGCGGGGGCGGCCGCCCTCCTGGCGGCCTTCCGGGTTCGGCCCGGGTGCGCGCTGCGGGCCACCGCGGGCGCGGCCGTGCTGCTCTGCGCCGCCGCCGGTGCCGCGTCGGGCGGGTTCCACGCGGCGGACCTGCGGCGAGGGCCGGTGCCCGGCCTCGCGGAGGAGTACGCCCGGGCGAGGGCGGAGGTGACGGTCACCTCCGACCCACGGCTCACCCGGGCCCGGATCCGGGGCGACCGGTCGGCGCCGGTCTCCGTCGTGCTGGACGCCGAGGTGACCCGGATCGAGGCGAAGGGTGGAGCCGCGCACCGGACCAGGACTCCGGTCCTGGTGGTCGTGCCGTCCGGGGAGGCCCAGCGCGAGTGGCTGCGGCTGCTGCCCTCGACCCGGCTGCGGCTCACCGCACGGCTCGCGCCCCCGATGCACCCGGACGACCGGTTCGCGGCGGTGCTTCGGGTGCACGGGGCCGGACCGCCACGGATCACCGGGCCGCCGAGCACCGCGCAGCGCACGGCGGGGAAGCTCCGGGCGGGGCTGCGCCGCGCGACGGAGGACCTTCCCCGGGACGCCCGGGCCCTGTTGCCCGGCCTGGTCGTCGGTGACACCTCGCGGATCGAACCGGAGCTGAGCGACGCCTTCGAGGCCACGGATCTCACCCACCTCCTCGCCGTGTCAGGCTCGAACCTCACCATCGTGCTGCTCCTGCTCATCGGACGGCCGGGTACGGCGATGCGGGCGGAACGCGGCGGGCTCGCGCCCCGGCTCGGGCTCTCGTTGCGGTCCACCGCGGTCGTCGGGGGAGGGCTGACGCTGGCCTTCGTCGTCGTGTGCCGGCCGGATCCGAGCGTGTTGCGGGCGGCGGCCTGCGGCGCGGTCGCGCTGCTCGCGATCGGCACGGGCCGCCGCAGGTCGCTCGTCCCCGCGCTGGCCGCGGCGGTACTGGTCCTGGTGCTCTACGACCCATGGCTCGCGCGGAGTTACGGATTCCTGCTCTCGGTCCTGGCCACCGGAGCGCTGCTGACCGTGGCGCCGCGCTGGAGCGACGCGCTGCGGCGCCGCGGGGTGCCGGGGAGGATCGCCGAGGCACTGGCGGCGGCCCTGGCCGCCCAGGCGCTGTGCGCGCCCGTGGTGGCGGTCTTCGCCGCCCGGGTGAGCCTGGTGGCGATCCCCTGCAACGTGCTCGCCGAGTTGGCCGTGGCGCCGGCCACGGTTCTGGGGTTCGCCGCGCTCGCGCTTGCCCCGGTCTCGCTGCCGGCGGCGGAGCTGATGGCGAAGGTCGCGGCCTGGCCCGCCGGGTGGATCGCCGGCGTGGCCCGGGCCGGTGCCGCACTGCCCGGGGCGGAGACGGAGTGGCCCGGCGGATGGTGGGGTGCGCTGCTGCTGGCCGGTCTCTTCGGGCTGGTGGCGCTCGGGGCGTGGAAGCTGCCCTTCCGGCGGAGGATCGCGGCGGGCTGTGCCGTCCTGCTGTTCCTGGCGGTGGTGCGACCCCCGCCGCTGACCCGGCTGGTCAACGGCTGGCCGCCGCCGGACTGGTCGTTCGCGATGTGCCAGGTGGGCCAGGGAGACGCGACGGTGCTGGCCGCCGGTGGTGGTGCGGCGGTCGTCGTGGACGCGGGGCCCGACCCGGCCCTCGTGGACCGGTGTCTGCACGATCTCGGGATCAGCACGGTTCCCCTGGTGGTGTTGACGCACTTCCACGCGGACCATGTCGCGGGGCTGCCCGGAGTGCTGCGCGGGCGGTCGGTCGGGGCGATCCAGACGACCGGGCTCGAAGAGCCCCCCGGGCAGGCGGCGTTCGTGCGCCGCACGGCCGCCGAGGCGAGAGTGCCCGTCGTCAGGGCCGGGTCCGGGGAGCGCAGACGACTGGCCCCGCTGGAGTGGCAGGTGCTGTGGCCGCGGGCGCGGGCCGGCGCGGTGGGGGCGGAGGAGTCGGGGCCGAACGACGCCAGTGTCACGCTGCTCGTCCGGACCGGGGACGGGCTGCGGCTGCTGCTTCTGGGAGACCTCGAACCACCGTCCCAGCAAGGCCTGTTGCGGGCCTATCCGGGGATGGGGCCGGTGGACGTGCTCAAGGTCGCCCACCACGGATCCGCCCATCAGGATCCCGGGCTGATACGGGCGGTCAGGCCGCGGCTGGCGCTGGTGTCGGCCGGCCGGGACAACCCGTACGGTCACCCCTCGCCCCGGACGGTCGAGGCATTGCGGGCGGGGGGCGCGGAGGTGCTGCGGACGGACCGGGACGGCGCGATCGCGGTGACGGGGGCGGGCGCGGGGCTGCTGGCCGTGCCGAGCGTGCGACGACACTTGTAAAGAAACGCTTGTAAAGGAGTCTTTCTAAAGATAGCTTTTCATCATGTCGGAGCACGAGACGGCGGCCCCGCCGCCAGGCGACGAGCAGCCGCGCAGTGTCAGCCTCACGGACGCCCGCGCCCTGCGGGCCTACGCCCACCCCACGCGGATGACCCTGGTCGGTCTGCTGCGCCGGAGCGGGCCCTTCACCGCGACCCGGGCGGCCGAGCTGACCGGGGAGTCGGTGGCCAGCTGCTCGTACCACCTGCGCATACTCGCCAAATACGGGCTGGTGGAGGAGGCGCCCGGTGGCCGGGGGAGGGAGAAACCCTGGCGCGCGACCGCCCGGTACACCGAGTGGCCGGGCGACAGTGAGGACGCGTCCGTCGCGGAGGCGGCGGACGCCCTGAGCGCCGCGGTCGCCGAGCGGTACTTCGAACGGGTCCTCCGGGCCATGGAGGACCGGCACCGGCTGCCCAAGGAGTGGCGGGAGGTCGAGATGTTCGGCGACACCCTGCTCCACCTCACGCCGGCCGAGCTTGCCACCTTCAGCCGGCAGGTCGACGAGTTGCTGCGGCCGTACGAGGACCGCGCGGCCGACGTCTCCCTGCGGCCCGAAGGGGCCAGGCCGGTCAGCGTGCTGCGGATCGCGTATCTGGACCGAGAGATTCCCGAGGAGATCCCCGAACTCCTCCACGACGACGATGAGGAGTGAGGAATGAGAGTGGCGCAACGCATACCCGCGCTGCTGCGGGAGCGGACCTTCCGGCGGTACTGGACCGGCCAGACCGTCTCGCTCGTCGGCGACCAGATCTCCCTCATCGCGATTCCGCTCGCGGCCGTGCTCGTCCTCGGTGCCGACGCCGCGGAGATGAGCTGGCTCAAGACCGCGGAGCTGCTGCCCGCGCTGCTGCTCAACCTGCCCTTCGGGGCCTGGGCCGACCGGCAGGCGAAACGGCGGCGCGCCATGATCGCGACCGACCTCGCGCGGGCCGCGCTGCTGCTGACCCTCCCCGTCGCCTATCTGCTGGACGCCCTCACCCTCGGGCAGCTCTACTTCGTGGCCTTCGGGGTCGGTGCGCTGGCCGTGCTCTTCGAGGCGTGCAACGCCTCGCTGTTCGTGGCGCTGGTCCCGACCGAGAGCTATGTCCAGGCCAACTCACTGGTCAACGGCAGCCGTTCGATGGCCTGGCTGGCGGGTCCCAGCGCGGGCGGCGTACTCGTGCAGATGCTGACGGCGCCCATCGCCCTGGTCGCCGACGCCCTCACCTACCTCGTCTCGGCGGGCCACCTGGCCCGGATCAGACCCGTGGAGCCCCCGCCGGCACCGGGCGGCAAGGGCCACTTCACCGAAGGCCTGCGCTGGCTCCTCCGGGAGCGGTCCATGCGGGCGCTGTTCGCGGCCTCGGGAACGATCCAGTTCTTCAACTACATGTTCCACACGCTCTTCGTGCTCTACGCCACCGTCGAACTGGGCCTCAGCGCCGGTGTTCTCGGAGCCGTGCTCGGCGCGGGAGCGGTAGGAGGGCTGATCGGCGCCGCGTGCAGCGGGGCGGTCGTGCGCCGGATCGGGATCGGCCCCTCGATCGTGTGCGGCTTCGTCGGCTTCACCGCGCCACTGCTGCTCATACCGCTCGCCCAGGGCCCCACCGTCCTCGTCGTCGCGCTGCTGTTCACGGCGGAGTTCCTCTCCTGCGTCGCCGTCATGATCGTCGACATCGCCGCGGCGTCGTGGCAGATGGCGCTGATACCCGAGAACATCCGGGCCCGGGTGATGGGCGCGTTCCGCACCCTCAACCACGGCTTCCGCCCGATCGGAGCGCTCGCCGCCGGTGTGCTCGGCACGGCCGTCGGGCTGCGCCCGACGCTGTGGATCGCCACCGTCGGAGGCTTGTTCGCCGTGCTGTGGCTGCTGCCCTCGCCGCTCGCCCGTACCCGCGAACTGCCCACGCCCGCCCAGGATCCCGTACCCACGGCCTGAGCCCGGCCCAGCGCCGGGCGGCTGTCAGACCAGCCACTCCCCGGCGCGCATCAGCTCCCGGTCCGCCAGTTCGTCGACCTCGCGCCACGCCTTCACCGACCTGGGGGTGACCCGGAGGTAGACCCAGGCGGGCCGGCCGCGCGGATCCCAGGCCAACTTGGCCGCGAAGGCGTCGGCCGAGGCAGCCGGCAGGTCGGCGCCCTCCACCGCCTCCGCCGTGCCGTCGATCAGCACCACGTCCCGGGTGTGGCCGAGGCTGAGCCGGACCTCGCCCTTCGGGGTGAGATTGCGGGCCGTGGGGTTGGTCCGCTTCGTGCAGAGCAGAAGGGTCCCGCGGCCGGGCAGTCCGTCCTGGACGTCCCAGACGAAGGAGAGCGGCACCAGGCACGGTTCGTCGGGGCCGGAAGCGGTCGCGACCCAGAGGTCCTCGTCCTGCGCGAGACGGGTGAGGACGTCCTCCTTGCGCTGCGAGCGGGGACGCGGAAGGGGCAAGGGCGGTTCATGATCGGGCATGACCCGGACGGTACGGGAGGCGGTGCGGGGGCGCCTCGGGCCACCGGCCTCGGGCATCCGACCTAGGACCAGCGCCTCATGGCCGCGCCGGGGGCGTGACGGCAGACTCGGAGCATGACCACTCATACCCAGCGGGCTTCGGACAGCGCGGACAGGGCGGACACGGGGGAGACGGCGGAGGCGGTGGGCACGGTGGACGTGCCGGTCGAGGCCTATCTCCGGCGCATCGGAGCGGCCCGACCGGAACGCCCGGACCTGGTCGCTCTGCGCGACCTTCATCTGCGGCATCTGAGGGCCGTCCCCTTCGAGAACCTGTCGATCCATCTCGGCGAGGACATCGTCCTGGAGGAGAAGGCGCTGCTCGACAAGATCGTCGGCGCGGGCAGGGGCGGGTTCTGCTACGAACTCAACTCCACCTTCGCCGTCCTGCTGCGCGAACTGGGCTTCACCACCACGCTCCTTCAGGCGCGTGTCGTCGGCAAGGACGGCCGGCTGGGCATCCCGTACGACCACATGGCGGTGCTGGTGGAGACGGCGGAGCAGGGCAGGTGGCTCGTGGACGTCGGGTTCGGCGACCACAGCCATCTCCCGCTGGCGCTGGACGAGCGGGGCGACCAGCCCGATCCCGCGGGCACGTTCCGCCTCGTGGAGACCGAGGACGGCGACCTGGACGTGCTGCAGGACGGCGAGCCGCGCTACCGGCTGGAGCTGCGGCCGCGTGTGCTCGCGGACTTCACGGCCGGGGCCTGGTACCACCGCACGTCCCCGGACTCGCACTTCACGCGCTCGCTCATCTGCTCCCGGCTCACCGAGGAGGGCCGGATCACTCTCAGCGGCCACAAGCTCGTGACGACCGTGCACGGCGGGGAGCGGACGGAGCGGCTGATCGACGGGGAGGAGGAGGTACGGGCGGCGTACCGGGACCTGTTCGGCATCGAGCTCGCCGAGCTGCCGGCCGTACCGCCTTCGCGGGAGCGTGGGGCCGCGGGCGCCGGCTCCGACGTGGGCCCCGGCCCCGGCTCCGGCTCGGGCTCCGGCTCGGCGTCGGCCGCGGACGGTTCGGACCCGTCCGCGTAGGGGCCGCGCGGCTCCCTACGGTGCCTCCAGCCAGCCTTCGTACTCCGCGGCGAGTCCGTCCAGCGCCGCGGAGTCCAGCCGGCCTTCCGGGTCCTCCACCACCACCAGCCACTGCGCGTCCTCGGCGTCGTCCTCGCCGGCCAGGGCGTCCCGTACGAGCTGAGGCTCCTGGGCGACCGCGAAGCGGGCGGGAAGCTCTTCGGCGACCTCCTCGGCGGCGTCGCGGTCGGGCAGTACCAGTACGTGTCGTTCACTCACCTCGCCATTCTCGGGCATGGGGAACGGTGTCAGTGGCCCGTGGGATGCTGGACGCGATGGCCACCAGGAAGAATTCGAACGACGACCTTCTCGCCCCCGTCACGCTCGCCGTGGGGCAGGAGGACCTGCTCCTCGACCGCGCCGTCCAGGAGGTGGTGGCGGCCGCGCGGGCCGCCGACGCCGACACGGACGTACGGGACCTCGCCCCCGAGCAGCTCCAGCCCGGGACACTCGCGGAGCTGACGAGCCCGTCGCTCTTCGCCGAGCGCAAGGTGCTGGTCGTGCGGAACGCGCAGGACCTCTCCGCGGACACGATCAAGGACATCAAGGGGTACCTCGGCGCGCCCGTCGAGGAGATCACCCTGGTGCTGCTCCACGCGGGCGGCGTGAAGGGCAAGGGCCTGCTCGACGCGGCACGCAAGGCGGGCGCGCGGGAGGTGGCCTGTCCGAAGACGACGAAGCCGGCGGAGCGGCTGACGTTCGTACGGCAGGAGTTCCGGGCGCTGGGGCGGTCGGCCACGCCCGAGGCGTGCCAGGCGCTGGTCGACTCGATCGGCAGCGACCTGCGGGAGCTGGCGTCCGCGGTCGCGCAGCTGACGGCGGACGTCGAGGGGACGATCGACGAGGCGGTCGTCGGGCGGTACTACACGGGGCGGGCCGAGGCGTCGTCGTTCAACGTGGCGGACCGTGCGGTGGAGGGGCGGGCGGCGGAGGCGCTGGAGGCGCTGCGCTGGTCGCTCTCGACCGGCGTCCCGCCGGTCCTGATCACCAGCGCGCTGGCGCAGGGCGTCCGGGCGATCGGCAAGCTGTCCTCGGCGCGGGGCGGGCGGCCGGCGGACCTTGCACGGGAGCTGGGGATGCCGCCGTGGAAGATCGACCGCGTGCGGCAGCAGATGCGCGGCTGGACGCCGGACGGGGTGTCGCTGGCGCTGCGCGCGGTGGCGGAGGCGGACGCGGGCGTGAAGGGCGGCGGGGACGACCCGGAGTACGCGCTGGAGAAGGCGGTGGTCGCGGTGGCTCGGGCGGCGAGGTTGCGCCGGTAGGGACCGTGGCAGGTTGCTTGCCCCACTCCACCTCACCCCACTCCACCTCACCCTCCCCGGAGCCCTGCCGGGATCGGGTTCCCAGGAACCCTCCCGGGGCCCGGTGGGCGCCGATGCAGCCGGCCCCGGGTGCGGCGAAGGCCCCGTGGGCTTCTGGGGAAGAAGCGCGCGGGGCCTTCGGCGTGGTGCTTTGGTGGGCTCGTACACGCGTGGCGAACGCGTGTCGCGTACGAGTCCGGGGTACCGGTTGGGAGCGGGAGAGAGGGCCCGCTGGGTCCCGTCCGGCGTTACATCAGAGCTCAGCCCTGCAGAGCGGCAACCTTGGTGGCCAGCGCCGACTTCTTGTTGGCGGCGGCGTTCTTGTGGATGACGCCCTTCGAGACAGCCTTGTCGAGCGCGCGGGAGGCGGCGCGAGAAGCCACGACGGCCTTCTCGACGTCACCCGCGGCGACGGCCTCGCGGGCCTTGCGGATCGCGGTCTTGAGCGAGGACTTGACGGCCTTGTTGCGCAGGCGCGCCTTCTCGTTCGTCTTGTTCCGCTTGATCTGGGACTTGATGTTCGCCACGAAAAGAGCCTTTTCAGGTTCGGTGTTGTTTCTGAGGTGTGCCTCTGCGCTGAGAGCGCGTACGAGACACAGCTGTCCACGGTATCAGGGCCCGTAACCTCTGCCCAAACCGAGCGGAGCCGCTCACTCGTGGGACCATGGAGCCTACGTATCCAACCGACCATCGCCCCGAGACGAGACCTTGCGTGCCCGCGACTCCTACCCACGTGCCTGAGCCGAGCCGTACCGACCCGGCGTTGATCCGCAATTTCTGCATCATCGCGCACATCGACCATGGCAAGTCCACGCTTGCCGACCGGATGCTCCAGCTGACCGGTGTGGTCGACCAGCGGCAGATGCGTGCCCAGTACCTCGACCGGATGGACATCGAGCGCGAGCGCGGCATCACGATCAAGTCCCAGGCCGTACGTCTCCCCTGGGCGCCCACCGAGGGCGAGGGTCAGGGGAAGACCCACATCCTCAACATGATCGACACCCCCGGGCACGTCGACTTCACCTACGAGGTCTCGCGGTCCCTGGCGGCCTGTGAGGGCACGATCCTGCTGGTCGACGCGGCCCAGGGCATCGAGGCGCAGACCCTCGCGAACCTGTACCTCGCGATGGAGAACGACCTCACGATCGTTCCCGTGCTGAACAAGATCGACCTGCCGGCCGCCCAGCCGGAGAAGTTCTCCGAGGAGCTCGCCAACCTCATCGGCTGCCAGCCCGAGGACGTGCTCAAGGTCTCCGCGAAGACCGGTGTCGGTGTCGACGCGCTGCTCGACCGGGTCGTCCGGGACGTCCCCGCCCCGGTCGGCGTCGCCGACGCGCCCGCCCGCGCGATGATCTTCGACTCCGTGTACGACTCGTACCGCGGTGTCGTGACCTATGTGCGAGTGGTCGACGGGCAGCTCAACAAGCGCGAGCGCATCAAGATGATGTCGACCGGCGCCACCCACGAGCTGCTCGAGATCGGTGTCTCCTCGCCGGAGATGACGCCGTCCGACGGTCTCGGCGTCGGCGAGGTGGGCTACCTCATCACCGGTGTGAAGGACGTCCGCCAGTCCAAGGTCGGTGACACGATCACCTCCCTGAACAAGGGCGCCACCGAGGCCCTCGGCGGTTACAAGGACCCGAAGCCGATGGTCTTCTCGGGCCTCTACCCGCTGGACGGCTCGGAGTACCCGGACCTCCGCGAGGCCCTCGACAAGCTGCAGCTCAACGACGCCGCGCTGGTCTACGAGCCGGAGACCTCCGCCGCGCTCGGCTTCGGCTTCCGCGTCGGCTTCCTGGGTCTGCTCCACCTCGACGTGATCCGTGAGCGGCTCGAGCGCGAGTTCGGGCTCGACCTGATCGCCACCGCCCCCAACGTGGTCTACCGCGTGGTCATGGAGGACGGCAGCGAGCACACGGTCACCAACCCGAGCGAGTTCCCCGAGGGCAAGATCAACGACGTGTACGAGCCCGTCGTACGCGCCACGATCCTCGCCCCCAGCGAGTTCATCGGCGCGATCATGGAGCTGTGCCAGACGCGTCGCGGCACCCTGATCGGCATGGACTACCTCTCCGAGGACCGGGTCGAGATCCGCTACACCCTGCCCCTCGCCGAGATCGTCTTCGACTTCTTCGACCAGCTGAAGTCCAAGACGCGCGGTTACGCCTCCCTCGACTACGAGCCCACCGGCGAGCAGGCGTCCAGCCTGGTCAAGGTCGACATCCTGCTGCACGGCGACAAGGTCGACGCCTTCTCCGCCGTCACCCACAAGGACGCCGCGTACGCGTACGGTGTGCGGCTCGTCGCCAAGCTGCGCGAGCTCATCCCGCGGCAGGCCTTCGAGGTGCCCATCCAGGCCGCGATCGGCTCCCGGGTGATCGCCCGCGAGACCATCCGCGCCATCCGCAAGGACGTCCTCGCCAAGTGCTACGGCGGTGACATCTCCCGTAAGCGGAAGCTGCTGGAGAAGCAGAAGGAAGGCAAGAAGCGGATGAAGATGGTCGGCTCCGTGGAGGTCCCGCAGGAGGCCTTCATCGCCGTCCTGTCGAGCGACGACTCCGCCGGCGGCAAGAGCAAGAAGTGATCAGCTGTTTAGCTGACTGATACATCGAACGGGTCTCCGCGCGGACAGTGCGGGGGCCCGTTCGGCGTTCGTTCTGTTATCAACCGGGTATGAAGAGTCGGCCGCCAGGCTCTTACGCGTCGGACTTCGGCCATCTACTCTGATCCCCGAATCGAAGGTTACTCGCCAGTTAGATACGCACCGCCAGATCGCACCACCCGCAGGCACCGCCGCCGCCCGGAGGACGTCGTGAGCGACACACAGACCTTGATCGAGAACCGGCCGCCCTCCGTGGCGACCCTCTTCCTTGAGCGCGTCGAGCGGACTCCTGATGCGGAGGCCTATCGCTATCCGGTTCCGGCGGTTTCCGGCCAGGGTCCGGACGAGTGGAAGTCGCTCAGCTGGGGGCAGGCCGCCGAGCGGGTCTACGCCATCGCGGCAGGTCTGATCGACCTGGGGGTGCAGGCGGAGGAGCGCGTCGCCCTGGCCTCCTCCACCCGGGTGGAGTGGATCCTCTCCGACCTCGGCGTGATGTGCGCGGGAGCCGCCGTCACCACGATCTACCCCCAGACCAACGCCGAGGAGTCGGCGTTCATCCTCTCCGACTCCGAGTCCAAGGTGCTGATCGCGGAGGACGCGGCGCAGGTCGCCAAGGCCCGCGAGACCCGCGCCGACCTGCCCGGTCTCCACCACGTCGTCGTCATCGACCCGACGGGCGTCGAGAGCGACGACTGGGTCCTCTCCCTCGCCGAACTGGAGAAGCGCGGCCAGGCGTACCTGGAGCGGCACGCCGACGCCGTCAAGGAGCGCGTCTCGGCGATCACCGCGGACCAGCTCGCCACCCTCATCTACACCTCGGGCACCACCGGCCGCCCCAAGGGCGTCCGCCTCCCGCACGACAACTGGTCGTACATGGCCAAGGCGATCGCCGCGACCGGTCTCGTCACCGGCGACGACGTCCAGTACCTCTGGCTGCCGCTCGCGCACGTCTTCGGCAAGGTGCTCACCTCCGGCCAGATCGAGGTCGGCCACGTCACCGCCGTCGACGGCCGCATCGACAAGATCATCGTGAACCTTCCGGTGGTCCAGCCGACCTACATGGCCGCCGTGCCCCGCATCTTCGAGAAGGTCTACAACGGCGTCGCCGCCAAGGCCCGCGAGGGCGGCGCGGCCAAGTACAAGATCTTCCAGTGGGCGGCCGGAGTGGCCCGCGAGTACGCCAAGGTCACCCAGGACAACTTCCGCCGCACCGGCACCGCCTCCGCGCCCTTCGGCCTCACCGCGAAGCACAAGGTCGCCGACGCGCTGGTCTACAAGAAGCTCCGCGAGGCCTTCGGCGGCCGGCTGCGTGCCGCCGTCTCCGGCTCCGTCGCCCTGGCGCCCGAGATCGGCTTCTTCTTCTCCGGCGCGGGCATCCACATCCTGGAGGGCTACGGCCTCACGGAGTCCAGCGCCGCCTCCTTCGTCAACCCGGGCGAGGCCTACCGCACCGGCACGGTCGGCAAGCCGCTGCCCGGCTGCGAGGTCCGGATCGCCGACGACGGCGAGATCCTGCTGCGCGGCCCCGGCATCATGCAGGGCTACCACGGCCTGCCCGAGAAGACGGCCGAGGTCCTGGAGGCGGACGGCTGGTTCCACACCGGGGACATCGGCGAACTGTCCGCCGACGGCTACCTGCGGATCACGGACCGCAAGAAGGACCTGTTCAAGACCTCCGGCGGCAAGTACATCGCGCCGACCGAGATCGAGGGCCAGTTCAAGGCCGTCTGCCCCTTCGTCTCCAACATCGTCGTCCTCGGCGCCGACCGGAACTACTGCTCCTCCCTCATCGCGCTCGACGAGCCCGCCATCCTCGGCTGGGCCGCGGAGAACGGCCTCGCGGGCAAGGCGTACGCGGAGGTCGTGGCCGCCCCGCAGACGCTGGAGATGGTCCAGGGGTACGTGGACCGGCTCAACGAGGGCCTGCAGCGCTGGCAGACGATCAAGAAGTTCCGGCTGCTCCCGCGGGACCTGGACGTGGAGCACGGCGAGCTCACCCCGTCGCTGAAGATGAAGCGGCCGGTGGTGGAGCGGACGTACAAGGACCTGATCGAGGACATGTACACGGGGGCGCGGGAGGCCTGACCGGACCGGTCCGGCCGTAGCCGGCCGACGGTTGTCCACAGGCCGGCGGTCCACGTCGGGCAGTACGGGACAATGGGCTCATGCCTTCCGTACTGCCCGATGGTGAGCCCATGCCCGACGACGGGGCGCTGCCCTCGCACGCCCTGGAAGGGGCCGGGGAGCGGCCGCTCGGGTTCTATCTGCACGTGCCGTACTGCGCGACCCGCTGCGGCTACTGCGACTTCAACACGTACACCGCGAGCGAGCTGCGCGGTGCCGGAGGCGTGCTCGCCTCCCGGGACAACTACGCGGGGCAGGTCGTCGAGGAGATACGCCTCGCCCGGAAGGTGCTCGGCGACGACCCGCGGCCGGTGCGGACCGTCTTCGTCGGCGGCGGTACGCCGACGCTGCTCGCGGCCGGTGATCTCGTACGGATGCTGGGGGCGATCCGGGACGAGTTCGGGCTCGCGGACGACGCCGAGGTGACGACGGAGGCGAACCCGGAGTCGGTGGATCCGGCGTATCTGTCGGAGCTGAGGGCCGGCGGCTTCAACCGGGTGTCGTTCGGGATGCAGAGCGCCCGGCAGCACGTCCTGAAGGTCCTCGACCGCACGCACACCCCGGGGCGGCCCGAGGCGTGCGTCGCGGAGGCGCGGGCTGCGGGCTTCGAGCACGTGAACCTGGACCTGATCTACGGGACGCCGGGGGAGTCCGACGACGACTGGCGCGCGTCGCTGGAGGCGGCGATCGGAGCGGGCCCCGACCATGTCAGCGCGTACGCCCTGATCGTCGAGGAGGGGACGCAGCTGGCGCGCCGGATCCGCCGCGGCGAGGTGCCGATGACGGACGACGACGTGCACGCGGACCGGTATCTGATCGCCGACTCCGTCTTCGCCGAGGCCGGCTTCGACTGGTACGAGGTCTCGAACTGGGCCACGTCGGAGGCCGGGCGGTGCCTGCACAACGAGCTGTACTGGCGCGGCGCCGACTGGTGGGGCGCGGGCCCGGGGGCGCACTCGCACGTGGGCGGTGTGCGCTGGTGGAACGTGAAGCATCCGGGGGCGTACGCGGCGGCCCTCTCCGCCGGGCGGTCGCCGGGCGCGGGGCGGGAGCTCCTCTCGGCGGAGGACCGGCGCGTGGAGCGTGTGCTTCTGGAGCTGCGGCTCCGGGAGGGCTGCCCGCTGGACCTCCTGAAGCCCGACGGCCTCGCGGCCTCCCGCAAGGCCCTCGCGGACGGGCTCCTCGCGCCCGAGCCGTACGAGGCGGGGCGCGCGGTCCTGACCCTGCGGGGCCGGCTCCTCGCCGACGCGGTCGTCCGCGACCTGGTGGACTAGGGCCCCTACCCCTAGGGCCCCTACCCCTAGGGCCCCTACCCCTAGGGCGCCGAGCCCCCGGGGGCGTACCCCCTGCGCCGTGGCCCGGTGCCGAGCCCCGGTGTCCTACCCCGGCGCCGTACTCCCGGTGCCGAGCCCCGGCGCCGTACTCCCGGTGCCGAGCCCCCCGGTGTCCTACCCCGGCGCCGTACCCCCGGTGCCGAGCCCCGGTGTCCTACCCCTGGCGCCGAGCCCCGGTGTCGTACCTGCGGCGCCGGGGCCCGGGCGGGTCGACCGGGCGGGACGGGCCTACGGCGCCGTCACGAAGTCGATCAGCTCCTCCACCCTGCCCAGGAGCGACGGTTCCAGGTCCTTGTAGGAGTGGACCTTCGACAGGATGTGCTGCCAGGCGGCCCCCGTGTTCTGCGGCCAGCCCAGCGCCTGGCAGACGCCCGTCTTCCAGTCCTGGCCCCGGGGGACCGCCGGCCACGCCGGGATGCCCACGGAGGACGGCTTCACGGCCTCCCACACGTCGATGTACGGATGACCCACGATCAGGACGTCCGGGGACGTGACCTGCGCCGCGATGCGGGACTCCTTCGAGCCCGGCACCAGGTGGTCGACGAGGATGCCGAGCCGTGCGTCCGCCGCCGGGCCGAACTCCGCGACGATCGACGGAAGGTCGTCGATGCCCTCCAGGTACTCCACCACCACGCCCTCGATGCGCAGGTCGTCGCCCCAGACCCGCTCCACCAGCTCCGCGTCGTGCCGGCCCTCCACGTAGATCCGCCCCGCCCGGGCCACCCGCGCCCGCGCGCCCGGGACCGCGACGGAGCCCGAGGCCGTGCGGCTGGGGCGCGCCGGTCCGGCGGCGGGGCGGACCAGGGTCACCACCTTGCCCTCCAGCAGGAAGCCCCGCGGATCCATCGGGAACACGCGGTGCTTGCCGAAGCGGTCCTCCAGCGTGACCGTGCCCGCCTCGCAGCGGATCACCGCCCCGCAGAAGCCTGTCGAGACCTCCTCCACCACGAGGTCCGCCTCCGCCGGCACCTCCGGCACCGGGGCGGATCGCTTCCAAGGGGGCGTCAGGTCCGGGTTGTAGCTGCGCATTCGGGCGACGTTATGCGACGGAGAAGCGCCGTGCCAGCTCATCCCGCTGGCGCCGCACGAACGCCGCGTCCACCGCCGCCCCGTGCCCCGGCACGTACAGCGCGTCCTCCCCGCCGAGCGCCAGCAGCCGGTCCAGGGCCGCCGGCCATTGCGAGCCGACGGCGTCGCTGCCGGCCTGCGGCTCGCCCGACTCCTCGACCAGGTCACCGCAGAAGACGACCTCCACCCCGTCGGCGTCCGGGACCAGGAGCACCAGGTCGTGGCCCGAGTGCCCCGGCCCGACGTTGGCCAGCAGCACCTGGCGGCCGCCCAGGTCCAGCGTCCACTCGCCCGACACCATGTGCCCCGGGAGGACGAGGGTGTCCACGGCCTCCGTCGCCGCCGACTCCGCCACCCCCTGACGTACCGCGTCCTCTCGCAGCGCGTGCCGCTCCCGGCGCAGCAGCTCGTCCAGGCCCACCGCCCCGAACACCTCCGCCCCCGCGAAGGCCGCCGTGCCGAGGACATGATCGAAGTGCGGGTGACTCAGTGCGATGTGCGTCACTCTCCGGCCGCCCGTGAGCGCCTCCGCCTGTGCCCGCAGCTCGGCGCCCTCGGCGAGCGTCGAGCCCGTGTCGTACAGCAGCACGGCGCGCTCGCCCAGTACCAGCCCCACCGTGGCGTCCCAGCCGGGCAGTCGGCGCCTGCCCACCCCGTTACCGAGCCGCTCCCAGCCGTACTCTTCCCAATCGACATCCATACCGCGACGCTATCCGCAACGACGTGGCCTCCGACACAGCCTCCTTGCCAGGAGCGATGCCCGCCGCCGTACACTGGCCGGGGGATTCCTGGCACTCGAACAGGGCGAGTGCCAAATGCGGAGCAACCGATACGACAGCTGGAGGTGTGCGCGATGCTCAGCGAACGCAGACTCGAGGTGCTGCGCGCCATCGTCCAGGACTATGTCGGGACGGAGGAGCCGGTCGGCTCCAAGGCGCTCACGGAGCGCCACAAGCTCGGCGTCTCGCCCGCCACCGTGCGCAACGACATGGCCGTGCTGGAGGACGAGGGCTACATCGCCCAGCCGCACACCAGCGCCGGACGCATCCCGACCGACAAGGGCTACCGCCTCTTCGTCGACCGGCTCGCCGGCGTCAAGCCGCTGTCGACGCCCGAGCGGCGCGCGATCCACAACTTCCTCGACGGAGCCGTCGACCTCGACGACGTCGTCGGGCGCACGGTCCGGCTGCTCGCGCAGCTGACCCGGCAGGTCGCCGTCGTGCAGTACCCGTCGCTGACCCGCTCGACGGTCCGGCACGTGGAGCTGCTCTCGCTGGCCCCCGCCCGGCTGATGCTGGTGCTGATCACGGACACCGGCCGCGTCGAGCAGCGCGTCATCGACTGTCCGGCGCCGTTCGGCGAGGCCTCGCTCGCGGACCTGCGCGCCCGGCTCAACAGCCGGGTCGTCGGCCGCCGTTTCGCGGACGTGCCGCAGCTGGTGCAGGATCTTCCGGAGTCCTTCGAGGAGACGGAGGACCGGGGCACGGTCTCGACGGTGCTCGCGACCCTGCTCGAAACCCTGGTGGAGGAGCACGAGGAGCGGTTGATGATCGGCGGTACCGCCAATCTCACCCGTTTCGGCCATGACTTCCCCCTCACGATCAGGCCCGTTCTCGAAGCCCTCGAGGAGCAGGTCGTGCTCCTCAAGCTGCTGGGCGAGGCCAAGGACTCGGGCATGACCGTACGGATCGGGCACGAGAACGCCCACGAGGGCCTCACGTCCACGTCCGTCGTCGCGGTCGGCTACGGTTCGGGCGACGAGGCAGTCGCCAAACTCGGCGTGGTCGGACCGACCCGCATGGACTACCCCGGAACGATGGGAGCGGTACGCGCAGTGGCACGTTACGTCGGACAGATCCTGGCGGAGTCGTAAGTGGCCACGGACTACTACGCCGTACTCGGCGTGCGCCGCGACGCGTCCCAGGACGAGATCAAGAAGGCATTCCGGCGGCTCGCCCGCGAGCTGCACCCGGATGTCAATCCCGATCCGAAGACGCAGGAGCGGTTCAAGGAGATCAACGCCGCCTACGAGGTGTTGTCGGACCCGCAGAAGAAGCAGGTCTACGACCTCGGTGGCGACCCGCTGTCCGCGTCCGGCGGCGGTGGTGGAGCCGGTGGCTTCGGCCAGGGCGGCTTCGGGAACTTCTCGGACATCATGGACGCCTTCTTCGGTACGGCGTCGCAGCGCGGGCCGCGCTCGCGCACGCGCCGCGGCCAGGACGCCATGATCCGGCTGGAGATCGACCTCAACGAGGCCGCCTTCGGCACGACGAAGGACATCCAGGTCGACACGGCGGTCGTCTGTACGACCTGTTCCGGTGAGGGCGCAGCGCCCGGCACGTCCGCCCAGACCTGTGACATGTGCCGCGGCCGCGGTGAGGTCTCGCAGGTCACGCGGTCCTTCCTGGGCCAGGTCATGACCTCCCGCCCCTGCCCCCAGTGCCAGGGCTTCGGCACGGTCGTCCCGACCCCGTGCCCCGAGTGCGCGGGCGACGGGCGGGTCCGCTCGCGGCGCACGCTCACCGTGAAGATCCCGGCCGGTGTCGACAACGGCACGCGCATCCAGCTCGCGGGCGAGGGCGAGGTCGGCCCCGGCGGCGGCCCCGCCGGTGACCTGTACGTCGAGATCCACGAGGTCCCGCACGAGACCTTCCAGCGGCGCGGCGACGACCTGCACTGCACGGTCACCATCCCGATGACGGCGGGAGCGCTCGGTACGAAGGTGCCGTTGCAGACGCTCGACGGGATGGAGGAGGTCGACATCCGCCCGGGCACCCAGTCCGGCCAGTCGATCCCGCTGCACGGGCGCGGCATCACGCACCTGCGCGGTGGCGGCCGCGGCGACCTGATCGTGCACGTCGAGGTGACGACGCCGTCGAAGCTCGACGCCGAGCAGGAGCGGCTGCTGCGCGAACTGGCGAAGCTGCGTGGCGAGGAGCGGCCGACGGGCCAGTTCCAGCCTGGGCAGCAGGGGCTGTTCTCGCGGTTGAAGGATGCGTTCAACGGGCGGTAGGCGTGAGGGCCGGGGGTCCGGGGGTCGCCCCCCGGGTCAGCACGGTCAGCCGGGGCAGCAGGGGCTGTTCTCGCGGTTGAAGGACGCCTTCAACGGGCGGTAGGACCGGCCCCCCACCGCCCGTCGGGCGGTCGGTTCCGTGCCTGGAAGGGGGGGCGCCGCGGGGGGGGGGAGGCCCCCCCACCGAAAGGAAGGATACCGGAGATTAAAACCCCGGAAAGGGAGGTACCCCGAAACCCAACGAAAGGCCCCCCCAGGCG